>CAZWDN010000243.1:0-7811 GCA_964633125.1 uncultured Pirellula sp. | reverse complement strand
CGGCCCACTTCACTTGCAACGTGAGCGGCAGCGCCACGTCATGGTCGCCGTATTGAATGCGAACGTTGAAGACCCACAGATCGTCGTCGCCGGGCAACTTCTTGACGCTGGTGATCGTGTATTTCTCTTCCTTAAGCCCCTTGGCTTGCTCTTGGCCTCGCAGCGTGAAGTAGCCGCGAAACACGCAGCCCGAGAGGCTTTCTTCGAAGCCCTTTTCCAGTTCGGACTGCGAAAGCTTGTCGGCCTTGGCCGCTTCGGCGGCCGATACATCGGCGCTCAGCGACGCCGACGCGAACAAGGCGGCGCAAAACAACGAAAGGCAGCGGAGGGAAATGAAGCGTGTCATAGGTAGGCGTCCTATCAACGGGCCGTCGCAAGTGGGAATTCGAGCGGTTCAGATGCCTGCAAGGTACCGCACGGCCTGGGCGATTTCCAGCAGGCGATTCTCTGACTCTTCCCGTTCGACGGAAACGAACCCGCGGTAGCCCTGCGTTTCCAGCAAACCGAGCAATGCCGGCCAATCGATGGCGCCGCGTCCAAACTGCACTTCCAGCCCCCGCTTGCGACCGATGTCGCGCACCGCGTCGCGGGCATGCACGTGCCGGATGGCATCGCTCAGCGCTTCGGCGGCTTCCATGGCCGAAAAGCCGTTGATGAGTAAGTTGCCCGGATCGAGCGTCGCGAAGAGCGAGCCCTTGGGGAGCGCGTCGATTAGGCGGCGCAGGTCGGCGCCGCTTTCGCTGCACGTTTCCGCCGCCAGCCAAGCGCCGGCATGCTGCGAATGGAGCCCGAGGTCGCGCAATACTTCGACGAGCATCTGTCCTTCGGGCGAATTCAAATCGGCCGGCACTTGGCCGACCTGATTCACGACCAGGTCGCAGCCGAGTTGCCGGGCCATGCGCATGGCCGACTTCGTAGCTTCCACGCGGCGATCGAGATCTTCGACGACGCCGTAGCCGCGGCGCGTCTGAAACTCCACCGCCGCGACCGTGAGTTCGTGGTCTTCCAGCAGCTTGCGCACTTCGCGAATCGCCGTCGCCGTCAGGTCGGCGGGGCGCAGTGGCCCGCGCGCGTCGAATTCCACGGCTTGCGCCCCCATTTCGCGCGCCTTGGCGATCGCCTTCGGCAACGGGAGCGGCAAACACTTCAACTGTACGGCGATACGCAACGCAGGCACGGCAACTCCTCGAAAAAAGACGGCGCGAAAACAGACGCGACGCGACGGCACTGCCGGCAACGACGCGTCCGGCGAATGCGTCAAACCCTAGCGATTGTAACGACTATCCGATTTGGCTTCCGGAACTTGCCGGCATTCGGTCGATACCGACCTACAGCGCCCCGAGGAAATCGCCGACATGTCGTTACTGCTGAGCCTGCTGATTGTAGCCGCCGCCGGCGATGCGCCTATTGAAGGCCGCTACGCCGGAGCGGTGCCGATCTATCGGTGCGATTTCGAAGAAAGCTCCGACGACGACTTCGACGGTTGGCCGCAAAACTGGCAACGACGGCGGGGGCCCGGCTATCCGCACTTTCTAGAATTAAAAATCGCGCGCGAGGCCTCGCCGCAAGGCGACTTTTGCTTTCGACTGACGCTTGACGGCGGCGCCGCGGCGGCGAGCAGCCCGCCCCAGCCGTACGACCCGGGGAGCGAGTACGTCGCCGAGGCGTATATCAACACGACGGATCTCAAGCACGACGAGGCCTATCTCGCGCTGCGTTTTCTCGACGAAAAGAAGCAGCCGATTCAAACGGAGATCGGCCCGCGCTTTCGTGGCAATCGCGAGTGGGCGCAAGTGCGCATCGGGCCGGCCTACTGCGACGACCCGGCCGTGCGGTTCGTCGACGTCGAACTCCACGTCGGCCCCATGTCCGGCGCCGAAGCCGACTTGCGCGGCGCAGCGAGGTTCGACGACGTGTGGATCGGCAAGCTGCCGCGCAAAAACGTGCGCGGCGGACGCCCCTTCAACATCTTCCCGCTCGGCGAGCCGGTCGAGCTGACTCTGACGCTCACCGGCCTCAACGAACCGACGGTCCGCGCCCGACTGAAGCTCTACGATCGCGCGGGGAAGCAATGCACGGACGAAGAGCAATCGTCGTACTTCGATCCGCGCCGGCCGAACGATCCGCGGTCGTTTACTTGGAAGCCCGACTTGCGCGAGCCGGGATACTATCAGGGAGTCGTCAGCGTTTTCGGCAAGCAAGGGTTGATCCAAGAAGATGCGACGTCGCTCGTCGTCACGGCGCCGCTCGGCGCGCTGCGCGATCCCGAGGCGAACGTCGGCAATGAGTTCGGCTGGAGCATTCTGCATCCGGAGTACGTTCCGCACGACGATCACCTGCACTCGTTGCTCCATGAATCCGGCGTGCGGCGTCTCAAGTATCCGGTGTGGTTCGATCCGAAAGACGCCGGCGCGGGGACGAAGCTCAAGAAATTCATCGAGCGCCTTAACGTGCAAGGCATCGGCGTCATCGGCACGTTGTCCCCGCGACACGTCGCTTCCGAAGCCGGCGTGCCCGTCGACGACGTCTCCGCGGCGCAAGTGTTTCGCCAAGAGCGCGACCAATGGCTCCCCGGCATCGAACCGATCTTGCTCGACCTTGCGTTTAAGGTGCGCGGCTGGCAACTCGGCGACGATCGTGACCTGGGCTTCGAATCGCTGCCGGGTGCGGTCGAACGCATTCGCGTCGTCAAAGAGGAATTCGATCGCATCGAACAGGACGCGATGCTCGGCGTGGCTTGGTCCTGGTCGACGGAGCCGCCGCGGGCCGAACATCCGGCATGGCGTTACTTGGCGATGACGGCGACGCCGGAACTTACCGCCGACGAAATGCAGCGTTGTCTGGAGTCGAGCGAAGCCCCCGGCGTGCAACGCTGGCTGAGCATGTCGGCCCTGCCGCGCAACGACTATTCGTCGGAAGACCGTGCGGCGGACCTCGTCGATCGGGTCATGGCGGCCAAATCCGCTCAGAACACCTCGCTGTTTTTCGTGGAACCGTTCCATACCGAGACCGGGCTGCTCGGTCGCAACGGCGAGCCGGGCGAACTCTATCTCCCTTGGCGCACGATTACCGCGGTGCTCGAAGGAGCGCAGCCGGCCGGCTCGTTGCGACTGCCGGGAAACAGCGACAACCGCCTATTCTTGCGCGAGCGCGACGCGGTGCTCATCATCAGCAGCCCGACGCCCGGCACCGAAACCGCGGAACTCGACGGCGTGAAGTTCTACGACCTCTGGGGCCGCCCGATCGCGCCGCACGTCGCCGGCGGCAAACGCGTCGTCAACGTCGGGCCGGTGCCGATCATCGGCGTCGGCCTCGACCGCGACACGTTTATCTGGGATCGCGGCTGCAAAATCGAGCGGCCGCAGTTGCGTGAAGTGTTCGGCGAACCGCTCCCCTGCACGCTCACGATCACCAACACCTTCAAGCAACCGGTCCAAGGCAAGATCTCCGTCAACGGACCGGACGGGTGGCAGATTCGTCCGCGCAGTTTCGATATTTCACTGGCCGAAGGGGAGAAGCAAAACCTCACGTTCGACGTCGTCCTGCCGCTGTCGGCCGAGACCGGTTTTCACCTGCTCCGTATCGAGAACGACTTGAACGGCGAACGCAGGCGACAGTTCCAACTTTACCGCCAGGTGCAGAT
Source organism: uncultured Pirellula sp. (assembly GCA_964633125.1). GTDB lineage: Bacteria > Planctomycetota > Planctomycetia > Pirellulales > PNKZ01 > PNKZ01. The sequence goes on along the minus strand of CAZWDN010000243.1, from coordinate 4,168 downwards.
CGGCAATAACGAAGTCGTGCTGGAAGTCGAAACGCGCTTTGTCGGCGACGAATTGGAAGTGGAACAGCGACTCGTCAACAACTCGCAGCGCAACGTGAGTTTCCGCTGCTACTTGTACGCCCCCAACCAGCGTCGCATGCGCGCTCAAGTCGTCGAACTCCCCCCGGGAATCGACGTGCGCAGCTATCGCATTCCCGACGGCGCGAGCCTCGTCGGCAAGACGCTTTGGCTTCGGGCCGAGGAACAAGAGGGAGATCGCGTGCTCAGCCGTCGCTTTACCGTCGGAGAAAAGCCATGACGACCGTCGCCGAGGTCGGCGCGTTCATGGAGGCATTCGCGCCGAAGTCGCTCGCCGCCGATTGGGATAACGTCGGACTGCTCCTGGGCGACGCCGAGCGCCCCGCGGACCGCATCATGACCTGCCTCTCGCTGACGCGCGACGTCGTCGAAGAAGCCGTCGCGGAGCGGGCCGATCTCGTCATCGTCCATCACCCTTTGCCGTTTCGCCCGCTCAAGACCGTTACGACGGGCTCGTTCGACGGCGGACGCATCTGGCGGTTGGCGTCGGCCGGCATTTCCGTTTATAGCCCGCACACGGGCTTCGATTCCGCGGCGCGCGGCATCAATCAGCGTTTGGCGGAGATGCTCAAGCTGACGAACATCGCGCCGCTCAGCCCGATTGCGACGGCCGGCGACCCCCAGGTCGGCGTCGGCCGGCAAGGCGAGCCGGCTCAAGCCGTGTCGCTCGACGCGTTTGCCAAACAAGCTCAGGCCGTGTTGAAAGCGGCGGACGCGGCAGTCGTCGGCCCGGCTGATCGACAGGTGTGCCGCGTGGCGATCTGCTGCGGCAGCGGCGGCGACTTATTGCGACAGGCCGTGGCCGTCGGCGCCGATTGCTTCCTCACGGGCGAGGCCAACTTTCACACGGCGCTCGAAGCCGAAGCGGCGGGCATCGGGCTGGTGCTCGTCGGCCACTATGCGAGCGAGCGTTTCGCGCTCGAACTCTTGGCCGTCGATCTGCAGCAGGCGTTCCCCCGCGCCAAGGTCTGGGCCGCCCGCCGCGAGGCCGACCCGCTGCGGCGCGTTTCGTAGCAATCGAATCGCGTTTTAAAATGGGACTGAGGGCCGATGGCAGAGGGGTCCGGGCCAAAATTCGACCCCCAGTCCCAAGTTGTCCGGTGCGGCGCGTTTTCGACGTGTCGTCGATCGCTTCGCCGCCTAGGATCAAAGCAGCAACCGTGCCGGCATTCGGCGGTCGCTCTGCGCCCGACTCGTAAACCACGACGCATATTCGCTTTACGCACCGACAAATTGCCCGCCGCCGTCCCGCGTATGGCTGGCAATTGTCGTCAACTCCACTACAGTAGGCCTCGATTTGAGTGCGCCGCACGTTCTCACGAAGTTTCGAGGAAGCCATCGCGTGATTGAGTATCGCTTCGGATTAACGTTCCTGACGACCCTGCTGCTGACGTTCGGCTGCGACAAGAGTGCGCCCCCCGCGCCGACCGGATCGGCGGGGACGACGACCTCCGCCCCCGCCGCCCCCGTGAAGGCGACGCCGATTCGCAATCTTGACGAATTACACGCCGCGCTGAAGCGTGCGAACGCCGGTTACAACGGCATGGCCCAAGCGCAGTTTGAAAACGAACTGTTGCTGGCGATCGATCTGCGCGGCACCGGCGTCACCGACTTGAGCCCTTTGGCCGGCCAACCTCTGAGAGCGTTCTACGCGGAAGAGAATCCGCTCACCGATTTGAAACCGCTGCGAGGAATGAAGCTCTCGGCGATCTCGCTCAACGACACGCCGGCGGCCGACCTCGGTCCGCTCCGCGGCATGCCGCTTAACGAGGTCCGGCTGATGAACACGCAAGTGCGTGACGTCGGCCCTTTGCAAGGCGCGCCGCTGCACGAGCTCTGGTTGAACAACGCTCCGATCGACGATATCGAGCCGCTGGCCGGTGCGCCGCTGATTTCGCTGACGATCGAAGGGACCAAAGTCCGCAGCATCGCCGTCGTACGTCGCCTGCCGCGGCTCGAGCGTTTGAACATGGCCGGCTGCGAGGCGACCGACCTGACGCCGCTCGCCGGCCTGCCGCTGACGCGACTCGTCTTCACGCCCGGCAAGATCACGGCGGGCATCGAAGCGGCCCGGTCGCTGCCGCGCTGCCAAGAGATCGGCCCGTCGATGGAACAAAAAGGCCCGCCGGCTCAATTCTGGCCGGCGTACGACGCGGGCGTGTTCCGCTAGCGCCGGCCCCAACCGTCGCCGACGACATGGCACCGAGTCGGACGAATTAAGAACTACGGCTTAGCAAAGTTCCGCCACAGGCGCTCGCTGAGTCGACGCACCGTTTCCGCATGCGCGGCGATTGCGGCGATATTGACGTTTTCATCCGCGTCGGCTTGTTCATCGTAGAGTTCCACGGCGTCCAATTCGCCCGTGGCGCGATCGAGCCATTCGACATAGCGATACTGCTCCGTGCGGACGGCGTAGCCCATGAGTTCGCGTCCGGGGAGTTTGCGGGGAAACTGGCTGAATGCGGCGTCCTTGAACGTCGCCTCCGGTTGTTCCAGCAGCGCTTTAAAGCTGCGACCTTCCAGCGTCGGCGCGATCGGCAAACCGGCGAGATCGCACAAGGTCGGATAGATATCGACGAACTCGACGAGCGCGTTGCTCGGCGAACCGTTCCCCTTCGCGCCGGGACGACGAACGATCAGCGGGGAGCGCGTGTCGAGTTCGTAGTTGGTCTGCTTACACCAGCCGGCGTGCTCGCCGAGCTTCCACCCATGATCGCTCCATAAGACGACGATCGTCTCGTCGTCGATGCCGAGGTCTTCCAATTCGTCGAGCACTCGTCCGATCTGAGCGTCGGTAAAACTTGCGGCGGCGTAGTAGCCGTGCTTCAAGCGGCGCTGCTCGGCCTCGGTTAATACGGCCGGGGGATCTTTCGCATGGGTGAAGTCCATGTAGTCGCGCAGTTCGTACATGCCTCCCATCGCGTGCGGCGGCGCCCCCTGCGGCGGGAACGGGTTCGGCGCAAGCGCCAACTTTGCCGGGTCGTAGAGGTCCCAATACTTTTTGGGCGCCGTAAACGGCAAATGCGGCATGATGAATCCGACCGCAAGAAACCACGGCCCCTCGCGCGATTTCAATTCGCGCAATTGCCCCACCGCCAGCTCCGCCAACGCCCCGTCGGTGCGTCGTACGTCAGGCACGTCTTCGGCCTCAGTGGCCGGGCCGCGCAAGCGCTCGATTTGCCTCTGGGGCTTTCCCTCCCGTCGCATCTCTTGCTTTCGCTGCGCGAGTCGTCGTTGGGCGTCGGCGGACCAAACGGCGGTGTTTTTCGGCTTGGTTTCCGGCACGCTCCACGACTTGGGATCGGGAAAAATATTGTGATAGATTTTCCCGAGGCCGACGGTGAAGTAGCCCTGCTGCTTGAAGTATTGCGGCAACGTCACGACGTCGGGCACCGTCGAACGCAGCGGCGTAACGAGGTCCCATACTTTGGTCGAATCGGGTCGCAAGCCCGTGAGCACGCTCGCCCGCGAGGGGTTGCACACAGCCTGCTGACAATAGGCCCGCGTAAAGGCTACGCCCGACGCCGCGAGCCGATCGATATTCGGCGACTGCACGACCTTCGAACCGTAACAGCCCAGCTCACACCGCAGATCATCGACCGCGATGAACAGCACGTTCGGTTGGGGCGCGGCCCGCAACGGCGATCCGGCGGCCATGACGAGCAGCACGAGCGCAAAACGCAAAACGTTCATTGGTGGCCTGCCAGGGGAGAACTGCTACTTCACCGGTGCGGCGTTCCAGACTTTTAGGTCGTCGAACCAGCCGTGCTTTCCCGCCACGCCGAGTTCGATTTTCGACTTCGTGGCGTGCGCGATGCCGGACGATTTCAGATAGGCGGCGGGCACGCCGTCGATCGTCACGCGCATTTCGTCGCCGACCGTTTCCACGACCAGCGCATACCACCGGCCTGCCTCCAGCTTGGCGGGATACGTCACCTGCCGGCCCACGAGCAGCTTGGCGACCTCGGCCTTCTTCGTCGGATCGTTACGCATTTCGCGGATGTCGAGGCGCATGTTACCGTCGCGCTCGTCGATAATCGTCACGCCGTTCAGCCGCACTTGAGCGCGGCATAGATGGCCGTAATGCGCG
>CAZWDN010000242.1:3256-7819 GCA_964633125.1 uncultured Pirellula sp. | reverse complement strand
CGAGCATCATCAGATACTTCGCTTCAAACTGACCGAGGCCGCCGACGCGCGAGGCACGTTCGCTGAACTCCGTCGAGTTGTCGAAGCGGCAGCAATCGGAGACTAAGAGCGTCGGCACGGGATGCCAGCTATGGCTCTTCAAGAAGCTCGGCGTGCTGTGGTCGCCGGTGACGATCAACACCGTGGGCTTGAGCGCCGTGATGCGAGGCACCGCGGCGTCGAGTTCTTCCGTACGCTTCACCTTCGCGGCGAAGTTGCCGTCTTCGCCGGTGCTGTCGGTGTACTTGAAGTGGATGAAGAAGAAGTCGTACTTGCTCCAGTTTTCTTCCAGCACCTGCATTTGCTCGTCGAGCGTTTGCGCCTTGCCGATGATGTCCATGCCGACGAGGCGTGCGAGACCCTTGTACATCGGATAGACGGCGATGGCGGCCGCCTTCAAGCCGTACACTTCTTCATAGCTCGGCAGGGCGGGTTTCGGCGAGAAGCCGCGCAGCGTGAGGCCGTTGGCCTTCGGCTGCCCCTTGAGAAGCTGCTCGGCCTGCTTAACGAACTCCGCGGCGGCCGCGGCGGTCTTCTCGCTCGCGGCGTTGGCGGCCTTCGGCTTCAGCGGCGGCACGCCCACGGCTTGCGGGTCGGTGTCGTGCACGTCGCCGCCGAGTCCTTCGCCGCGCAGCACCACGACGAAGCGATGTTCCTTCACCGGTTCGACGAACACTTCGACGCCGGGAATTTTCACCTCGCGAAGCTTCACGGCCAGCGGGGCGCTCTCTTCGCTGCTAATGCGGCCGGCGCGGCGATCGGTGATCTTGCCGTCGGGGCCGAGCGTGCAGAAGTTGCCGCGGATCGCCACGTCCTTCGGGCCGAGTTCGAAGCCGATGCCCGTGGCCTCGAGCGCGCCGCGTCCGATCACGTACGCGAGCGGGTCGTAACCAAAGAGACCCAAGTGCCCGGGGCCGCTCCCCGGAGCGATGCCCGGCTTCACGGGAATGCTGCCCCCTTGCACGCCGCGAGCCGCCAGAGCGTCGAGATTCGGCGTCTTGGCGGTTTCGAGTTCGGTGAGTCCGCCCGGAGCTTGCGGCAAGCCGCCGAGCCCGTCGGCGACGAGCATGACGATTTTGGAATCGTTCTTGGCGTGCAAACTTCGGGTCAACGCGTGCATGTCCATGCGAGAAAACCTTATGCAGTAGGGAGTTTGCCGAAGTCCGACGGCACTTGCGGACGGCAATCCTATTGTGTTAACAAAATGCGGCCGCGCGACAAGGGCTGAAACGCCGTTCCCGCCGTTTCCCCCGTCGCACGCAGGCGCAAAACTGCGCAGATTGCAAGTATTTATGACCAACCGTAACGCCCCCGTTTCGTATGTGCGCAGCCGCTTCCCGACCGCGCCGCCGACGGCGCGCGCTGCCGCGGCTTGGCACAGGCTGATGCATGACAAGTTCGCCGGGGACGTTCTTGAGACGCCCGGCCGTCTGCTTTCGACGTACTTTCGCGAACGAACGCGCAGCCCGCTCGGGCAGGTCGTGGCTCCGGCCAACATCGCGGCCGCCGAATGCGAAACGCTGTTGATCGTCGGTCCGGCGGCGGCAGTCGCCCCGGCACGGCAGCTTGTGGATGCCTGCGCGCATCCGTTTCACAACCTGCTTTTGCAAGGGGGCAGGGCGGGGCGAGCGCGCGTCGTCCTACTGGAAGCGGCCGGCGACAACGATCTCCTCCAGGCGGCTCTCGATCTGGTGCGCCGCGCGTGCGACGGTCCGACATTGCACGACCGCTGGGCGTTGGCGATTGTCGGCCCGCAAGACGACGGCGAAGCCTCGCAGCGGGAAGCCGTCGCCGCTTGCGCAACGCCGCTGGTGCAGGCTTTGCGCGAAGTGGCGACGACCGACGACGAACTTCGCGCACGGCTATTCGTGCAGGCCGCCGACGTCGAACAAGGCAAGTTGCTGCTCTCTGAGGGAACGCCGCACACGCCGATGCCGTTGTTGCCGGCCGTCGCGCCGGCAAGCGGCCCGGCCCTGTTGGCGGCGACGGCTATCGGAGTCGACACGGTTTCCCTACTGCGAGGCTCCGTCTGGTTCTGGGAAGCGGCCAAAAAGCTCCAGGCTGAAGCGAGCCCCGTCGTACAACTGGCCGATTATCTGCGCCGGCCGGAGTGCCGCATTGCCGCTTGGCATCATGCCTTGCTTCCCATGGCTGAGAGCTTGGCGGAACTCTGGTCCGCCGGGGATCACACGCCGCTGGAAGTCATGGCCCCGTTCCGCAATGAAGGGCTTCGACGTCTGCATGCTCGGCCGCACTCGCCGACGTTGCACCTCTGGTGCGAGTCACCGCGACGCGACCGCTTATCGCCGCCGCTGATCGACGGTCTCGCGGCCGAATACGCAACGCTCGCTCCGGAAGCGGAGATTCGCCTGACACGGCTGCACGACGTCGGCATCGGGGAATTGTGCCAGTGGATCGCGGCCGTTAAGGTGCTGGAAGCGACCGCGCCCGACGAGACCACGGCCGCAACGTTACTCTGACAACGTTCTCGTACACAGGAGTCGCACGATGTCCGTCGTCGTCACTTGGCTCGGGCACAACTGCTGGACCATTCGCAGCGGCGAGCATTTGCTAATCATCGATCCGTTTCTGAACGATTCGCCGACGGCGCCGCTCAAGGCGAAAGACGTCGCGCCGAACTTCATCCTCGTGTCTCACGGTCACGGCGACCATGTGGGCGATACCATCGAAATCGCCAAGCGCACCGGCGCCACGGTCATCTCCAATTACGAAATCTGCTCCTGGCTCGCCGCGCACGGGGTCAAACACACCGTCGGCGGCAATCTCGGCGGCTGGTCGCGGCACGCCTTCGGCGACGTGCAATCGACTCTCGCCTTCCACAGTTCGCAACTTCCCGACGGCTCCTACGGCGGCAACCCGGGCGGCTTTCTCTTTTCGATCGCCGGCAAGATGCTCTACTTCGCTTGCGATACGGCCCTCTTCTCCGATATGCAATTGATCGGCGCCCGCGAACTCGATTTGGCGGTCGTGCCGATCGGCGACCTGTTCACGATGGGTCCCGACGACGCGCTGCAGGCCGTGAAATGGCTCGCGCCCAAGCACGTGTTGCCGGCGCATTACGGCACCTGGCCGCCGATCGCGCAGAACCCCGAACAATGGGCCGAGCGCGTGCGGGCTGAAACGTCGTGCATTCCGACGGTGCTCAAGCCGGGCGAATCGCTGACGCTTTAATCGACGGTGGACGACGTTACGGCGCCACGTTACGGGGCCAGAGTCGGCGGCACTTTCGGCGGGACGCATACCTGAATGTCCGTGCCGACGACGCGCGTTTCGAAGTGATCGACCTTCAGCTTCGGGTTATCGCGCCACGTACCGTCGCAAAGCCCGAAGCGCCAAGCATGCCACGGGCAGATCACCGCGCCGTCGTGCACTTCACCGGCGCCGAGCGAGGCCCCCATATGCGGGCACAAATCATCGATGGCGAAGAACTTGCCGCCGTCGTTAAACACGGCGACCAACCGGCCGTTGACGACGACCGTAATGCCTTGCCCCTCGGGTATTCCGCCGACCTGAGCAACAGTAGTGAATTCGGTGGACATAGTCGGCGATAGGCGGTGAGCAGTCGACAGGAATGAAGCTACGAAATACAAGCCCCGACGCGCAAGCGAGCGGACATCCGTCTTTCGTGCAAATCGTTGGAGTCACTTTATCGCAAGCCGCGGCTCGGCAAAAGGGATTGCGATACCGGGCCGCTTTGCGACAATAATTTGACTTTTACCCACCCTTGGCCCCTCACCCCCGGCCCCTCCGCATGCGCACCAATCCCGTCAAACGCAAGCTCCGTGAAGGCAAACCCACGTTCGGCACTTGGCTCGCATACGGCGACCTTTACGCCACGCGCGTCCTCGCACGCATGGGCTGGGATTGGCTCACGCTCGACATGGAGCATTCGGCCATCGATTGGTCGCAAGCCACGTCGATTTTCGGCGCGATCGCCGACGCCGGCTGCGTCCCCTTGGCGCGCGTACCGGAAGGTTCACACCATTACATCAAGCGCGTGCTCGACGCCGGCGCTTGGGGCATCGTCGTGCCGATGGTCGACACGGTCGAACAGGCCCGCACGGCGATCCGTGCCGCGAAATACCCGCCGGTCGGCAATCGCAGCATCGGCGGCGGCATGCACTCGATGAACTTCGGCACGACGGCGTTGGAATACTACGAAAAGTGGAACGACGAAGTTCTCGTCGTGCTGCAAACCGAGAGCCCTCAGGGCGTGGCGAACGCGGAAGCGATTTACGCCGAGAAAGGTTGCGACGCCATCTTCGTCGGCCCGAACGATCTGCGTTGGCAGATGCGGAAAGAAGGGGCCCCGAAGCCGACCGAGGCGGAATTTGAAGCCATGATCGACGGCGTCGTCGCCGCCGGAAAGAAGACCGGCTGCCCGACCGGCATCCACGCGATGGACGTCGAATCGGCCCTTGCGCGAGCCAAACAAGGCATGCAGTTCATCGCCGTCGCCAGCGACCTGCGCTTCATGTCGCAAGCGGCTCAAGCGGCCCTGAA
>CAZWDN010000242.1:0-3156 GCA_964633125.1 uncultured Pirellula sp. | reverse complement strand
TCGGGCAGAATGTGGCTGGAGACCATGATGGTTTTCCCCATGCCGCGCAGTTCCTTGAGCAGCCCGCGAATCTCGATGCGGGCGCGCGGATCGAGGCCGCTCGCCGGTTCGTCGAGCAAGAGCACTTGCGGGTCGTGCAAGAGCACGCGGGCCAAGCCGAGCCGCTGCGTCATACCGCGCGACAGGCTCGTCACGAAGGCGTCGCGTTTGTAGCCGAGGTCGACGAGTTCCAACACGTCGTCGCAGACTTTGCGACGGGCCGGCCCCTTAATGCGATAGCAAGCCGCGAAGAACTCCAGATACTCGATCACTTTCATATCGTCGTACACGCCGAAGAAGTCGGGCATGTAGCCGATCGAACGGCGAATCTCTTTCGGGTTCTTATAGATCGACTGTCCGCAAACGTACGCTTCGCCCCAGGACGGATTCAGGAGCGTCGCCAGGATGCGCATCGTCGTCGTCTTGCCGGCGCCGTTGGGGCCGATGAAGCCGAAGACGTCCCCCTTGTCGAGCTTCAAGTTCAACGATTTCACGGCGAACAGCTCGCCGTACTTCTTCGTGAGATCGCGGGTTTCAATCACGGTGTATCTTCGAAGGATAGGTGGTGGATGAGGCGGATGAGAATGCTACTTGCTCGTCGGCTTTTCGGCGCTGCGAACGGGAATCGCGAGTCTTACGATCGTGCGGTGCAAGTCGTGCTCACGAGCGACGTCCGCGCCGTCGGCGGCGACGACCAAGCGCGGCTCGGCGGCCTTTTCCGCTTCGGAGCCGGCGGCGCCCAACGACGCCACCAGCACGGCCCGGCGCAGTTTCAATAGTTCGCTAAAGTCCAATTGTGGAAACTCGTCGTTCGCCAAGCGGGTGTGTTCGGCGCCTCCCAGCGATTGATAGAACATCATTTTCATGAGAATCTCGGCCGGGTCTTGGCCCGATACGTCGTGCACTTGCGAGCGCACGCCCGGGCTGAGTTCGCGTTGCTTGCGAATCATGATCTCGGCGTTCGCCAACAAGCCGGTCAGATCACGAGATTCCAGGCCGGCGAGATCGCGCGCTGCGCCGGGGCCGAGCGCCGGTACTTTGTAAGCTCGCGATCCGTAGCACAAGAGCGAAGGTTCCAACGCCGCGGCAAACGGGTTTTTCAACGTACCCGTCAGCTCGCCGTCGGCCGCTTCCGTGAGTTCGGCGTGCAGTTCGGCATCGGTTTGCGTTTGCCAAGCGCCGAGAAAGAGCTTGCTCGACCACACCTTGATCGGCGCGCCTTCGAGCATGCTTAAGTCGCCGGAGGTTTGATAGGCGGTGGAAAACCAGGACGAAGCCATATCGCGACGATGCATTCCGCCGAGCCCTTCGCCCGGCGCGCCGAACCAAGTCGTTGTAAGCCGGCTCGACGAGAGTTTGCCGGGCAACAACTTCGCCGGCATATCGACGCGTACGTCGTATGCGCGACTTACCGGACTGAACACGCCCGCGAAGGTGCGTCCGCGCACAATACCGAGTTCGGCGTCGCAGTCCACCACGTCGGCCTGATTGGTCCGCAATTGGTCTCCCTTGAGCGCCACGGCGGCAAAGTATGCCGCGGTCGAAGTGACGACCACGATCAAGGGAAACGTCAGCCATGTCAGCTCGGTCCGTTTGAACAACCGCCGCACCAGCAGATAGTCGCCGGGACCGATCAACGCAATATACGCGATCACCAGCAACGCCAAGGCGAAGAACGGCACGACGCGCACGCCGGCGAACTGATCGACGGCCTGATGCAATTGACCCGCGAGATCGTTGTAGCCGTAGTTGTAAGAGTAGGTCGTCGGCGGCGCGGAGTTTTGCAGGCCGTCGATCGTAACGGAGTCGAGCGCGGCGCTCATCGCCTTCGCCAACAAATGCGAACGGCCGGGCCACTCGGCGAGCACGCCGTGCTCCAAGTCGAGCATGATCCAAGCGACCGAACCGAAGCCGGACGCCTGCCGTACGATGAGGGGCAAGTCCCCCTCGGCAAGTTCGACGACGCCGGTCGGCGCCTCGGCTCGCGGAATGCTTAATTGCGTCAACGCCGCCGCCGTCGCGCGGAGCGGCTTATTGCCGCCGACATACTCCTCGAGCGCCGCGGTGCGGGGAAGCGATACGGCATCCCCCATTTTCAAACCCGCGATCTCCGCCAAGGGTCCGTTGCCGCCCAACAACTGCCGCGCATCGGTACCGCAGACGACGATCAGCCTTCCGCCGAAGCGCACATACTCTCGCAGCGCGGCGGCTTGGGCCGAGTCCGACGCGAGTGACGCGTACCGCCCCAACTTATCGGCCGCCAGCACGACGGCGTCGACCCCTTCGTAGCCCATGGCGCGGGTCGGCAACCGTAGCACGTCGTCGACTTGTGCGACATGCACCTTCTTCGCACGCTCCCCTCGCGTCGAAGCTTCCGCAACCTGGCGGAGCGTCGACGATCGGCCGACGCAAACCACCAGCCGCTCGCCGAGCGGCAACGGGTAGTCAAGGTGCGGCCGCTCGTCGAACGCATCGGTCTGAAACTTCTCGGTGATCAGACCGTCGTGTTCGGTGAGGAGCTTTGCTTCAAGGGTCGCTTCGGCGTTGCCGAAGCGGACGTAGCCGGTCGCCTGAGTGACGCGCCCGCCTAATAACTGCACGGGAATCGGCGGGTAGTCGCAAGGAACGCCGTCGGCGTCGGCGACGGAAAACACGAGCATCGCCGATTGCGACTTATCGCTCGCTTCGATCCCCACGGTGACCGGCGTCCAACAGCCAAGCTTATAGAAACCTTCCGTGCCGGCTTGCACCGTACGAAACACGGGGACCTGCGGCGCGGCTTGCGGCGCTTGCGCCCACAGCGCCGCCGCGACATTCGCGCAGCCGAGCGCCGCCGCGACGACGAGGCCGTGCAATCGGCGCGATCGTATCGACGTCGCCGCCATCACGGCTTCTCCGCATTGTCGCAGGTGCAAAGAAACTGGTTGCAGCCGGGGCAGCCCGAGCCGTACTTCTTCATCACGGCTTCGGTAAGGTCCACGCCCGCCACGTTGGCGATCGTCGTGAGCCAGGCGATCACGTCGGCGAACTCGCCGAGCCGCTCCTCATGCGTGCCGTTACGCAGGCAGCTCGCCAATTCGCCGATCTCTTCCATCAGCCACATAAAGGTGCCGTCGA
>CAZWDN010000241.1:0-7832 GCA_964633125.1 uncultured Pirellula sp. | reverse complement strand
TTGGATAGCGCATCGGTCTTCGGAACCGAGGGTTACAGGTTCGAATCCTGTCGGGTGTACTGGGGCGGATTTGCCGGGGACGACTTCAGCGTCGTCGCTCGGCGGCGTCCCTTGGCGGCGGATTGCCGCGTGCGGCTCTCAATTACGCCCCGGCCGCCAAAACTCGGCGGCGGCGTCTTCCACGGACCGTTCTCGTCGATGGGCGACGCCGGCCGACATTTTTAGTTCCGTGTAGAACAAGGCGCTGGGATCGATGTCCAGTCGCTGTTGCGTCGCGACATGGTCGGCTACGGCAGGCACGGCACTGAGCCGAGGAAGGACGACGCCCCACGCGACCAGCACGAAGCTCAACGTCGCAGCAAGCCGGAGCCATTGCCGGCAGGACGGAGACGTCGACGCTTGCGCGGCATCGAACGGCTTGTCGACGCACGCGGCGGCTCGGTCGCGGACGGTGGTACGATCGCGCTTCATCGTGACAACACCGTCGTCGCCTGGGGAAACACCACCTCGAACATGAGCCAAGCCATCAGCAGCGTCAGTGCGAGGTTCAGCGTCTGCCCGCAGACGTAGAGCGTCAGCGCCTTGCCTCCCTTGAGGTAGGCGGACAATTCGCGGAAGTTCGTCTCCAGGCCGATGCTGACGAACGCCAAACAGAAGAGCCAACCGCGGAGCGGTTCACTCATGCCGGCGATCGCCGTTTCAGTCAGCGCCGCCCCCGCCGGCCCGGTCGAGTAGACGGCCGAGAACACGAGGGAAGCGCCGACGAAGCCGAGAATGAAGCGCGGAAACCGCTTCCAGATTTCCCCGATGCCCGGCCGCGGCGCCGCCGGGTCGCGTTCGACGTACATCACCCAATAGACGGCGACGCCGAACGCCACGACGCCGATCAGGATGTTTTGAATCATCTTGACGGTCGCGGCGACCTCGAGGGCCGTCGGACCGAGCATGCCGCCGGCCGCCGCCACCGCGCCGGTCGAGTCGATCGTGCCGCCGAGCCACGCGCCGGCTAAAACGTCGTTCATACCGACGGCGCGAATCACGGCCGGCATGACGACCATCATGATCACGGTGAACGACAGCGAAATGCCGATCGCCAGCGAAAGCTCCTCTTTCTTCGCGCGGCAAGCCGCGGCCGTGGCGATCGCCGCCGAGACGCCGCAAACCGACATGTCGGCCGAGATCACCATATTCAGCGAACGCGACTCGATGCGCAGCACGTATTGGCCGAAGAGATAGGTGCCGATCAGCACGATCGGCGTGACGACCCACGACACGAAAATGCCGGGGAGGCCGAGCACGAGCAGCCGGCTCATCAGAATCTCGGCGCCGAGCAATACCAAGCCGGTCTTGATATAGAGCTCCGTGCGCAGCGCCGGCCGAAGGAACCGCGGAGTGCCGATCGTGTTGCTGACGATCATCCCGAACGCAATCGCCCAGAGCGCGTACTCCAGGTTGTAATACTTCACGACGTTTTGCCCGGCGAGCACGTACGCAACGACGGCCGAGGCAAATACCGTCAAGAACGCCGGAATGAAGCGGGCGACGGATTCGCCGCGCAGCGCGATCCCTGCGCCGAACAACAGGAGCGTCGTCGCCAAGACTCCGAACACTCCGGGCACGATCGACTTGCCGTTTTTGACGAACGCCGCGGCCGGATTCGCTTCCCAAGAGCCGATCTTCGCCGTGAGCGACTTCAGCGGATTGGAATACAGGCCGGCGGTAAGCTCTTCCAGTCTCTTTTCCTCGGCGGCCGACGCTTCCGCCGAACGAGGATCGCCGGCGGACTTTTGCGACAGTTCCTTGACGCGCGCGCGCGACTCGGCGATGTCGGACAAGCGTCGCTCGTAGTCCGACGCGGGGTTGAGCCACGCGGCCGCCAGCGCGACTGCGAGGACGATGCCGCCCAGAAGCACCGCCAACCAATCTTCCGAGCGAATCAGTCCGCGGGACGGAGGCGCCGGAGCTTTTTTCATTTCCGAAGGTTCGTCACTTTTCAATTCCAACGTCCTCTCGCTCCGGCCACGCGGTTTTTTCGGTCGACATCGAATACAGGATTACTTTCGTACGGCAATACTCGTTCGCGGCTTTTCGGCCGGCGCGACGTTCACAAGCGTCTCACCCGTCGCCGGATTGACGACGCTCCAGGTCTTCCTCGACGCGTCGTCGACCCGCTGATTGTCGATGAACGACTGATTCGGCCGCGAAGCCATGACGGGGCGCTCCCGATGTCGAAGTTGGCGAAGGAATGAAACGCTGGGGCGAACGGGCACGGCCGAGATGCGCCCCGGCGTCGAACAAACGCGGGCATGCCGAATTACGCGGGATAGTCGGCGACGTAGACGGCCTTGACCTGCGTGTAGTCGAGGAACGTCTCTTCGCAGTTCACGCCGCCGCCGGGGCCGCCGGAGATGCCCTGACCGCCGTACGGTAAGCCGTAAGCAATCGAGTTGTGGCAGTTCACTTGACCGGTACCGTCGCGGAACCGTTTGGCCAGCGCTATGCCGCGCTCGATATCCTTGGTCCAAACGCTCGACCCCAAACCGTACGGGGAGCTGTTCGCCAATTGCAGGGCTTCTTCGGCCGACGACACGGGGCAGATCGTCGCATACGTGTGAAACACTTCCGCCGGATTAACGTTGAGCGCCGGCGTCGTGCGATACAGCGACGGCTTGAGATAGAAACCGTTCTTACCGGAAACCGAAGCATCGCCGCCGCCCAAAAGCGGTTGCGCGCCGCGCGCGACGGTTTCTTGCTCGGCTTGCAGAATCCGGCGGCGTTGCGTGGCGTTGATCACCGCGCCGAGCTGCGTCCCTTCGTCGGCCTGATAGCCGATCTTCAGTTCTTTAAAGAATTGGGCCTGAGCGTCGATGAAATCGTCGGCGATCTTCTTGTCGACGAACACGCGGTGGATCGTGCAGCAGGTTTGGCCGTAGTGCTGGTTCGTGTACTTGCCCACCATGCGGGCCACGAGTTCCGGATCGGCGTCGGCCAGCACGATGGCCGCGCCGTTGCCGCCGAGTTCGCGCTTCATGCGCGTGCCGTGACGATCGCAGGTTCGCAGAATGGCTTGGCCCACGCCCGGCGAGCCGGTGAACGAGATATAGCGCACGCCCGGATGCTCGGCGATCGCATGGCCGGTGATCTCGCCGCGGCCGGGCAGCACGTTGATCACGCCCGCCGGGAAGCCGGCTTCTTGCGCAAGCTTGGCGATGTAGAGGGCGGAAAGCGGCGTGTCTTCCGCCGGTTTGATGAGGATCGTATTGCCGGACAGCAGCGCCGGGAACATGAACCACGACGTCAACACGATCGGGTAGTTCCAGGGAATGATGCCGGCCACGACGCCCCACGGCTCGCGATGCGTGAAGCCTCGGACGCCGTCGGCGACCTTCATCGCGGGGCCGTCGCCAAGCTTGATCCGCCGCGCAACGCCGCCGAAATACTCGGCGCATTCACGAATCTGCGTGAAGTCTCCTTCGGCCAGTTCCGAAACTTTGCCGCCGTCAAAGATTTCGCAGGCCAGCAGCACGTCGCGATCGCGGTCGCAGAGCTCGACGAGCTTGTTTACCAACCGGATGCGCTCTTCGACGTCGACGTTGCGCCAAGACTTCGCGCCGTTGCCGTCGAAGGCTCTTTGCGCCGCGGCCACGGCGCGAGCCGTTTCGGCGTCGCCCATTTCGCAAACGGTCGCCAAGACTTCTTGCGTGCCCGGGTCGATCGTTTCGAACGTGACGTTCATCGTGCCGCGGACTTGCTCGCCGTCGATCACGCCCCCCAGCGGCTTGCCGCCGTTGCGGCAGAACTCGGTGAACTTGGCGGGGGCGCGAAACGCCGATGCGGTAAGGGCGCGAACGTCAGGAGCTGCCGTAGCCATGCGATTACTCTTCTTCGAGGATGCGAGGTTCGCCGATTCGGCGGGCGCGTACGACGCGATCGCGGCAACGGCGTCGGGTTCAATCCGGGGAGGCTAAAACGATTTCGTCGGGGTGACCGGACGTCGTGGATTGTTTCAGGTTTGAAACGGCTTGCAATACCTCGGCCATATGGCGATCGAGCCGTTGGAAACGTTCCGGATTCTCCAGAATCTGCGCCGGACGCTGAAGGAACGCGCCCGCGGCGAGGACGGGCTATTCGTAAGAGCCCGGCAAGTCGGCGCGATGTAGGCGTCGGGTTGGCGGAACGCGATCGCGCAACCGGCGCGACTACGTCCATCCGCGCCTCGCGTCGTGCCGACGGTATCGCCGCTTCCGTCGCTCAACGACTTCCTTGAAACCTCTCGCACCCTCAGACGCCGCGAGCCGCATCGAAATCGTCGCGTCGTCGTGCGATCGAGACCAAGTCATTTCGACGTTAAGGACTCCTCGTACCGAGGCGACGCCGGCGCCGCTGCATCTGCGCCGGTTTTCAATATGCCGGCGAGATTACGTTGGATCGTCGCTGAAATGTCTCCCAGCGGCAGATGGCTCAAGTTCTGTTTGGCAAACGGATTCTGGAGTTCGACGCCGATCTGGTCCAACGAAATCAGCGGATAGGCGACGAGCATCGTGATGAAGGGAATCAGCCAGTCGTTGCTCATGCGATGCAGCAACGCCAGCGGTAGAGAAAGCAGAAACAGCGTGATGAATCTTCTGATCTTAATCGAGTAGACCTGCGGCAACGGCGTTTTCAGAATTCTCTCGCACGCGCCGATATGGTCGATCAACAAGGCTCGCTCCTTGTCGATCTGTATGAACGCAAAGCCGTTTAGTTGGTGATGATCGCACGCAGCCCGCAGCAAAGCACCCAGTTTCCAGGCGACGTAGCTCGGCATGTGGTCGGCCGACGCAATGTGCTCGGCGTTTTCTCGGCCCACGAGGTCGGGGATCGCGGGCGACTCGCGTTCTCCTCGTAAACTACAGCGAGCCGCATGCGGGAACACGGCCGCCCAGCGAACGAACTGATCCCGCCAGGCTTGATCGGCCGGACCGTACGACACGGCGCTAATGGCGAGATTGCGACTTTGGTTGACGATACCTCCCCACAGCTTTCGGGCTTCCCACCACCGGTCGTACCCTGCATTGGTGCGCAAGATGAGAATTAAGCCCAGAGCGGCGCCGGCGATTTCGTGCGGCGCCACTTCCAGGCCGAAGTTGCAATCAAACGTCCGCTCGCAAATCCAAGCGAGGAGACAGATGCCGGCGGCGAACAGTCCGAAAGTCAGAACGTGGGGAAACACCAGCGGCGTGACGGAACCTTGCAAGGCGAATGCGTCGCGCCAGAATCCGTTTCGGTCGGAACCCATCGATCGATGCTCCGGATATTTAAGACGGCTAAACTTAAATCAGCGAAGTGGTGCGAGCGCGAGTGCCCGATTCGCTCGCCGGATACTTGTACTCGGCCAGGGGGAGAAACTGTCCGCTCGCAGAATCGTAGGCGAAGACTTCTCCCGTCTCGATCTTGTAGACCCAACCGTGCAAATGAAGATCCCCCTTGACCAGGCGAGCCCCCACGGCGGGTAGCGTCCGCAAGTTTTCCAGCTGCACAAGGACGTTCTCTTGAACCGTGGCCGTCACAAGTTGATTGCCTTCCAGATGCCGGTAGTTCTCTTTCACGATGCGGCGAGTCGTCTCGGCATGTGAAAGCCACGACGCGACCGCGGGAAACGGCGCCACCTGTTCCGGTTTCAGTAGTCCCATCATGGCTCCGCAGTGAGAGTGTCCGCAGATGATGATGTCTTTCACTCCCAGCGCCGCGACGGCAAACTCGATGGTCGCGGCCTCGCCGCCGGCGACCGCACTATGCGGGGGAACGATGTTCCCGGCGTTGCGGAGGATGAAGAGTTCCCCGGGTTTCGATCGCGTCAGCAAATTGGGGTCGATCCGAGAATCGGAACAAGTAATGAACAACGTCTCCGGGCTCTGCCCTTTTGCCAGACGCTCGAACAATCCCTGTAGCGGTTGGAAATGCTCGGTTTGGAACTCGTGGATGCCTTGAATCAGCTTCTGCATGGCTCAGACTTGCTCCTGGACTGAGTTACGAAACCCGGAATACGAAAAAAGGCCGGAGAAACGCACCTTGGGAGCGCGCTTTTCCGGCCTTTCTCCCCTTGGGCGTTGATCCCAAGTGGCTGGTCAGCCTGTACTTACGACGACTGACCGGCCGCAGACGGCAAGCTTGCCACCCCCGGCGGTCCCTCGTCTACCTTACAATTTCGTCATCTTCGTCCAGAAAGTCAAGTCCTTATCGGGCAAATCAGGCAGCGTCGAAACTCGGCTTTTCAGCGAGCGTAAACAGAATCACGCTCTCGCCGGTTCTCGTACTGATATCGGTATGCAGACTGGCAACTGCGACGCCGAGGATTCCCTGTAAGACGGTTTCGAGCAACGGACGGCCATGCTCGATGAGTTCCAAGCGCATCTGCTTAATCAGGTCGCGTCCCCGACTTCGCTCTTCGACCTCGGCGAGTTTCTGTTCGGCCGCGGTTAACACGCCTTGCAGACGAACAAGCACCATGTCGTCGATCAAGTAAGTTCGCACCGAGAGCGGCCCTCGGCCCATGTATTCCTTCTTAAAGCGAATGACGGCCTGACTGATCTCGGCCTCGAGTTCGCCTTTTGATCTTCGCGGCGCGCTCATTTCATCTTCCAGCTTGACCTTGAATTTCAAATCTTGTCGCAATCGCGATTTCTCAATCCGACCGCACGCATTCGCCCAAGTCGACCTAGCCCTTGCTCAATATAATCGTGACCAGCACCGATGCGGGTTCAATTCCCTTGACGGCGTGCGGTTCGCCGGCGGCAAGGTAAAGCAGTTGTCCGGCCGCGAGTTCCTGGGTCGTGCCGGCCGAAGTGAAGGCGATGCGCCCTTCCAGGCATTGCACGGTGATCTCGCCCGGCGCTTTGTGCATGGGAATCTCCTTGCCCGGGGGAAGCACCAGCCGAATCACCTCCAGAGCGGCGGTTTTGATAAGCGTCGCCGTTTTGGAGTTTCCCAAAGCGGCCCGCAACGGCAACTCGACGACTTCGCCCGATTGGACATGGGGAATCGACATTAGTTCTCCTTCTTGAACGAACTGCCGGTCTTCAGGCCCGCGACGAACAGCACGAGCGCCACGGCGCCGAGGAAAAAGATCGTGTCGCCCGGCACGCGCATCCAACGCAGGCTTTGCATGAGCGGCGTTTGCATAAACTCGCTGCTGCGCGCGTACCAGTAGCCGTGGTCCACCGAGGCCCAGGTCTGCATCAGGCCGACCGGCAACAAGCTCAGCAAGCACATCGCCATGAGTCCGCCGTTGAGCGACCAAAAGGAAAACCGCAGCAGACCGTCTTTCCATTCCACGCCCGGCACCAACACCCGCAGGCACAGCAGCATCAAACCGATGCCGAGCATGCCGTACACGCCGAAGAGCGCCGCGTGCCCGTGCAGCGGCGTCGTGTTCAGGCCCTGCATGTAGTAGAGCGCGATCGGCGGGTTGATCATGAACCCGAACAGTCCGGCGCCGACCATGTTCCAGAACGCCACGGCGACGAAGAAGTAGATCGGCCACTTGTAGCGCCGCACCCACGGAGACGATTTCGAACGCCGCAGGTCTTCCACGGCGTCGAATCCGACGAGCACCAGCGGCACCACCTCCAGCGCGCTGAAGACCGATCCCCAAGCCAAGGCCAGCGGCGGAGTGCCGGAGAAGTACAAGTGATGACAGGTGCCGATGATGCCGCCCGACAGAAAGATCGTGGCCGACAACAGCGCGGCCGCGGCGGCGATCCCCGGCCGGATCAGATTCAATCGCATGAAAATAAAGGCGATGACCGTCGTGGCGAAGACTTCGAAGAAGCCCTCGACCCAGAGATGCACGA
>CAZWDN010000240.1:0-7844 GCA_964633125.1 uncultured Pirellula sp. | reverse complement strand
TCACGAACGCGATTCCGGGGCTGGGCTCGCTCAACGGCGCATTTTCTCAACTGGCCGGGGGCGCGAGCATGGCGGCCGGAGCGGTCGCCGGTCTCGCCATCACCATCGGCGTGAAGGCCGTTCAAGCGGCGGCGGAAGCGGAGCAGGTCGCCGTGCGGCTCGATTCCGTGCTGAAGGCGACCGGGAACACCACCGGCATGACGCGCGACGAGATGGAGACGCTGGCCGAACAAATCCAAAAGACGACGCAATATGAGGATGAAGCGGCGCTCAGCGCCATGACGATGCTGGCGTCGATGAAGGAAATTCGGGGCGACGTCTTCCGCGACGTGGTGACCACGGCGGCGGACATGTCCGTCGTGCTCGGCTCCGACCTCACGAGCGCCGCCGAGATGCTGGGTCGGGCTTTGGTCGACCCGGAACAAGCGGCAGCGCGGCTCATGCGGGCGGGTATTCACCTCTCCGACGTACAAAAAGGACAGATCAAGACGTTCGTGGAGATGAACGACGTTGCGTCGGCGCAGCGTGTGATTCTTGACGAACTGGCGAGCCGCTACGGCGGAGCGGCGGCGGCGCAGGCCGACACGATGGCCGGGTCGCTGGCACAACTCAGCAACGAAGTCGACAACCTCCTGGAGGCACTTGGCGACGCCGGGCTCATCTACGTCATTAAGGGGCTGTCGCAGGCGATCAAGGTCAGCGGGTTCAGCGTCCTGGCACACACCTTCAAGTGGATCGGCGAGGCGATCGACTCCCCGCTGCGGAAGCTCTTGCAGATTCGCATCGCCTGGAACGAGTTTTGGGGGGACGTGAAGGAGGCGGCGGCGCTCAAGGCGGAGTTGGAATTCCTCAAAGACGACAAAGATCGGAGCAAGATCATTCCATCCGGCGGCGCTGCGCCGAAGCCTCAGCAGCATCTCGGCGGCCGGAACTCCGGCGGCGCGTCCGCCTATGGGTCGGGCGGTTCACGCGGCGGGCGCTCGTTTAGTGCCGGGGATGATGGCGCTAGTGGACTAGGTGCTGCCGGGACCACGGCGTTCCATGCTCAGTTCCTGGCGCAGGCGACGCCGAAGCAGGCGGCCGAATTCGTGAAGTCTCTTCAGCGGGAAATCGACAAGCGCGTGAAGGACGGCGGCCTACTGGCCGACCCGACGACGAACACGGTTGACGTGTCGGCGTTCGAGGAAGCGCTGACCCGCTACGAATCACACCTCAAGCTGATGCCGGGCTTCAACGCCGAAGTATGGGGAAAGGTGCGCGAGACCGCTATTCAAAACCTGAAGATGGCGGCGGCCAGCAACGGCGAGATGCGCGAACTGTACCTCAAGACCGTACAGGATGCGATGGGCACGGCGGAGACGATGTTCACGGACATCGAGAAGAAAGCCGATGAGGCCAAGCGCAAGGCGGAGGAACTGGAGCGCACGACCGCCAAGGCGAAGGCGGACGCGAACAAAGACGCGGCCTACGCTGCCGAGAATCAGCGCGACCACCAAAAGGAGATGGACGCGACCCTGGACAAGCGCCGCGACAAATCCGACCCGCTCGCCTGGATGCAAAGCGCCAAAAAGGGCGACATCACGAAGCGCATGGCGGCGATGTCGCAGCAGTGGGGGAACTCCAAGCAACTCTTGGCGATGATGGGCATCGGCACGCCGGAGCAGCGACGCGGCTTGAAGGAATTCGAGTCGCAGATGATGGGAGCCATGAAGGCCGTGCGCGATTCGACCGGCGAGACGCGCGCCGCCAACATCGAGCAACTACGGCAGCTAGAGGCGGCATGGGCCAAAGCGTTCGAGGCGATCCGGAACGGCAGCACCGAGACGATGGAGCAGCTTGTCGCGGACGCCATGAAGGAGGGGAAGGCCGGACAGAACGCTGCCGACCGCATGGCGAAGGGAGCACTAGGCCGGGGCGGCGGTCAGTCGGGCGGCGTCAATCCGATCGGCCAAGTCTTTGCGATGAGCGAAGCGCTATCGAACCTCTACACCAACGCGCTCAGCGGCTTCGGCGGCGGCGTGGCGGCGTTCCAGCAGTTGCTCGCCGATACCACGGACCCGCTGGAGCGTGCGGCCCTGCTCACGGAGAACATCAACGCGCAGATGGCCGGGGCGAATCTCAACGCCCACAACTTCGGCGTGGGAATGAACGCGGTCGCCGTGTCGCAGGCCAGCATCGTGAAGATGGAACGCGAGCGGTCGGAAGCACTGCGACAGCAAAACCTGGAACGCGAGACGGCGGCCAAGCTCCACGAAGAAAACTTCCGCAAGGGACAAGCGACCCGCGAGGCCCAAGAGCGCGACAAGCGACGCGAGCAAGGATTAGACTTTGCCGGAGCGGTCGCAGTCGGCAAGGTGCCGCCGATCGTGCTGAACATCAACGGCGTGAACGACGTTCGCCAAGCGTACGACAATCTTGAAAAAGAGATGGCCCGCAGGGGGCACGCTCGGAGCGGAAAGCGAACCTTCGGCACTCCGGAGCGAGGGAACTAAATGACTGCCTTTGAAATGCTCCTGGACATCGTCAAGCGGTTCGCCGAGGAACACGACCCGGACGCGACGCCGGAGGAAATCGTCGCTCTGGCGACCAGCTTTGAGAACGTCTATCACGCCGGGGGCTTGTGTCTTGAAGACATCGAGGCGGCGGCCAAGCGGAGCGACGCCATCGAGTTCTTGCAGGGCTGCGCCAAAATCCAAATACAGCTTCACGATGAGAGGCACGGGCCTCCCAGCGACGACCCGGTGGATGAGGGGGACGACCTGCGGGAATAAATTCCCGCAGCCTTGGAGCAATGGAAGACGACGCAGACGACGACCTGATTCCCCTGCAATCCGTCCCGGACGTGCTGCGACGGCACGTCTCGAAAACCAAACTCAACTTTTGGGTGAACGTCGGTCTCTGCGGTCGGCGCTTGAAGTCCGAGCGGATCGGCGGCCGACGTTTTGTTCGGCGCTCCGAACTCTTCGCGTTCATGCGAGATGCCTACGGCGACCGCTGAGAGTCGATCGAAACTAGCAGGTGTCGCCGACACCAAAGAGCGCGCGACTAAGCCGGATTCGGCCGGATTCGGAAAAAATTTTCCGGAGACGGAAACTCAACTATTCGCCGAGAAATCCGGCACTTCAATCGCCGCAAGTCCTTGTGCCAGCGGCGATTAGGAAACCGTCGCTCTATCCACTGAGCTACGGGGGCGGGCAGCGGGCTTTTTAAAGTTACCAAATCGACCATGTGCGGCCAATCCAGGGCCGCTTTTCGCGGAACCACCTCCCAGAACGAGCGCAAAACAAAACCGGACTGAAGCTTGCGGGCTTCAGTCCGGTTTGCGTTTGGGATTCATACGTCGGCCTCATGCCGACGCGTCAGACTTGCGAACTAGGCGGCCTTCGCGGCCTTCGGAGCCGGGGCCTTCGGGGCGGCCGGAGCGGCCTTCGGGGCTACCGGGGCGGCGACCGGAGCGGCGCAACCGCAGGTCGGTTCGGCGGCGGCACAGGTCGGCTCGCAGCAGCTCTTCTTCTCGCAGCAGCTCTTCTTGCAGAGCAGGTCTTTCAGGCTGAAGCGCTTCTTGCAGCAGGTCGGCTTGCAGCACTTCGGCTCGCAGGCAGCCTTGCAGGTCGGTTCGCAAGCGGGCTTGCAGCAGCTCTTCTTTTCGCAGCAGCTCTTCTTGCAGAAGAGGTCCTTCAGGCTGCAACGCTTCTTGCAGCAGGTCGGCTTGCAGCACTTCGGCTCACAAGCAGCCTTGCAGGTCGGTTCGCAAGCGGGCTTGCAGCAGCTCTTCTTTTCGCAGCAGCTCTTCTTGCAGAAGAGGTCCTTCAGGCTGCAGCTCTTCTTGCAGCACTTCGGCTTCGGGCAGCACTTGGGCTTCGGGCAGCATTTCGGCTTGCAGCACTTGGGCGCGCAGACCGGCTTGCAGCACTTGGGCTTGCAGCACGAGACTTTCGAGCGGCAACAAGCAGCTTCCGACGAGGAAGCGCCGACCGCCAACAAACACACGGCAGCGATGGTGGAAACGATGGAACGCATGGCAGTACAAACTCCCAACAGGAAACAGGGTGGAACAGGTGGCTTGTTGCCGGCGCCTCTGCGGCGTGGGCAAGTTGGTCATCGTCGGGAGTCCGGAGAAATCTAAAGCGTTGAGGAATATGGTGGAGATGTTCAAGCCTTGGCGCGCATGCCGACCGGCGAAACCTTACCTGGCATGCAGATCGCGGCGAGTGCGACGCGCACGACTGCCGGCGACGGATATCCGGACCGTAGGCCCGCCAAGCAGGGCCGATCGATCGTCGATCGACCGTAGATCCGGCACAATCGTTACGACCCGAATCCGCGTCGGCATTCGCTATCGACGTCGCCGGCGATCGGCATCCCTCGTAGTGCCCCCATACGGCGCGCGAGAACGCACGGGATTGCGTAAGTCCGCGATGATGCGACCAATGAGTCGCGTAGACCGGAGATGCGAGATAAATCGATCGCGCCGCTTGCGTAAGCCGCGACGAAGCGCCGCTTGCGTCCTTAGTCTTCTTCGCCCACCAGCACGAGGCTGTCTTGGAAGTGGGCGATCGCTTGCGTCGGGTTGAGATTGAAGATGACGCGCCCCTCGGTGCTCCAATGCCCTTCGCTGTAGCGGAACACGGCCGTCGCCGCGCGCAGGTTGCTTACGGCCTCGACGTCCTCCATCCCGCCCCCTTCGATCGCCTCGAACGATACCGTCACGGCGACCAGCGCCCGGAGCTCGGCCGTCTGCTTGTCGCGGGCGTAGGCGACGCCGTCTTCAAATTCGCAATCTTTCCAGCGTAGGCCGCGGGGCCGACCGCTTGATGCGGCCAAATCAAAGAACTTCGCTTCGGCGCGTTCGCGTTCCCGATGAAAGGCCTTTCGAGCTCGTTCGAATTCTTCCGTCTCGCGCCGCTCGCGCGAGGGGCCGCTCGCCCGCACATACCAGGAGTAGAGCGCGATCGTCGCGACGACGACCAACGGAATCACCCAAAACAACGGCGACATGAAGCACCCGCATATTCACTGCCCTGCCGACACGGCGACGTGCCCCACCGAGCAGTTCACAGATCATTGTAGAGATGCCAAGGGGAAAGCGACAAATATTTTGCGGCGAAATGCTTTCCCCACGATTTCGCCCTCGTTCCGCACCGTCGAAACCTCACGACACTTGCGGCTTACCGTACCTTAGGCCGCCGTCGCCTGGACAAACTGCTCATACAGCTCCCGGTATGTTCCTTGCTGCGCGACCAACTGCGTATGGGTACCCCGTTGTAGGATTCGGCCGCCGCCGAGCACTAGCACCAGATCGGCATGGCGGATCGTGCTCAATCGGTGGGCGATCACGAACGCCGTCCGCCCCGCCAGAAGCTTGGCGAGGGCGTGCTGCAGCCTGGCTTCCGTCAGAATGTCGATCGAACTGGTCGCTTCGTCGAGAATCAAAATTCGCGGGTCGGCCAACATCGCCCGGGCGAAGCAGAGCAACTGTCGCTGACCGAGCGAAAGGTTGCACCCGTTCTCGCCCACTTCCGTATCGAATCCCTGCGGCAACGCTTCGATCAAATCCAGACAATCCAGCTTCGCCACGGCGTCGCGCACCGCCGCTTCGTCCGCACTCGGCCTGCCGACCCGAATGTTCTCGCTCACCGTGCCCGAGAAGAGGAAATTCTGCTGGAGCACAATCCCCAAGTGTCGATGCAGGTCGCGGTTCGGCAATGCCCGAACATCGACGTCGTCGATCAACACCCGCCCGCTGGAGGGCAAATAGAACTTCGCCACGAGATTGATGATCGACGTCTTGCCGCTTCCGGTATGCCCCACGAGCGCAATCGTCTGCCCCGGCTCGGCGGCGAACGACACTTCGTGCAGCACCGGCACGCCGGCGTCGTATTCAAAACCGACGTTTTCAAACCGTACGCGCCCCGTGACGGCAGGCGCCGTCTTATCAGCGGCGGAGTCGCTCGGCGCGTCTTGCCAGTCGGGCTCGGTCTGCAAAAGTTCGCGAATCCGTTCGGCGCCGGCCATCGCCGTGAGCGCGGCGTTGTATTGTTCCCCCAGCGCCTGAATCGGCTGAAACAAGATGTTCGCCAAGAAGAAGAACTGAATCAACGAACCGATCGGCATCTGAATATCGGGGCTCAATACGCGATAGCCGCCGACGGCCAGGAGCAACGCCAGGAAAATCTGATTGTTGAATTCTAAGAGCGGCAGGAAGCTTCCCGACGTGCGCGCCGCCTTGAGCGTGTATTGCGAATGGTCGTCGATCAAGTCGCCGAAGCGTTCGGCGTTCACATCTTGACGCACGAAACTCTGCGTCACCTCGATGCCGTTCACGCTTTCCGCCAGCGACGACGTAATCCGACTGAAGCTTTCATGCACTTCGCGATGCACTTGGCTCAAGCGTCGGCGAAATACGAGATTGACGCACCAGAGCACCGGCGCGAGCAACGATACGACGAGAAACAGCGGCAAGTCGTAGAGCGCCATGAGCAGCGCCGCGCCGACGATCTGCCCCGACCCGACGATGCTCACGAAGAACACGTCCTGAATTCCGGCGCGCACCGCTTCCACGTCGCTCGTCGTGCGGCTGATGATTCGGCCGAGCTTCGTTCGATTGAAGAAGCTCATCCGCAGTTCTTGTAGGTGCGTAAAGATCGCGTTGCGCAAATCCTGCACGACCGACTCGCCGAGTTCCAAGGCGAGCCGTTGACGAAAATGCAGGGTGCCGTTGGTGAACGCCGCCAACGCCAGGTAACCGGCGACGCCCCAGGCCAGCCCCGTCGCCGAACCGTGCGAGACCGGCCCTTCGATCACGCGCCCCAACGTCCACGCCAAGAGCGGCAGTTGGATCGAGCGCAGCACCACGAAGAAGAACAAACGATTCCGCTTTCGGGCGTGCGGCTTCGTAAAGCTGTAAATCCACGAGATGAGCGACCACTCGAGCGGCTTCGTCGCCGCGTCGGTCGGTTCGCCGTCGTGCGTCGGCGCGCGCCATGCATTCACCAGTTTCCTCGCAACGCCGGACGCGGCTTGCGGGTTCGCGGATTTGCGAGACGCCTGCGCCATTTACGAGGCCCTCCCCAGCGGTTCGGGCTCATTGAAGTCGACTTGAATCCGCGCGGCCTGGCGATACGGCCCCGGCCGATGCATGAGTTCTTCGTGCGTTCCGCTGTCGACGATTTCACCGTCTTCCAGCACCACGACGAGATCGGCCCGACGTAACATGCTCAAACGATGCGCGACGACGATCGTCGTCCGCCCCCGCATCGCGCTTTGCATCGCATCGAGAATCTCCTGCTCCGTCCGCGGGTCGACCGCCGCGGTCGGATCGTCCATCAAGAGGATCGGCGGCGCGAGCAATAGGGCTCGTGCAATGGCCAGCCGTTGCCGTTGGCCGCCGGAGAGATTCGAACCTCCCTCGCGAAGCTTCGTCTCGTAACCTTCGGGATACTCGCGAATAAACTCTTCGGCCGAGGCGATGCGAGCCGCGGCTTCGATCTGCTCCGGAGTCGCGTCGGGTCGGCCGAACGCAATGTTGGCCGCGATCGTATCGCTAAAGAGAAAGCTTTCTTGGAAAACGACGCCGATGCTGCGACGCAAGTCGTCGAGGTCGTAGCGCCGTAGATCAACCCCGTCGAGTAGGATGCGGCCGGCCGTCGGATCGTAGAACCGCGGAATCAGACTCAACAGCGACGTCTTCCCCGCTCCCGTCGCACCGACCAGCGCCACGCACTGCCCCGGCTTGATCGTCAGCGAGACGTTGCGCAAGACGGGCTTGGAGGAATCGTAGCCGAACGAGACGTTCTCGAACTTGAGTTCACCGGCGATCCGGGCCGGGCGCACCGGATCGGCCG
>CAZWDN010000239.1:0-7856 GCA_964633125.1 uncultured Pirellula sp. | reverse complement strand
TAGACGATCGTGCGCGTCGAGAGGCTCGGCAGGTAGCAATACTTTTTCTGCGTCAGCTTGCTGTCGTACACGGCCACTTCGAGCCGTTTGCGAATGACGAACAGCTTCCACTCGAGCATGTCGGCCGGCGTGTTCTTGCCGCGGGCGATGAACACTTGCTTCATCACCGGCTCGACGTCGCGGGCGCTCCAGCCGATGTGTTCGTTGTCGACCGGCACGTCGCGCCAGCCGAGCAGCGTTTGCCCTTCTTCGGCGATGAACTTTTCCAAGAGTTCGACGCAGAACGTGCGTTCTTCGGCGTCGTTCGGCAGGAAGACGAAACCGATGCCGTATTCGCCCGGCGCGGGGAGCTTGAAGCCGGCTTCTTCCGCCTTGGCGGCGAAGAATCCGTGGGGGATTTGCGTGATGATGCCGGCGCCGTCGCCGGTGAGCGGATCGCAGCCCGTCGCTCCGCGATGGGTGAGATTGACGAGAATCTCCAGGCCGCGGCGCACGATCTCGTGGCTCTGGCGACCTTTAATGTCGACGACGAAGCCGACGCCGCAGGCATCGTGCTCGTTCTCGGGGTCGTAGAGCCCTTCGCGAGGCGGCAGGCCTTGGTTGATGATGCGTTCACTCATGAGACGACGCTCCTGACAAAAACGGCGGCAAGCCCGGATCGGCCGCTCGCCCTGACGTTGTATTAGACGGAAGTTGTTTTGGATGAGGCGGCGTGCGACGCGCCGTTGCGTGAGCCGTTTTCGCCGCGCGAGCCGTTATCATTGCGTGAACCGTGATCGCCGTGGGCGCCGTTTCCGTTGCGGGCGGCAAGGGTCGCGGCGTCTTCGGCCGGTTTGGATGCCGTCGTCGAAGACGGCGCTTCCGCCGCGCCGGTTCGGCCCGCGCGTTGCAAATGTTCGATCAGACGTTGGGCGGTGACGCTGAGTTCCTTGCCGCGCCGGACGATGATCCCCAGCGGACGCACCAGTTCGTCGGTATCGAGCGGCACGCTCACGAGCGTTCCCGCATCCACCTCGCGACGAATGGTCGGCTCCGGCAACAGCGACACGCCGGTATTGATCTCGACCGCGCGCTTGATGGTTTCGACGTTGTCGAACTCCATCTGCACGATCACTTCGGCGTGGTGTTGGTTGAGCACCCGATCGATCTCGCGGCGGATCGTCAGGTCGCTGTCGAAGGCCACCATCTGGTGACCGTGCAATTCGTGGATCGAGATCTTCGGGCGATGCGCCAGCGGATGCTGCGGAGCGCAGGCCAGCACCATCTTCTCTTCGCGCCAAGCAATCGCGTCGATCGTGCGCGACGACTTCGGGTAGCTCACCAAGCCGATGTCGGCGACGTCGTCTTCGACGCTTTCGTACACGCGATGCGGGTGCAGGTACTCGAGTCGGACGTTCGCCTTCGGGAAGGCGCTCATGAACGATGATATATAATCCGCCATCAAGTGCAGGCCGACGGAGTAGATCGCCGCCACGCGCACCCGACCGATCACCTCTTGGTGCATCGTCCGCACTTTGTCTTCCAGCGCGAAATAGCGCGCGACGATATCGCGGCACTGCGAGTAAAACAGGTCCCCTTCCGGCGTGAGTACGAACGGGCGCTTCGAGCGGTCGATCAAGCGGACGCCGAGGTGGTCTTCCAACTGCTGCACGAGCTGGCTGGCTCCCGATTGGGAGATGCTGTTTTCGTCCGCTGCGCGCGAGAAACTGCGCTGCTGCACGACGTCGCAAAACACTTTGAGGGCTTTGAGTTGCACGGCAATCCGAGGGCGATGCGAAGGCGAAACAAGCATGGCGAAACGAATCTGAAAGAAGTGAACTCAGATTCACTGCCACAAATAGTGCGCAGAGCTACTATTCGACGATTGGATAAGAGCATATTTAGCAATGCTAATAGAGTCAAGGAACTAACATCGCATTATTTGAATTTGTGATCGATGCGGAAACACCGGTGCAGCTTCCGTCAGAGCAGAACGCAAGTCTTTTTTGCCAAATGGTTTGCGACTTAATCTGCGGCCGATTCGACCGTCTCGAGGTTCATTCCTCGGCAACCTGAAAAAAGAAACGGCCGCCGGACCCGCGATGGGTTCCGGCGGCCGTCGTATGTTGATGCGATCAGGGTTTATGCGACCCGCAATCGCCCGTTCTCATCATCGCCACGCTTAAGTGCCGTTGATCTTGGGGGCCGGCAGCTTCGTCGGCTCGTAGGCATGGTTCCGTTTCCGTAGGACCTTGGCCTCGATGATCTTGTCGGCCGGCGGCAGCGGAGTGGCCGACGTGCCGCCGTGCGGATTGTCGGTTCGGTCGCGGCGTTGGAGCTTCGGCAGCACGTCGAATCCTTCCACCACGCGACCGAACACCGTGTGCGGAATCTGTTCCGTCTTCGGGTTCACCGCTTTGCCGTCGAGGTTGGCCGTCGGGCAGAAGGTGATGAAGAACTGCGAGCCGCCGGAGTTCGGCACGCCGGAATGCGCCATGCTGAGCGCGCCGCGGAAGTGCAGGCGACGGTCGTCCTTGCCCGTCTCATCGTAGATGTAATAGCCGGGGCCGCCGGTGCCGTTGCCGTTCGGGTCGCCCCCTTGCGCCATGAATTCGCGGATCACACGATGGAACGATACGCCGTTGTAGAAACCCTTCTCGACGAGGTTCACGAAGTTGCCAACCGTTTGCGGTGCCTCGTTCTCGAAGAGTTCCAGCACGATGTCTCCGTCGTTCGTCTTCAAGAGCACGCGGGGCAGAGCCTTGGCCGGATCGGCGGCGTCCTTTTCTTCCTTCGCACGAATGTCTTGCTCTTTCTTCCAGAGCGTCTTGTAGGCGGCGATGTTTTGCAGGTAGCCGTCGGCGCGGCCGTCGAGGGCGGAGCCTTCTTGGGCCGCTTTTAGGTACTTTTCGGCCTTATCAAAGTCGCACAGGTTGAAGGCGCACTTGCCCGCCAGGTTGTAGATGCGCTTGTTGTCAAACTTCGCGTCGATCAGCTTCTCGGCCAGCCGCAGCGATTCCTCATAACGATCTTGCAGGTAGAGCCCGTTGGCGAACGAAGCGAGGAACGTCGTGAAGGCGACTCCCTTCGGGTCTTTGGCCAAGCCGGCCTCTGCGGCTCTTAATAGTTCCGGTTGCAGTTTCTCGCCGTCGTTGCGCAATTGCGTGAACTTGTCTTGAATTGCGGCCCGCCCTTCCGGCTTCGCGAGTTTGTAGTCGACTTGCGCTTGGAGCATCTGGTCACGCAGGTCGTCCCACTTCTTGAGCAAGGCGTCGAATTCCGGCGAGCCGCTGGTGACGGGCGCGGGAGCCGCCGTGCCGGTCGGGGCGGGTGCTCCGAGGCCTGGGCCTGCGGCGGCCGGTAATTGGGCTTGAGCGGCGGAAACGAACAGTCCGGCGGCGCAAAGTGCGAGGGACGCGGCCGACAATGCGATGCGAGCAAACATTCGAGGTTCCTTCCCGACGGAATTCAGGCACGTTACGATGGATGCAGCCCAAACAACGCGCCTCACGGCCGCGTCGTAACGGTAAGCAAGCCAGCAGGATATTGAATTTTCCGAATTCCCGCAAACGGGCTTCGTCGACCTGCCGGCAGACGCCGGCCCTACGGCGGGCGTCGTGGCGAGTCTTTCTTCAGCGTCCCGTACCATTCCGTCCGAGTTAACTCTGGGAGGCCGCGTTGGCCCAACGTCATCCGAAGCGGCCACGTCGCCAAGATTCAGAATCCCCGCCCCGCCAGAAGCCTGAAGGCGACGAAGGGGAATGGGTCGACGTCGACAATTTGGACGGCTTGGCGTCGGACGGCGACGAGGATGAGGGGGATGAATCCGGGGCCGGGCGCGCGGGCAAGGGACGTCCCGTCGCCGGGCGCGGGGCGAAGAGCGATGCCAAGGACGACGTTCCCGAAGTTGCCGGCATTCGCGTGATCGGCGGCAAGAACCGCGGCCGGAAACTCGCCTACAGCGGCGACGTGCGTACCCGCCCGATGAAAGATCGCGTCCGTGAGGCCCTCTTCAACCTGCTCGGCAAGGGAGTGGAAGGAACCGTCGCGATCGATCTCTTCGCTGGCACCGGCGCGCTGGGAATTGAAGCTTTGAGTCGCGGGGCGGGCTGGGGCATTTTTCTGGAGAAGCATTTTCCGACCTGCCAACTGATCGAAGCCAACCTCAAGGCGGTCGGCATGGAAGGGCGCGGGCAGGCGATCGGCGGCGATACGTTCTTGCAACTGCGGATGATGCGCCGCGACGGGCGCACGTTTGCCGCTCCGCCGGACGCGACGAAGCTGCCCGTGCCGGTGATCGAGCCGGTCCGCTGGATCGTCTTTTGCTCGCCGCCGTATGAGTTCTACATTTCGCGTGAAGCGGAAATGCTGCGACTGCTCGACGACATCATCGCGCTCGCGCCGCCGGGGAGCGCCATCGTCGTCGAGGCCGACGACCGCTTCGATCCGACGAAGCTTCCTGAACCGGAGCTTTGGGATGTGCGTCGCTACTATCCGGCCGTAGTGATTTGGCGCCAGTTTCCGCTGTAGCGGTGGGGCCGTCTCGCGTTTTCGCCGCCGAATCCGGCGTTCGCCGCGGCTCGCGCGCCCCTGGAAATGGCCGGCCGTTCGCGATAGCCTGATAGGTCCCATTTTGGTCCCTGATCGTGCTCTTTGCATTGAAGGTTTGCTCCCATGCCTAGCTGCGTATTGGCTTACTCCGGCGGTCTCGATACTTCCGTCATTCTCGGCTGGCTGCAGGAAGAGGGTTACGAGGTGCATGCCGCCTACGTCGACCTGGGGCAACCCTGCGAAGATCGCCAAGCGATTCTCGATAAGGCGAAGAAGTGCGGTGCGAAGTCGTCGCGCATCATCGACGCTCGCGAAGAGCTCTGCCGCGACTTCGCCTTTCCCGTGCTGCAATGGCAAGCGAAGTACGAAGGGGTGTACTTGCTCGGCACGTCGATCGCCCGGCCGCTCATCTCGAAGGCCTGCCTCGAAGTAGCCCGCGAAGTGAAGGCCGACGCCTACGCCCACGGCGCCACCGGCAAAGGGAACGACCAATGCCGCTTCCAACTTGCGGCCGAAGCCTTGGACCCGAGCGTGAAGATTATCGCGCCTTGGCGCATTGAGAAGTTCCGCCAATTGTTCCCGGGCCGGCAAGCGATGATCGAGTTCTGCAACGCGCGAAACATTCCGGTGAAGGCGTCGTCGACGAAGCCGTATTCGAGCGACGAGAACTGTCTGCACATCAGCTACGAAGCCGGCAAGCTGGAAGACCTGATGGTCAACGGCGTCGAACTGGTCGACTTCGGCATGACGGTGTCGCCGCAAGCCGCGCCGGACAAGGTGGAAACGGTCACGATTACCTTCGAGCAAGGCGTGCCGGTCACCGTGAACGGCAAGAAGCTCTCCGCTTTGGGCATTGTGGAAGAGCTCAACAAGATCGGCGGTCGCAACGGCGTCGGCCGAATCGACATGGTCGAGAACCGCTTCGTCGGCATGAAGAGCCGGGGCGTCTATGAATCGCCGGGCATGACGATTCTCTACGACGCTCATCGCTACGTCGAACAACTGACGATGGATCGCGACCTGATGCACTTGCGCGATCGGCTGGCTCCGGAAGTCGCCGAAATGGTGTACTACGGCTTCTGGTACCACGCGAAGATGGACGCGCTGCTCGCCTTCATCAAGGACGCGCAGAAGTACGTGACCGGCGAAGTGACGCTGCAACTCTACAAGGGGAACGTGATCCTGGCCGGCCGCAAGAGCCCGAACAGCTTGTACGACGAAGGGATCGCGACGATGGAAGGGGGCGGCTCGTACAACCAAACCGACGCCGAAGGCTTCCTCCGCATCCAAGGTCTGCCGGGCCGCGTGCAAGGGCGCGTGACGCCGCGGAAGTACTAATCGACTACGATTTATACTCGCGCGATATTTAGCCCTCGGTCGGCGACCGGGGGCTGAATGATTGAATCAGTCTCGGTCGCAAACGTTCGCCGGAGGCGCGCCGCCATGCTTCGTTGGCTTCTTTCTCTTGTCGCGTTGGTTGCCGCTCCGCTGCATGCCGCAGAGTATTCGGCCGACGTCGTCGTGTACGGCAGTACGCCGGCCGGCGTTTGCGCGGCCGTCGGCGCCGCGCGCGAAGGGGCGAGCGTGCTGCTGGTCGAGCCGACCGAGCATGTCGGCGGCGTCAACACGGGCGGCCTGTCGTTTAGCGACTCCAATCAAACGGTACGCGCCGCGCTCGGCGGACTCTTCGCCGAATTCCATGAGCGCATGGAAGCCGACTACGCGGCTCGCCGCGTGAAGCTGCCGTATCGCACGGCCGTGAAAGATCATACGGTTTGGACCTATGAACCGCATGTGGCGATGCGTGTCACGCAGGCGTTGCTCGCCGAAGCGAAGGTGCAGGTCGTCACGCGGAAGTATTTGAGCGCTGTGAAGACCGAGGCCGGCCGCATCGTTTCTTTCGCAACGAAAGACGGCTCGACGTTCACGGGAAAGACGTTCGTCGACGCGACGTACGAAGGCGACCTCATGGCCGCGGCCGGCGTAAGTTGGACGATCGGCCGTGAAAGCCGGAGTGAGTTCGGCGAATCGCTCGCCGGTCGGCAGTATCCGAAGAAGCCGATGAAGATTTCCGGCCTCGACGCCGCCGGCAAGCCGCTGCCGTTTATTACCGCTGCCGAAGCGGGTCCCGACGACGTCGGCGACGACAACGTGATGGTCTACAGCTTCCGGCTTTGCCTCACGGATCAGCCGGAGAATCGCGTACCGTTCCCGGCGCCCGCCCAATACGACCCGGCGCGCTTCGAGGCGGTGCGGCGTTATTACTTGAGCGATCCGAAAGCGCCGCTCGCGTGGGACCTCTATCCGCTGCCGGGCGCGAAGTTCGACGCCAACAACGGTATCGGCAAGCAATTCTCCATGGGCATCGTCGGCGGCGGCAACGGCTGGTGCGCGGCCGACGAGGCCGGACGCCGAGCGATTTGGGAGACGCACAAGCAATACACGCTGGAGCTGTATCACTTCCTCACGACCGACCCGGCGGTGCCGCAACCGCTGCGCGAACAGCTCGCGAAGCTCGGGCTCTGCAAGGATGAATTCGCCGCCCACGGCCATTGGTCGCCGCAGCTCTATGTGCGCGAAGGGCGGCGGATGCTCGGCGCGTACATCCTCACGCAGAAGGATATCCTCGTCGAACGCACGAAGCCCGACTCGATCGCCGTCTGCTCGTTTCCGATCGACTCGCACGACTGCCGCCGCATCGCCCGCGGGACGAGCGAAGTCGTCAACGAAGGGACGATTTTCCCGAAGCGCATTCGGGGCACGCGCGGAGGCCCGGCCTATCAGGTGCCGTATCGCGCGATCACGCCGAAGCCCGGCGAGTGCGTGAATCTGTTGGTTCCCACGGCGCTGGCGGCGACGCACGTGGCGTACTCGTCCGTCCGCGTGGAGCCGTCTTGGATGACGATCGGCCACAGCGCAGGCATCGCCGCGGCGCTGGCGGCCCGCACCGGCGCGAAGGTGCAGGACCTGCCGTATGCGACGCTCAGCGAACGCCTGCTGGCCCAGAAGCAAGTGCTCGACCACCCGACGACCGTCGGCGCGGTCGAAGTCGAATAGTTTTCTGCTGCGCGAACCTTCCGAACAGTTTTCGTTCTTAACTTGCAACCAGCTACTAGCGACTATCTCCATGATCTGCCTCAATATTATTCTGAACGTGAAGGACCCGGCCGATATCGAGAAGGTGCGCACGCTCTTAATCGAGCAAGGTCGCCTCTCGCGGCAAGAGCCCGGCTGCCTGCGGTTCGAGGTTTATCACTCGCAGAACGATGCTTCGGTGTTCATCTTGAACGAGCAATGGGAATCGCAGGCCGCGGTCGACGCGCATC
>CAZWDN010000238.1:0-7924 GCA_964633125.1 uncultured Pirellula sp. | reverse complement strand
TCAACTGCGCGGCGATTCCCGACAACTTGCTCGAAAGCGAATTGTTCGGCCACGAGCGAGGCTCGTTCACCGGCGCCGAAAGCCGACGCATCGGCAAGTTTGAACAATGCCACGGCGGCACGATCTTCTTGGATGAAGTCGGCGACATGTCGCCGCTCGTGCAGAGCAAGGTGCTAAGGTTGCTGCAAGAGCAACGCTTTGAGCGCGTCGGCGGCACGGAGACTATTCAAACCGACGTGCGCATCATCGCCGCGACAAATCGCGATTTGAAGCAAATGGCGAACGACGGCAATTATCGCGAGGACTTGTACTACCGGCTCAACGGTTTCTCGATCAAGCTGCCGCCGCTGCGCGAGCGCGGCGACGACATCCTGTTGCTGCTGCAACATTGCGTGCAGAAATTCAGTCGCGAACTCGGCAAAGACGTGCACAGCATCTCGCCCGAGGCCCTCGACTTGCTCGTTCATTACTCGTGGCCCGGCAATATTCGCGAGTTGGAAGCGGTTATTCGGCAGTCGCTCCTGCAAACGACCGGGGCCGTGATTTTGCCGGAATTCTTGCCGGATTCCGTCCGCTTCGACCCGGGCGAAAAGGTGACGTTTGATCCGGAGGTCGCCCCGCAAAGCGATCTGGAAACGTTCCTCGAGTCGCGCCTGCGCAGCGGGAATTCACAGGATCTCTACTTGGAAACGCTGGAAATGATGGAACGTTTCGTCATCACACGCGTACTCAAGTACACGGAAGGCAATCAATCGCAAGCGGCGAAGATTCTCGGTATCACGCGCGGCACGCTTCGCAACAAGATCCGCGCCTTGCACATCTCGCTGGGCACGACGGTGACGCTCGACGAGGAGCCGGCCGTAGCGCAGTAGATTAGAAAACGTGCAAGAGCAGTTGTAAAAGTTGCAGCGCCATCCGTCACTTCCAAGCAGCGCTGCAGTCCCTAGTCGCCGCAAATGAGGCCGCACGTTCGTCATGATTGCGAACACGACCACCCAGTTTTGGCGGGTCGCCTAAGCGATCGATTTCTGCAAGGCGAGGCGCAAGCGCTTCAGTGCGCCGTCGAGCTGCGATTGTGCGTTTCGCACTTCATGCCAATCGCCGACCCCCGCGCGCCGTTCGATCGTCCAGCACAAGTTAATCGCTTCCCCGGCGCCAAAATTGGCACAGATACCTCGCAAGGAGTGCGATGCTCGTTCCGTCTCCGTGACATTCTCGTCGACCGTGGCGCTTTGCAATTGCCGGTACAAGTCGGCGGAGTCTTCCAAAAAGAATCCGACCAAATCCTTGTAGAGCGTCGTATCGCCCCCGAGGCGGCGCAGGGTTCCCTCGTGATCGAACGATACGGATGCAGGCATAGCCGCGCCGGCTCGCAGACGTGAAACGATGAAGGTCATGTTCGCTCCAGCTTACAAACCGAATGGAGTTTTGGCGAAAGGAAAAGACACATCGTGAAGGGCTCTTCTCGAAGGTTCCGGCGGAGTGGTCGATGATCGTCCACTTCGCGGCTGATTCCAATTCCTACAAGAGCGATTTTCATTCCTAAAACGGTCGCTGAAATCCGGTCTTTTTTCAATCGGCGTAACGTTTGCGATAACTTCCTTCGGCGTTACATCGCCGGCATTTCACCATCGCCGACCGCCGACACGAAAGGCGGCGGCGGAACGCCCAACTCAAAGTCTCGCACCTGAAATTGCTCCCCCTGATTATCCGCCATGTTGCGACGGGCACTTACGTTCATGATCATCGCGCTCATCGCCGGCTGCGGCCGACCGTCGATCGTCTGATGCAGGCCGAAGAAGTGCTTGGCCGCACGCGTACGCGGTGAATCGGATGCATGTCGACTCAGATCGTTCGACCGCTGACCAAATTCTAAGATGCCGCACGAGCCTCATCGGCTCGCGCGGCATCTCTGTTATGGTGAACCTTCACTGGTGATGCCTACCCGGTCGGATGATTACGTGCAGCCGCGAATCAAGAAGAGAATCAACAATATCGGGATCGGTACGCCGAGCAACCAAAGTACGATCCAACCGGCTTTTCCCGAACGATCGGGCACAAGATTCTTCGACATACGGCACCTCAGGGTGGAGGATTTCGATCCTGCGATGCACGTGAGTAATGCGAATTGCATGCCGTCGCCGCATGGCCGCTTGTCAATCGATGAGAATTTACTAGACTCATTAGTTCGCCCATTTCCGGAGCCGCGTGCTCCGTGAAAACGCCGGCGAATCATTGATCCGGTAGCTCAGTTGGTAGAGCAACGGACTTTTAATCCGTAGGTCCTGGGTTCGAGTCCCAGCCGGGTCACTTTCTACAGCCCTTTTTCAGAAGGGCTGCAAGGCGCGTGATCAGTCGTGCGCCCGGCTTCGTGCGGCTTTTCGGCCGCTGCGTTCGTCACCATCGCGCTCGGCCGCTCGTGAGCCTTTTCGCGCGCAGCGGCGGACTTCCGGTCGTGCCGCGAGTACTTCTCGGCGCTTTCGAAGCTTCCGTACCGGACGAGCAGTCTTTAACATTGGCCGTCCCGTCGGAGTTCGGAAGCGGCCCGCCTCGACAGACGACCGTCCCTGAATTCAAACGACGCGACGGCGGTCGACACGATCCCCATTCCACTTGAAGTACTCCGCTCGTTATGAATAACACCGCTCCCACGCGTGCGCGCTTCATCGTGCTTGCCTTCGCCGTCACTTTGGCGATTATTACGTACGTCGACCGCGTTTGTATTTCTCAAGCCGCCCCGGCCATGCAGGCCGAGATGGAGCTGTCCAAGGTCGAGATGGGCTACGCGTTCACGGCCTTCGGTTGGGCCTACGCGCTGTTTGAAATTCCCGGCGGTTGGCTGGGCGACAGGATCGGCCCGCGCAAAGTATTGATGCGCGTCGTGAGCATGTGGTCGATCTTTACGATCGCCACCGGTTGGGCCTGGAACCTCGTGTCGCTCGTTATCTGCCGCTTTCTTTTCGGCGTCGGCGAAGCGGGCTGCTTTCCGAACCTCACCAAGGCGTTCACGCTCTGGTTTCATGCGAGCGAGCGCGTGAAGGCCCAGGGCATCATGTGGCTCAGCGCTCGCTGGGGCGGAGCGTTCACGCCGCTGCTGGTCGGCTGGATGCTCGCCGGCGGTGACGGCCGCCCCGGGCTCGGGCTCCATTACAAATGGGTCTTCCTCATCTTCGGCGTGCTCGGCGTCGTGTGGGCCGTGCTGTTCTACGGTTGGTTCCGCGATCACCCTCACGACCATCCCTCGGTCAACGCCGCCGAACTGGCCGAGATCGGCGAAACCGATCGCATCGGAACCGGCCACGCCATGCCCTGGGGAAAACTCGTCACTTCGCGCACGGTCTGGATGCTCTGGGCACAATACTTCTTTATGTCGTACGCCTGGTACTTCTACATCACTTGGTTCCCGACTTACCTCAAGGAGCAGTTCACGACCCTCTCCGAAATCGAACGGGCGTTGCTCGCATGCGTGCCGTTGTTCTTCGGCGGACTCGGCTGTTTCATCTCCGGCTACGTTTCGACGCCGCTCGAAAAGCGACTCGGCGGACGATCGCGTTCCCGGCGGATCATCGGCGTCGTCGGACTCTCCGCGGCGGGCCTCTTGATGCTGATTTCGACCCAATTGAAGCTGCCGCTGCTGTCGGTGCTCGCCGTCGGACTGGCAAGCTTCGGCAACGACCTCACCCTGCCTTGTTCCTGGGGCGCATGCATGGAAGTAGGCGGTCGCTACACCGGCGCTTTGGCCGGCAGCATGAACATGGTCGGCAACGCCGGCGGTGCGATTGCGCCGATGGTCGTGCCGCTCGTCCTCGCCGCGACGAATAACAACTGGATGATCAACATGTTTCTATTCGCCGCCGCCTACTTCTTCGCCGCCGCGTGCTGGGCCTTTATCGACAGCGACGACCGACTCCACGACTGAAGCGGCTCGCCGCAAATGCGCGCCCCTTCTTCAACTCCGGCATCGTCAAGGCCGCCGTTGCAGACTTTCGTCGAGCAGCCAACGGCGGAGGTCCTCCGCGGTGACGTCGAATATCAAGATCGAATGCCCGACGGTCGTTCTCGGCGTCCGCTCGTGGAGCAGATGGTAGTACAGTCGGTACGTTTGGTAATCCAATAGCTCCAAGAGATATGTGCGCCACTGCTCCGCGACGTCCGGCGGATACGCGTCGGGCGGAAGTTGCGACGTCCAAGGATGCGTGCGCGACAACGCTTCAATCGACCGGAGAAGCTTCTGATAATCCGGCTCCAAACCGACGATGTGGCGCGACTTGTCGACCAGGAACGTCGCGCTGATCGCGTAAGTGCCCGGCACCATCGAGAGCGGACGCTTCGGATCGATCTCCGTGGCGTAGAAGACGGGAAACTCCTCCCCCAGCACCGAGTGATACTCGGTATCCGCAAGCCCGAAATAGTCGTAGAACAGTCGCCCGCGCAATCGCCCGGCGCGACGCTCCTCGACGGACCAATACCCCAACTCTTTGAGATCCTGCCCCCAATCGAGCGAACTGTCGATCAGTTGCAAATAGCCCCGATCGGGTCCGCCGACCCAGGCGTTGAAGTACGCCAGGTAGTGCGGATAGGCGTGAACCGCATCGGCGACACAGGCACCGATCAACATCGGGGCCAAGTAGCGCACCGCCTGATGTCGTGCGAAGGTCAACCACGCCAGCGCGCCGCAGCCGATGTACCACGGTCCGTAAATCGGCAACAGATGACGGTTGCCGATATTCAAGTTGCTCGTCACGGCCGCGCCCCAATAGACGCACCACAACACCGCCAACGGCACGGCGTAGTACAGCCCGCGCTTTCGCCGACGCGGCGACGCCTTGACCGCGGCGATTATCAACATGACCGCGGCAACCAAGCCCGCGATCAACTCAAACGTCGCCGACTTCGCCAGGAAACAGTACGGGAAGAAGTACCACCAGCCGGTCATCGAGTAGTTCCCGAGCAGGAACGCCGACCGCTCTTGCGCATGTTTGATCGTGTGCGCCAAGCCGTAGAGATACGCCTCGGGCAGCACGCGCGCCTCGCGACACCACTGCAATACTGGTTGCGAGCCGCCGATGCCGTCGAGCAGGCTCTCCCACGACTCGGAGAAGTCGTCGCGCCCCGCGACGGCGTCGACCATCGCGTCGTAGCGAAAGTCGTGAAACGCCCAAATAGTGACGACCGCCGCGGCGAACAGCAGCAGGCCGAGCCCCGCGGCGAGCAACGTTTGAGCGGCGCGGCCCCGCACTAAGCGTCGACGACGCCCCTCCAACGCGATCAACCACGGACGACCGTACCCGACGCGCGCGGCGACCATCAGCACGGC
Organism: uncultured Pirellula sp.; assembly: GCA_964633125.1. Classification (GTDB taxonomy): domain Bacteria; phylum Planctomycetota; class Planctomycetia; order Pirellulales; family PNKZ01; genus PNKZ01. The sequence goes on along the minus strand of CAZWDN010000238.1, from coordinate 2,607 downwards.
CATCGGCGCCAGCAGCGGAGCCGACATCTTCGCCACCGCCAACAGCCCGACGCTCGCCGACGCCGCGGCGACTCGCGCGACGGACAACTTATGCAACGCCGACCACAACGCCCCCGTCGCCGCCAAGTAGCACGCCGCCGCCGCAACGTCCGACGTCGCCAGGAACCCATGCGCCAGGAAGCAAGGGCTCACCGCGAACAGCGCCAGCGAACAGAGCCCGCCGAGCTTGCCGAACAGCGTGCGCGACCAAGCGTAAATGAGCAGCCCCAGCGCCGCGCTGAACAGCGAGATCATGCCGCGCGACGCGGCGAGCAACACGTCCGGGTCGTTGCCGATTTGGTAGAGCATCTGTCGACCGAGTTCCAAGCCGAGGTACGTCGGTCGATGCCACTCCGCTTGTTCGCGCGTCGGATACGGCACGTCGGCCAGCCACAGCGGCAGCGTGGCCCAGCGCTGCGGCAAGTTGCCGTTGGTCGGCTGCACGCGGAAGTCGCCGAACTCCCAATAGGCGTAGCCCGACGCGAGGTGCAGCACCTCGTCGAACGTCGCGCTTTTCCGTGCCGCCGCCCCGTTGCCCAGCGCCACATGCAGCGCGAGCAGCAGCGCGACGCACCACGCGCTGCGTCGTTCGAGCCGGCTACGCAACGTCGGCGGCGCCGCTTGGTTCTGCCCTTTCGCCGCGGCGGAGTTTGCGGGTTTCGTCGCGGCGCGCGCTCGAGAGCGAGGATGAGCGGAAGGCACGTTGTTCCCACGCGACGGACCCCGGCGGCGTCGCGGCACTACCGGCCCGACGCGGCTCGCAACTCGTCACCGCGAGCCGCCAACCATTGTCGACCCAAATATTAGGGCCATGTGTCGAACAAGCGAGAAAATGACTGCCTCGCTTGCCGCCGGCCTTAGAACAACTCGTGAATCACTTCCCCTTCTTCGATCACGCGCGTCGGCCGGCCGCTGAAGTCGTTGAAGGCCAAGTTGCGATCGACGCCGAGCACTTGGAAGATCGTCGCATGCAAATCGCCCGGCTTCAGCGGACGGTCTTTCGGCCGCTCGCCGCGCGCGTCGGTCGTGCCGATCATCCGGCCTCCCTTCACGCCGCCGCCGGCGATCAACACGCTCAGCGCATTGCCCCAGTGGTCGCGTCCCGGCGTTCCCATGCTGCCCGCCGGGCCGCCGTTGCCGCCGTCGTTCATCTTCGGCGTGCGGCCGAATTCACCGCAGAGCAGCACCATCGTCGTGTCGAGCAAGCCGCGCTCGCTCAAGTCTTCCAGCAAGGCCGACGTCATCTGGTCGATCATCGGCAAGTTGCGATGGTAGCCCTTTTGCAAATCCCAGTGATGATCCCAGCCGCCGCTGTGCACGGTGACGAACGTCGTGCCGGCTTCGACCAAGCGCCGCGCCAACAGCGTGCTCTGGCCCCACGAGTGCCGGCCGTAGCGATCGCGAACCTGATCGCTTTCCTTGGAAATATCAAACGCCTCGATCGCGCGCTTGCCGGTCACCAGTTCGTAGGCCTGCGTGTCGAACTTGTCGGCCGCCTCGAGCGCGCCGCTGCCGTCGATCTCGCGCCGCAGGTTGTCCATCGCGCTCAGGAGCGAGCGCCGATTTTGCAACCGCGGCAAGTCGAGCCCCGGCACTTGCGTCAGGTTCTGCACTTTGAACGTCGCGCCGTTCGGGTCGCCGCCCGTATCGAACGGGTCGTACTGCTTACCGAGGTAGTTGCCGCCGAAGTAGCCGGGGCGCAAGCCGATGCTCATCGCGTGCGGCACCGCCACGTGCGCCGGCATGCCCGCTTGTCGCGCGCCGGTCATCTTCACGGCGGCCGCGCCGATAAACGGATGCTTCCCGGCGTTGGCGGCGCCGCTCACGCCCCCCTTCCCCGTCAGCATGTAGTGGCCGCCGGTGAAGTGGTCGCCGTTGTTGTGGTGCATCGAACGGAGCACCGAAAACTTGTCGGCGATCCGCGCCTGCAGCGGAAACAACTCCGTCATTTCCATGCCCGGCACGTTCGACCGGATCGGGCTCCAAATCCCGCGCACCTCGGCCGGCGCGTCGGGCTTCATATCGTAGGTGTCGATATGGCTCGGGCCGCCGTCGAGCCACAGGAGAATGACGCTCGTGCCGCGCTTCGTCGCCGCCGGACCGCCCCCCGCGGCGCTCCCTTGCGAGGCCCGCAGAATGTCGGCCAAACCGAGCGAGCCCATGCCGGCCATGCCGATCTGCAAAAAGCTGCGGCGCGAAAGGCCGTCGCAATACTTCGAACCGGCGGCGGAGGCGGGATCACATTGCACACGCAACATGGCGAGAGTCCTTCACTTCAGGCGGGCTAACTTAAGGCAGGGTAGGCAGTTCGGTCGGGCAGGCGGCGGTCGCAGCTTCCCTTGGGAGGCTCAGCCGGGACCGGTAGGCAGGCGGGAAAATCATCCAGCTACTCTTATATGATCTGAGGATACCCGTTAGTTACGAGGAAATCCAAAAATATTGAATCGGGAGGGACGGGGTAGTAGGCGGTCGGCAGTAGGCAGGGGGCAGTAAAGAGTCTCTCCGAAACTGCCACCTGCCGACTGCACACTGCCTACTCGTCTCCCAGCGCGCACCGCGACGCATCGT
>CAZWDN010000237.1:0-7928 GCA_964633125.1 uncultured Pirellula sp. | reverse complement strand
GCGGCTTCCCAACTGCCGCGTTCTTTGCCGTCGGCCGTGTTCCAAAGCTTGATGGTGCCGTCGTAAGCGCCGGTCGCCAGGACTTTGCCGTCGGCCGAAAACGCCACGGCCCAAACCGACGTATCGTGCCCGGCGAGCCGATGTTTGAGCTTACCGTCGGCGGGGTTCCACAAGAGCACGTCTCCCGGCCGGTAGAGCAGGCTCTCGCCGCCGACCGTGGCCAAGAGCGCGCCGTCGGGCGAGAACGCCGCGCCGGTAACCCAGCGACTGTGCTCATTGACGGCGCCGGCCGGTTTGGCCGCCGCGGCGGGCGCGGCAGGCTTTTCCGCCGCACTATCCGCGGCCGACGAGGAGAGACAAGACGAAGAGAAATAGAGCGTGGAGACGTATAGCGCCACGAGAGTGCGAAGCAAGTTGCGACGACACTGAAGGACGCGGAGCAAGGTCGACATACCATTCTCCGTGCATTGGGCTGCGAGATGGACCGCGCCGCTTGACGAAACGCGGCGGCGCTGTTCGATTGAATGGATCGATTATACCGCCGCCGCGACGCCTCGCGAGTCCGTATCCGATCGCCTAGCGAGACCGATTCGGGGAGTTACTCGGATTGTCTCACCGGCGCGCCGCGACGCACGGAAGTCGAGCGGATTGCGGACAAGCCGTCCGTAAATGCGCCGCTTTTTTTCTTTCTCGTTTCGCTTTGCAGGAGCACGTGCGATGTCTGGTCCGATTATTCGTTCCGGCCCGAGTCCGCAATTTAGTCAGAACTGGGACGGCATCTTTGGCGGCGGCAAAAATGCCGCGAAGAAACCTGCCAAGAAGCCTGCCGCCAAGGCGAAAGCCGCCGCGCCCAAAAGCGTCAAGAAAAAAGCCGCCAAGAAGAGCGCGAAGAAGAAGTAGGTCGCACCGACATTTTTTCTCGCCGGGTAGCCGGCAAGCTCTGAGCACCGGCTACCTAGCTATGAAAATTTACACCAAAACAGGCGACGACGGCGACACGGGCCTCTTCGGGGGCCCGCGCGTTCGCAAGGATCATCCGCGTATCGAAGCCTACGGCACGGTCGACGAACTCAACGCCGTGCTGGGGCTCGCGCGCACACAGAGCTTACCGACCGACGTCGACGTCCTGCTGGAGCGCGTGCAGAACGAACTCTTCGATCTCGGCGCCGAACTCGCCACGCCCGAGCCCGCAAAGTTCGGCATGACTGCGATCGGCGACGAACAATCGTCGCGATTGGAAACGGCCATCGATCAGTATGAAGCCGAACTCGAACCGCTTAAGCAATTCATTCTTCCCGGCGGCACGCCTGCCGCGGCATATCTCCATTTGGCGCGCACCGTTTGCCGACGCGCCGAGCGAATGCTCGTGTCGCTCGATCACAGCGAAGAGATTTCGCCGGGCACGATCATTTACCTCAACCGCTTGAGCGATCTACTGTTTGTCGCGGCCCGTCTCGTCAATCACCGCGCCGGCAGCCCCGACGTGCCGTGGAAGAAAAGCTAGCAAGCTCGCATCTTCGGGCCATTTGCCTATGCCGGCGGCACCCCGTGCCGCGTTCCCGCGCCGTGGCACGCAGCCTCCGTTTGGCCGGCGGTTTTTTCAGCCGCAACCATCTGCTTGGCAGTCAATGTTTTAGACCGCACAGGGATCGCCGCGGCCCATCGCCAGGCACGTGACTTGCAACACGGTCGCACTCTGCATCGGGCCGCGGGCGACGCAATTTTTTGGCCCGACGCTCACGAACCACGACGCGTATTCTGGCTCCGCCTGCCAGAAGGACGCCCTTTGGCTGGGGCGAGTGGTTCGCCGTTCGCTCCAGCCGGGGTGTTTTTCGCTGCTCGCGACTGCGCGGTCCCGCATGCGCCGCGCCGATGAGTGCGATTGCCGAACCAGTCCCTGCGGGCAACAATGGTCAGTTCGTCGAACGTTCGACGCTCCCTCCTTATGGCAACGACTCAGGCCTGGCGTGCATCGGATACTCGAACCAGCGATCGAAACGGCACACTCCGCGGGTCGCCCTGCGCCCTGCGTGCCGCTGCCGCTCCTAGTGACGGGCATCGCCGGCGTTGCCGGATATAACGCCTTCCATCATTTCCGCGAACGTTATCCGGGCCAGGTCATCGGGATTCGCCAACGCGACAACTTCCGCCTCACGGGCGAGGGAGTCGTCGCCTGCGACGCCGAAGATCCCGTGCGACTGGCCGAACTGTTCGCCGAACATCGATTTCGCGCGGTATTGGATTGCGCCGGCAACTGCGCCCTCAAGGCCTGCGAACTCGACCCGGACTTGGCGTGGCGCATCAATGTGGAAGGGGTGCGAAATCTGCTCAGCGCCATTCGTTCGAGCGGCCCGCACGATGAACCAATCCGGCTCGTGCATCTTTCGATCGATCTCGTCTTCTCCGGCAACGGCTACGGCCGGCATGTGGAAACCGACCCGACCGATCCGGTCACGGCGTACGGCCGGACGATGGTCGCCGCCGAGAAACTGTTGCTCGAGGAAATGCCCGAGGCGTGCATCTTCCGCATCTCGCTGCCGATGGGCGTCAGTTTCAACGGCCACGCCGGCGCGATCGACTGGATTCAATCGCGCTTTGCAAAAGGACGGAAAGCGACGCTCTACTTCGATGAAGTACGAACGCCTACGTACACCGATTGCTTGAACGAACTGTGCGAAACCGCGCTTTCTTACCGGCGTCTGCACGAGCCCCTTTCCGGCCTGTTTCACGCCGGCGGGCCGCTGCCGCTGTCGCTGTTTGAAATCGCGCAGGTCGTCAACCGCGTCGGCGGCTACGATCCGCACCTGCTCATGGGCTGCCCACGTCTGCATGCCGGGCCGATTCCACCGCGGGCAGGCAACGTGGCCATGGATTCTTCGAAGCTGGTTCGCGCGATCGGTTACGATCCGTTCGATCCTTGGCCCTTCAATGCGGCGTACGTACCGCAGGATCGCCTATGGCATTACCGGCGAGACGATTTCGCCGGCTCGCCGGATCTGCTCGCCGAAGTGCTCTATGAGAATCCGCGTCGCCACTCGCGCGGGTAAGCATGCGAGGCGCCCGAGTTTCTTCCGTGAGCGGCCGCACGTTCACTCTCCGCACGGTGCGCGCGACACGCCCGCATGCCGGCATTGTCGACCGACGAGATCGCTGATTGTTCCGGTCAACGCAACCGCATGGCTACGGGGAGTTTGCGCAAACGGTCCGGTTACGCGTGCGATTCTTCATGATTCGGCAAAGCGTTTGCACTACTTGTAGTTGGAAAAGGGATCTCGGAAAACGTAACAAGGGGAACACAAAAAGCTCGGCGTCGGGCCGAGGAAGGTTTGGGTGCCCGCCCCGGCGGCCATCGCGGGAAGAAGATCGCCGAGGCGGGCAATCGGAAGGAAATGGAGGTGTGTCATGTTACGCGATCTTGTCACCACCGGTGCTCGAACCCCTCGCCTGTTAGGCGAATTCCCTCGTGGATTCGACAGGCTGTTCGACCGCTTCTGGGCCCCCATGGAAGGCGCCTGGAAGGAAGCCGGAGAATTGATGCCGGCCGCCAACCTCGCGGAAACGGCGACCGCTTATGAGGTGACGCTCGATCTGCCCGGCATGAAACCCGAGGAAGTGAAGGTTGAAATGCGAGCGGGCGATCTCTGGGTCACCGGCGAGCGGAAGGAAGAGAAGGAGGAGAAGGGCAAAACGTTCCATCGTGTGGAACGGGTTCACGGCGAATTCCAACGGGTGATTCCGATGCCCGGCACCGTGAATGAAGCGGCCATCGAGGCCGAGTATCGTGACGGCGTCCTGCATGTGACGCTGCCGAAAACAATGGAGACTAAACCGAAAACCATTACGGTGAAAAAAGGCTGAGCGCGGCGTTCTCGGCCCTCGCTCGACACGCGACGAGCCGAACGCTCAGACGCCTGACGAACGCACAAACCAATGCCTAAATTACTCCGACCTGCTCGGTCGCTGATGAAGTCGCGCGAGTTTTATCGCGCGACTTCTTATTGTTTTAGGTCGAAGCGTTACGCGGGAAGCGTCGGCGGATGCAGCGTTTCGGCAAACGAGCGAAGGTCTTTTAGCCGCTCGCAGTACACGGTGTAATCACACCGCCGACGAAACTCTTCCGTAAACCCGCGACCGCCGACGACCAGCGCCGTGCCTGCCTTCTGGGCAGCGAGGTGGAGATCGCCTAACTCCGCCACGAACTTCTCGCCGTCCGCGACGTGCGACACGCTGAGCCAACAGATACGCGGCCGGAGTTCTCGCACGGCCGCGCGAAACGAAACCTCCGGGATCGACGAACCGAACGATTGCGCATGCCACCCCGCTTCGCGCAGAACCGACTCGCATAAGATCGTCGCCAGGCGATAGGGATCTCCTTCGAAGGTGCCGCCGATCGCCGTCGGGCTCCCGACCGGGGGTTCGGGAAGCATGTTTTCCAGGCCGTAGAGCACGCGTTGGGCGATCTCACAGCCGCGCCGTTCCTGAAATACCGCCAGCTCCCCGCACTCCCATGCATGGCCGATTTCGCTTAGGGCAGGGCCGACTACCTCGTCGCCGATTTGCCAAATCGGCTGCCGCGCGAGGAAGAGGTCCGTCACGACGCGCCCGGCGACGGCATCGTCCCCCGTCTTCAAGGCCGACACCAATTGCCGCACGGCCCGGTTACGCACCGTGGTCCCTTGCCCGACTGCGGCCGGCAACCCCAGCAGCTCCGGCCGCACCAATTCATGACCCGAGTCACGCAGGAAGCGTGCCACCTCCTCGTAGGCCACGCGGCGATGCCCGCCGGCCGTCCGCACGGTCTCCAGCACCCCTTTGTCGCACCAGCGCTTCAGCGTCGATTCGCTCACGCCGAGCGCTCGAGAAACCTGGTGCGGAGTAAAGAAAGTCGCCATATCCCGCCGGAGAACCCTGGGAATGTCCCAATCGAGTACGCAAAACGCCCCAAACACCGGGCAAACCGCCGATTACGCCGGCGACCTGATCTATGTGAGCCCGTCGACAGTCTAGACGATTTGAACGATTCGACCAACTTTTAAACTTGCGATGGTTCCGTCGTAAAGCCCGGCCCGGCAAGCAGATGCGGAGACAAACACCTGCCTTTATCGGCCGCACTCGAGCTTTTCCTGAGGAATCCTGATTGCCGCGGCGGTCCCGGACGACTAGAAATAAATGAACGTTTTGAACGAATTTTTAGCCAATTCCCCCGCAGGCAAAACGCCATGATCGCCACAATTGCCCCGCCGAAGCGATCGAAGTCTCCCAACCCAGCGGCGACCGACGACGCCCGCGACCCCGCCCTGCGCGAGGCCGTGCGGCGCTGGATGGAAACCGAGATCGAGTTCATCGACCATCCTGAGTTCGCCCGCGTGAAGCCCGGGCCGCTTACCGACGAGCAGCTCTTCGGCGCCAAGCTTTCCGCGGCCGAGCCCCCGCCGACCGCGCTCGGCGACGGCGATCTGCTCCGCCCCGAGCACGAGACGATGCTCTTCCGCGCCATGAACCTGCTGAAGTTTCAGGCCCGACGCCTCCAGCGGAAGCTCGCGCTCAACCATCCCGACCGCACGCTGATCGAGCGCCTGGAAGAGCTGCTGCAACGGGCCGCCGAAATTCGCAACACGCTCATTCGGGCCAACGTCCGCTTGGTCGTCTCCGTGGCGAAAAAGTTCGCGACGGCCCGCCACACGCTCCCCGAGCTCGTGAGCGACGGCAATCTCACGCTGTTCCGCGCCGTCGAGAAGTTCGACTTCGGGCGCGGCTTCCGTTTCAGCACGTACGCTACCTGGGCCTTGCGTTACAACTTCGCCCGCGCCGTCGGCAAGCCGCGCGAGTTCGCAGGGCTCGGCTCCTCCGAAGGAGAAACGCCGCTCGACGTCGCCGACTATCGCGCCGACCCGGCCTCGAATCGCGTGCGACTCCTTCGTTACCGCACGCTAGAACGGATGCTGGAAAAGCTCGACGATCGCGAACGGGCGATCATCACGCGCCGCTATGGTCTCGAGGCGGGCGAAGACGAACGGTCGCTCCAAGAGGTCGCTCACGAAATGGGCATCTGCAAAGAACGGGTCCGCCAATTGCAAATGCGGGCCCTGGAAAAGCTCCGCGTCCTGGCCCAACGCCGCCACCTGGAAGAACCCGCGTTGCTTTAATCGTGCAGCGGCGGAAAAGCCGTTATTAGCGGAGTTTTGGTTATGGCCGACGAGCAAGCGAGTAGCGATCCGCGCCATGCTAAACTAAGCCGCCCTCACGGGCGGCTTTTTCATGCGCGGTGGATTATGGTCGATGGAATTAGCGGATTGGTCATAGCGTTCGCGGTAGTTGCTGGATTCTACTTTTGGCTCAAGGGAATGTGGGCCTATTTGAAAGCCGTGGCCAATCGACGACCCGGTGTGTCATGCTATCGGGCGTGGAGATGGCCTAGCGAATTCGTATTTACTCGCACACTACCCGAGGACTTGTTCACCGAAGAGGGACAGTATTGGGTAAACAAATCGATGCGCAGCTTCGCCCGATTTATGATCGCATGGCTTGCTGGGTTCAGCGTCGGACTGATTTCCCGTTTCATGGAATCAATGGGATGAAGAAACGAGGACATTCTACTTTTTAATCAGAATGTACCTCCGCGGAAAACGCCGAAGGCCTTTCACAACGATGCCCAGGGTCGCGCAGCACCCTGGGTAATGGGGTCGTCAACTTAACGGCCCGCGGAACCCCGTCGGGGCTTTACAACCAGGAGTGAGAGATCGTGGAGCCCGGAGTGCGCTCCGCGACTCCTGGCTCCGCTGTGAAACCCCTGCGGGGTTGCGGATCGAATAAACGCCCGCAGGTGCCCCAGGTTGCTCCACGTTTTCGGCTGCGCCGATCGAAATTTGTGGGGGCCATTCCGTCGCCTTACAATTAAGGTCGTTCGTTCTTCTGAGGTCTGCTCGACGCTGCGTAATTTCTCGCTTGTGTGTTTTCTCGCTTCCGTGGTTTTCGTGGAAGGGAGTTTGTGATGAGTAAGTCGCTGCATCTGGGCCCGCATACGTTCGTCTCGCAAGACAGCCATGCGCATGGCGCCGAGTGGGTACACAGCTTCGATCGGGCCGAGCGTCATCGGCTTGTTGAAGAAGATCGCTCGGCCCGCACGCACGTGGCCGTCGTGCTCGGCACGGCCATGACGTTCGGGCTGGTCCTGCTCGTGATCGCGCTGGTGATGTTCGTCTGACGCCGGCCGAGACGACGTGGAAACGCTCGAGGCCGTGCATCCCGATAGAAATGCACGGCCCCGGCGGATTCTCATTTATAGAATTCACAAGACGCGCTTAGTCGTCGAGCTTGATGAACGCCACGGCGTCGTTGGGGTTCATCGGAATGATGAGCTGGTTTTGCTTCGAGTCGTAGCCCATCGAGGCGGCGCTGGGAATGCCGGCCGCGATGATCTCCGCCTTCTTGCCGGGGCGAATCCGCGACACGCTGCCGAACTTCACGCTGCTCACGTACTTCGTGCCGTCTTTCGTGACGACGATACCGTCGTTGCCCCCCTCGACGGCGTGTTCCGTCTGGAGCAACTTGCCGTCGACGTCGAACGTCATCACGGCGTTATCTCCCACGTTGACGACGACGACGTTGCCGTCTTGGTCGATCGCCACGCCGTTGGGCAGCGCGAGCGGCTTGCCGGTGACGACCGTCGACACCTCGCCGCTCGGCGTGATCTTGAAGAGGCATTCCGGCGGGCGCGTGTTCGACACGAAGATCGTGCCGTCTTTCGTCACGGCGATGCCGTTGAGAAACGTCGCCCCGGCGACGGGATACGCGCGGCCCGGCCGACCGGTGGCAAGATCGAACGTCCGCACATGGTCGATGTCGGCCGTGTAGAGCACGCCGTTTTGAATGGCGCTGCCGAGCGGATGGTTGAGCGTCAGGCCGTCGCGCGTCGCGCCGATCCACTT
>CAZWDN010000236.1:0-8022 GCA_964633125.1 uncultured Pirellula sp. | reverse complement strand
AGGTCGGCTCGTCGGCTTCGTTGTGGCCGCGGCGACGGTAGCAGTACATGTCGATAACGACGTCCCGCTTAAATTCGCGGCGGAAGTCGATCGCCAATTGCACGACTTGAGCCACGGCTTCGGGGTCTTCGCCGTTCACGTGGAACAACGGGCTCTGCAGCATCTTCGCCACGTCGGTGCAGTAGGCGCACGAGCGCGATTCTTCCGGAGCGGTGGTGAAGCCGATTTGGTTGTTGATGATGATATGGAGCGTGCCGCCGATGTTGTACGGTCCGAGCTCGCTCATGTTCAACATTTCCTGCACCACGCCTTGGCCGGCAAACGCAGCATCGCCGTGAATGACGACGGCCAAGCCGCGTTCGTGTTGCGAATCGCTGAGCTTGTCTTGTTTGGCGCGGAGGCGGCCTTGTACGACCGGGCCGACGAATTCCAAGTGGCTCGGATTGAAGGCCAACGACAAGTGAACCTTACGGTTCGTGCTCGTAACCCAATCGGAACTGTGGCCAAGATGGTACTTCACGTCGCCGCGGCCGAGGTGCAATTCCGGATCGACGTCGGCGAACTCACGGAAGATCTGTTGCGGGCTCTTCCCCATGATGTTGGCCAACACGTTCAGCCGGCCGCGGTGTGCCATGCCGACGACGATTTCTTGCGTCCCTTGTTCGGCGGCGCGTTCGATCGCCATGTCGAGAAGCGGAATCAAGCTTTCCGCCCCTTCCAGCGAAAAGCTCTTCGCTCCCAGGAAGCTCTTCTGCAAAAACTCCTCGAAAATCACGGCATCGGTAAGTTTCGTGAGAATGCGCAGCTGCTCCTTGCGCGACATTTCCAGCCGGTTTTCGCTTCCTTCCATGCGGTCTTGCAACCACTGGCGGACGCGGTAATTGTCGATGTGCATGAATTGCACGCCGATTCGGCGGCAATATGTGTTGCGCATGCAATCGATGATCTCGCGCAACGTACGCTTCTTCGGACCCTTGATCGTGCGGGTCGAGAGCGACATCTCGAGATGTTCGTCGGAGAATCCGTAGTACTCGGCTTCCAGTTCCGGCTGTGGCGGCCGAGGCAACCCTAGCGGATCGAGCGTGGCGACCATGTGGCCGCGCACGCGGAAGGCCCGGACCATTTGGTCGACGCGGTCTTGCAGCACGACCATGTCGATGCCGTGCTTGGCGGGGACGGCGCCTCGGCCGTTGGTCGCTGTCGCTTCGCCGCCGTCGGCCGGGGGATTGAAAACGCTATGCGCCTTAAACGACGGACCTAGCTGCGGGCGCGGCCATTCGTAGGCGGCGAACTTCGAAAAGAAACGTTGCCAATCTCGCGACACCGAGTTCGGGTCGTTCAGGTAATCGGCGTACAGGGCTTCGACGAAGCCCGCGCTCATGCTGTTGAAGTCGTTGTTGAAGTCGTCGCCGGAAGAGTCTGTTTCCGATTCTTCAGTGAAGAGCGCCATGGAAATATCGGTGGTAGATGGATTCGCTAGTTGTACGGATTTAGTAACGAAGGCTCGGGGAACAACAAAAACTGATTCGGTTGAACACCTAAGCCCGAGGGTGAACGCAAGCAGGGCCTAAGAAAGGGAATGCGGAAAAGCCGAGATGCGGATCGCTAATGCCGTCCGGGAAACATCGCCACCAGCAAAGTCATCGGTCCGAGAGCGAACCCGACTTGGGCGACGTGAGATAGTTTACCGCTTGGGCAACTTGTGATGAATTCATCACGGAATCAGGATCCGCGGATTCTATCGCTAGGCGGGCCTTTCCGAAGATTTCCGCTAACATGCCTTGCTTCTCCACGCGGACCGCGTCGTCGAAGGTCGGCAAAGTCTGTGAAAACCGAATACGTGGAACTGCGACAAGTGAAGGCTACACGATCAGGGAAAGGTTGACCATCGCGCCTTGGCCACACTTTACGATTATCGTACCGTCATGTGGCGAATGATGGCGATAGGAATTCTTCGACGCTACAAGAAACCTTCCCTATGCACGCGGCAACGGATCGTGTAAGTCATTTTTTCCAAATGCTTTACAGAAGAAAGGTGAAGTCAGAAAGCTCGACGAAAACTCAAGAGACTGTCTTCGACTGGCGATTCTTACCGGGGAAGAATATAGAACCCGACTGCCCCTTTTTTCCTGTTCTGTGGGCCCTAGTTTAGGGAAACCAGCGAAGTCGTCGCGAGCAGACCCGACGTTTGCAGCACCGCGGCAATTTCCGCCAAGCTACGAGTTCCCATCTTGGTGAAAACGCGCTTTCGGCGGGCTTCGACGGTCCGCAATGCGATCCCCAATCGCGAGGCGATGTTCTTGTTCACCTTGCCGTGGAGCATGAGTTGAAGCACTTCGCGTTCGCCGTCGGTCAGTTGGGCGAGCCGTCGCTGTGCGGCGGTCGTTTCCGAGAGCCGTTGTCGGCGTTGGAGCGACAGCGCACAGGCGCTTTCAATCGCGGTCGGTAGCAGCACCATATCCGCCGGAAGTTCTAGGATATCCGCGGCGCCATGACGCATGGCGTTCACGCAGCGTCGCGTATCGGCGCGATCGAGCACAACGAGCGTCGTGAGCGGCGAACCGGCAGATTCCAGCATATTCAGTAGCGCGGTCGGTTCTTCTTCCCGAGCGAGAACGCACCCCGCGTGCGTGAGATCCGCGGAGTTCGCGAATGCTTCGACGTGATCGTGTCGGGAAAACTGGAATCCCCAGCGCATCACGACTTCCCGCACCGACGCCTCCGTCGCAGCGTCTAATCCGATAGTATGGCAAATCAATCGCGATTGCATGGCAATCATCTCACTTCTCTTTCAAAACGCTACGGCCGGGACCGTAGATTGGGTTGTGAAGGGGCCGCCGCTCGGGACCGACCAAGCCCACCGGCTCAACAGGCTGCCGGCACTAGGAGATGCGCTAAACAGCTCCGAAACCCGCAGCCGAAAAAGTTTCACCCCAAAGAAAGTGACAAAAACGCTCACGGCTCCCCCCACATATAGTAGTCGTTTGCGCTATAATTGAGTGTGATCTGCGCGAACCCGCAGGATGTCGTTTGTCGGAGAGCAATCCGTTGGCGGAAATCGCTCGGGCGGAAATCACGCGAATCCTTACGCAATTGCGAAACGGCGACGACCGCGCCGCGGAGCGATTGCTGCCGCTGGTCTACGACCGGCTGCGGGATATTGCGCGCAACCAGTTTCGCAATGAGCGGCGTAACCACACGTTGCAGCCGACCGCGCTCGTGCATCAAGCGTACCTGGAAATGGTCGAGCACGACGCCGTCGACTTTCAGGCACGTACGCATTTCTTCGCCACGGCCGCGAAGATCATGCGCCAGCTTCTCGTCGACCACGCGCGTTCGAAGATGCGCCAGAAACGTGAAGGCTCTCGCCGGCGTATTCCGATGCACGACGACGTGCTGACGCTCGAGCGCGATGAAGACGTACTCCGCGTCGAGGAGGCGTTGGAAAAACTCGCCGCAGTCGATGCGCGACAAGCGACCATCGTCGAACTCCGCTTCTTCGGCGGACTCACGGTCGAAGAGGTCGCTCAGGTGTTAAAGGTTTCCAAGCGCACAATCGAGGCCGAATGGACGATGATTCGCGCTTGGCTCCGGAAGGAACTTGCCGGAGACGATCCGTGAACGACGAGCAACATCGTCTTATTAAGGACATCTTCCTCGAGTGCTCCAAGCTGGAGGACGAGGAGCGGCGCAAATGCGTTGAACGGCGTTGCGGCGACAACACCGCAATGCGTCGCGAAGTGGAGCTGCTGCTCGCGCATCATAAGAGTTCGACGATCATGCCCGCCGCACAACGCGACGGCACTCCTTCAAGGAGCGGTTCGCGCCCGAGCAATCGTTCGCGCTCGCGCGGCTCACGCACTCGTACCGCGTGGCGACGGGCCCTCAATCAATGGGCCGATCGCCTCACTGTTTCGGGACAGATGGCGCTCGGCGCGGCCGTGACGCTGTTGTTGGTGTTTGGCATGGCTTGGTGGTCGCAGCATTCCATTGCAACGTCGTCGCGCAACTATTGGGCGCAAGGCTTCGCCGCGATGCTGAAAGCGACGGATGAACACGTCGGCGCTTGGTTTGACGCCGAACGTTACGCCGTGGAGGCCTGGTCGGCGCAATCCGAGTTTCGCACGGAAATGGAAGAACTGCTGATTGTCAAAACCCCCTCGGCTACCAACGGAGCCGGCACGCAGCGATCGTCGCCGGAGTCAGTGGCGACGAAATCGGACAAATCTCTTCCCCAAGCGGTGCAAGCTCGTGCTCATCATGACGCGGTTGCGATCGTCTGGAACGCGGAAGGAAAGGTCGTGGCCGGTGAGTCGGCGGCGCCTGAAGCCTTGACTTCGTTCGCGGCAGGCGAACGATTTCGCCGAGTACTCGCCGGCGAGTCGACCGTGCTGCTGCCGCATCAATGCGAAGCCTTCGCGGGCCCCGATTGGTGCGGCGCCGGAAAGCCGCTGATGGGAGTCCTCGCGCCCATTCGCGGCGACGGCAAACCGATCGGCGTGCTCTTCGTCGGCGCACCGTCGATGATTACCGAGTTTACGCGACGGCTCAATTCGTTGGCACTGCTCGAATCGGGGGACGTATTCGCCTTCGATCGCGCCGGTCGTATGCTGACCGAGAGTCGTTATCGCGATGAACTCGTGAAGGCGGGAGTCCTCAAGGGAGAAAACGCGACGACGGTTTTGATGCCGATTCGCGATCCGCAGCGCGATCTACGCGACGCGGACGGGCTCGACATTCCCTACGCCGCAAACTACCAAACGCTTGCCGTGGTCCGCGCGCTGGGAGGCGTCGACGGCGTCGAAGTCGTAGGCTACCGCGATTATCGCGGCGTCGACGTCATCGGCGGCTGGCACTGGATGCCGGAATACGACATCGGTATTTCCATCGAACTAGATCTCGACGAGGCCTACGATCAGTTAGACAATCTGCGGGCGGTCTTTTACGCACGCATGCTGCTTATGGCCGGCATTGCGGCATTATTGATTTACTCGTGGCGCTCGTCGGTGCTCATGCGCCGCCGCATCGCCGAGACGCCTCGCATCGGCCCGTACGTATTAGACATCGCGATCGGCGAAGGCGGCATGGGGCGCGTCTACCGTGCGCATCACGCGTTGCTCAAGCGTCCGACGGCCGTGAAGGTAATCAAGCCGGAATTAGTCAACGAACAGACGACGGCATGGTTCGAACGCGAAGTAACGTTGGCGGGCAAGCTCACGCATCCGAATACCATCGAAATCTACGACTTCGGCAGCACCGATGAAGGACAATTCTATTGTGCGATGGAACTTCTGCGCGGGCTGACGCTTTCGCAAGTGCTGCTGATCGAAGGGGTGCTGCCGCTGCCGCGCGCTTTGTACGTGTTGAAGCAGGCCGCCGCGTCATTGGCGGAAGCGCATGAACTGGGGCTCGTACATCGCGACATCAAACTGCACAACTTGATGCTCTGCTTTCTGGGCGGGGAAGCCGACTTTCTCAAAGTTCTCGACTTCGGCCTCGCCAAGCAATTCGAAAGCGACCGCGACGCGCAGCATACCGCCTCCTCGTTCCATGTGGCGGGCACCCCGCTATTCATGGCGCCGGAGCGACTCAAACCCCCGTACAACGCCGACGCACGGAGCGACGTTTACGCACTGGGCGTCGTGGCTTTCAAGTTGTTGACCGGTCGCGATCCGTTCACCGCTACGTCGGACCTGGAAATGTTCAACCACGCTTTGCATACTCCCGCGCCGCGCGCGTCGAGCATCGCCAAGCAGACGATTCCGTCGGAACTCGACGACTTGATTCTCAGCTGCTTGGCGAAAAACCCCGACGACCGACCGCGCAACGCCGCGGAAGTTGCGGAGCGTTTAGAAGGGCTCTGCGCAAAGTATCCCTGGCGACAATCGGAAGCCCAAGCGTGGTGGCTGGCGAATCGCCAGCGCATTCGCGACCTGTCTCCCGATTGGGACGCGCGCGGCTTTTCCGGAATGCTCCGTTCCGCCGGCTCGAAGACTTTGCAATCGTCGCCGCCGGCGTCGGGCACGTAAGCCTCACTACACTTGCGGTTGCCAACCGTTGCGATATTCGCGCCCCCAAAGTTTCACGGCCTCGGCATCGACGGGCTTGTGCGTCGTCGCGTCGATCTGCAAGGCTTTGCCCGTGCGGTAGGCGATGTTCCCGAGGTGGCAGAGCAACGTGCTCTTGTGCCCTTCTTCGATGTCGGCGTTCGGGCGTTTGCCGTCTTTCACGCAGGCCAAAAAGTTCTCCGTGTGGAATTGGTCGCCGGTCGGGTACTTCTCTTCTTCCACGAGCTTGCCGCCCGCGTCGTACACGTTAACGGTCGTGCGATCGATCGTCACG
This sequence comes from uncultured Pirellula sp., assembly GCA_964633125.1. Classification (GTDB taxonomy): domain Bacteria; phylum Planctomycetota; class Planctomycetia; order Pirellulales; family PNKZ01; genus PNKZ01. Next base: position 1,680 of record CAZWDN010000236.1, on the reverse strand, counting down.
GTGCCGTTCTCGCAGTAGAAGCCGACTTCGAATTTCGGCGCTTCGGCTGCGATCGGCTTATAGAAGCTGCGCCCTTCCCAGATGATGGCGCGGTCGCCGAACTCGAACGTCGAAACGCTCGTATCGGGCGTTTCTTGGTCGTCGTCGTAGCGATAGCGCCCGCCCGCGGTAGTGACCTTAGTGGCGTAATCGACGCCGAGGCCCCAGCGGCAAATGTCGATCAAGTGGACGCCGTTGTTGCCGAGTTCGGCCGTCCCCCAGTGCCACATCCAATGCCAGTTGTAGTGCACGAGATTGTCGCGGTATTCGCGCTCCGGCACAGGGCCTTGCCAGAGATCGTAGTTGAGCCACTCCGGCACCGGCGCGGGCCGACCTTTCTTGATCGTCGCGCGCGGGTTGAAGTAGTAGCCTCGCGCTAAGAGCGGCTTGCCGATGGCGCCGTCTTGCAGCTTCTTCACTCCCGCAACGTAGGCCGGCATGCTGCGGCGCTGCGTGCCGAGTTGCACCACGCGATCGTGCTTCCGCGCCGCTTGCACCATCCACTCCCCTTCTTGAGCGTTGTGGCTCGCGGGCTTCTCGCAATACACATGTTTGCCGGCGTTGCACGCCATGATCGTCGCCGGCGCGTGCCAAAAGTCCGGCGCGGCGATGACGAGCGCGTCGACCTTCTTGTCATCGAGAATCTTGCGCAAGTCGACCACTTGCTGCGGCGTGTTCCCGGCAAGCTTCGTGACATGGCTCGCCCCTTCGGCCATACGGCGCGAATCTACCTCGCAGACGTACTCGATATGGCAGTTCGCGCTGGGCGCGAAAGAGTCGATCAAGCCCTTGCCGCGCCCAAGCCCCATGACGCCGACGACGACTTTCTCATTCACCGACGCCGCTCGCGCACGAGCCGGCTGATTGTACGTGGCACATCCGGCGACCATGCCCGCCGCCAGCGATCGGTTCAGGAATTCGCGTCGATTAAGAGTCATCAGAACCGTGCTCCATAGAAAATGGACGGGAAGCGGCGGACGACGCGCTAGGTGGCGCGCGGCCCGAAGTTAAGGCGGGAGGGAGCGGAGGCGGGGAAACCGTGCAGGTGCCGCGTCGAATCAAGGCAGGCATGACGGCGTCTCCGTTGCATTATGTTCCGATTTGATGAAGGCCGCAAACAATGTCGGCCGCGCCGCGGCGGCTCCTCACGCGCGCCGCAAAGGGCTCGTTTACGCATACTTTCAGGTTCTCTTCGGCCGCGAAATGCGGCGTCGCTCGGGTCCGATTGCCGACATCGGCAACCGACTGTTACGACGCTTTGGCACGTTTCTTGCCTAACCGTACATCCGTCGCTGGAAGATCGTGAATCCAAACGACTTACGTAAGGCGGATGCTTAGTTTCACGACGTTTGCTGCCGGTTTTTTGGGCAGGAGTTAGACCATGATCAAGCACTCGGCTTCCGTTCGTCAAATGCGTTTCGAATTGGCCGCCCGATTCGACAAAATCCGCAATCTCTTACTCACTGATCGATACGCTCCGCAACTCAGTCATCCCCTCGCTTACTGGGCGCTGCCGGCAGATCGCCGGCTTCCCAGGGCTCTGCTTCATCGCCCGCTCGGCGACTTGCTGCGAACTCCCTATGATTCGCTGGCCGCCGTGCCGGGCATCGGTCAGAAGAAGATGCAATCCCTGCTCAAGCT
>CAZWDN010000235.1:0-8075 GCA_964633125.1 uncultured Pirellula sp. | reverse complement strand
AGCGAGCCGGCGTTGTCGTCGAGTTCGCCGTTGGAGTCGTTGACGCGGAGATAGAGCGTGCCGGTCGTCGACGGTTCGACGATCACGTCGAGACCGACGGCGAACGGCGTGAGCGCGGTCGAGTTGGCGGCGGCGGGCGGGTTCGCGCTTGTCGGGTCCGGTTCGACGGCGCCGAGCAGCATGCCGAGCGGCCGGCCGCGGTAGTAGCGGAGCGTGACGCCGCCGGGTTCGCACGGCCAGGGCTTCTTCGCGCCGCCGGCTCCGGAGCCGGACATTTCCGCCGCGGCGATTTGGTAACGGCCGACGGCGCGAATGCGGTACTTCCGGCCGGCTTCGAGCCGCACGCCCGACGATTGCCAGCCGCGGTCGGCGGCGACGGTCGCTTGCGTGCCCGCGACCGCGGGAGGTTGCCCGGGGCGAAACGCGATCGCCGTTCGCGTGACGTCGACGCCGTATTCCAGCTCGCCGGCGAAGGTGAGCCATTCGCGGCGCAGTTCGGGCAGTTCGGCGGCGAAGGCGCGGCGAAAGGCGGCGTTGAAGTGCGGGTCGTTCACCGATTTTTGCAAACCGCGAAACGCGGCGCGGTAGCGGGGATGGCCGTCGAAGAAAGTCGCCAGAGCCCAGCACCAGGCGTACGATTCGTTGTCGGTGAAGCTCGGCACGGCGTCGTTGACGATGTCGTCGATGCCGCGTATCCGGCCGGCGGCGATTTCGGCTTTCACCAGCGCGATGCGTCCCCAGAGCGGCACGTCTTCTTTATCGCGCGGTACGACTCCGAGCGTGAGGCGACCGTCGGCCCAATGGTGCGTGCCGAGCAGTTCGGCGACCCCTTCCATATACCACCCGGCGCCGCAGGAGCCGAGTTGCGTGTTCATGAAGCCGTGGGTGCCTTCGTGCAGCAATAGATGCCGGCGGTAGTAGTCGCTCGGCTGATCGTAGAGCCAGAGATCATGGCCTGTGGAGTAGCCGTTTTTAAACTCGGGCAACTCCGCCGGCGCGAGGCCGACGGTCGCGAAGCGCTCGCGGCTTTGCATGAGGAAGCCGCGCATGCGCCAGTCGGCGAGCTTGGCCGGATCGATGCCGAAGTACGCGGCCCAATGCGGCACGGCGGCGTCGAATACCCGGGGCAACTCATCGACGGCCGGCGACGACGGGACGTCGGTGTAGAGCGTGAGGTGCTTGCTCTGGAGAACGCGAAAGCCCTGCGCGCGGGCCACGGCGGGATCGAGCGCGGCGGGCTCGGCGGCCGGGACTTTCACCACCGAGGCGCAGAGGCACAGAGCAAACAAAAATGCTGAATGCGGAATGCGGAATGCGGAATGACGAACAATTCTTCTGCTGTTCAGCATTCTGCATTCAGCATTCTGCATTGTTTCGCCGCCTACAGCGCCCGACGGTACTTCTTTTTCGGCGGCGGTTTCGGCGGGCCCCCTTCGGGGCTTTCCGGTTCGAAGCCGACGTCGCTGGTGATGTACTTCGTGCTCGCGGCCTGGGCGGCGGCCTGAGCGGCCGCCATGTCTTCACGGCCGCGCTTGCTCGTGGTTTCGAAGCCTTCGATCTCGTCGCGGGTGAGCATCTTGTCGATGCGCATTTCGATGCGCGTGAGCTCGCCCCCTTCTTCCGGCGTGACGAACGTGTAAGCCACGCCTTCGCGGCCCATGCGCCCGGTGCGGCCGACGCGATGGACGTAGTCGTCGCAGAAGGCCGGCACGTCGTAGTTGATGATGTGCGAGATGTTGCTCACGTCGATGCCGCGGCCGACGACGTCGGTCGCCACGAGATGCTTGACGCGTCCTTCGCGGAAGGCCGACATCACGCGATCGCGCACGCTTTGCGAGAGGTCGCCGTGGATGCAGGCCGAGCCTTCCACCTTTTTCTGCAAATGGTGGTGGATCTTCTCCGTACCGCGTTTGGTGCGGCAGAAGATGATCGATTGCGTCGGGTTTTCCCGCGCGATGAGCTTCATCAACAGGTCGAACTTCTTGTCGGTGTCGACCGTGAAGTAGAACTGCTCGATCGTATCGGCCGAAACGTCGGTCGGCGAGAAGTTCATCGTTTCCGGCTCGCGCATGTAACGCTTCGCCAGCTTCTCGACCGGCGGCGGCACCGTGGCGCTGAGCAGCAGCGTTTGCCGCGACTGCGGACATTGCCGGAGGATTTTTTCGATGTCGGGGCGGAAGCCGATATCCAGCATGCGGTCGGCTTCGTCGAGCACGACGAGCTTCAGCGAACTGAGTTGCAGCGTGCCGCGGGCCAAGTGATCGAGCACGCGGCCGGGCGTGCCGACCACGACCTCCACGCCGCGCTTCAGGCGCTCGACCTGTTGGCGAATGGGCTTGCCGCCGTAGACGGCCAAGATGCTCGCATTTCGACCGACGGCGAGCTTCTCGAATTCGTCCTTGACCTGCACGGCCAGCTCGCGCGTCGGCACGAGCACGATGGCTTGCGGCGCGGCGTGGGCGTGATGCGGTTCGAGCGCTTCCAAGATCGGCACGACGAACGAGGCCGTCTTGCCGGTGCCGGTGCGAGCTTGGCCGAGCACGTCGACGCCGGCGAGGGCCCGCGGGATGAGCCCGGCTTGAATCGGCGACGGCTCTTCGTAGCCGGCGTCGGCCAAGGCGTTCATCATCACGGCGGAGAGGCCCATCGTGGAGAAGCCGCCGGTGAAGGTTTTTTCCGTGCGTTCGACCTTCGGCCGCGGGGCCGGGGCTTCCATGTCGTCGATGTCGTGGGCGTCGTATTCCGATTCGAATTTGCCGCGTCCGCCGCGCTCGCCCCCCGGCTTGCGGTCGCGATCACGACCACGGTCTCGGCCGCCGCGCTCGCGACTTCCGCGCCCTTCGCGCCGCCCCTCCCGATCGCCGCGTCCTTCTCGGCGTCCCTCGCGATTCTCCTCTTCGTCGCGACGACGCGGAGGCTGCGAACGGGCTGCTTCCGAACTGCCTTCTTCGGTGCGGGCCGGGCTGGGTTGTTGTTCGGCGGCTCGCGGCGGGCGCTGTGCTTCGACTCGCGGCGCCGCAGGTCGCCCCTCGGCCGAACCACGCGGCTCGGCGTCGCGCGAACGCGATTCGCGCGGCCCGTTCTCACGCGGAGCCGGGCCTTGGTCTTGGTCGTCGCGCGTGCGTTGCGGCGGACGGGGCCGGCTCGGCGGCGCATCGCCGCGGCGACCTTCCGGCGCTCGCGGCGGCGGAGGCGTGAGATCATCATCGTCGTCGTCTTCAAAATCCGCCAGCGAGGTGTAGCCCTGCGGCGGCCGGCTCTGGGGCGGACGACTTTGGGGCGGACGCTGCGGCGGGCGGCCTTGCTGAGGACGACCTTCTTGCGACCGGCCCTCTTGCGAACGACCCTGCTGAGATTGGCCCTGCTGAGATTGGCCCTGCTGCGGACGAGCCGGGCGACCTTCTTGCGAACGCCCTTCCGGTGCGCGACCTTCGGGCGCACGACCCTGCGGACTGCGCTCGCGGTTGTCACGCCGCCCGCGATTGCCCGGCGCGCGGTCGTCTCGACGCTGCGGCTTCGGCGGCGGTGCGGAGCGATCGTCGTCGTGATCATCGATCAGGTCGTGATCGAGGTCTTCCAGCCAATCGGTCACCGGCGGCTCGCGCCCCGTGTGTTGCGGCGGCGGAGGCGTGCGGCGCGGCGGGCGACCTTGCTCCGGCGGACGTCGGCCGGCGGATGGTGCGCCCGACGACGGTCGGCCTGAAGAAGGTTGGCCCGAAGAGGGTTGGCCGGAGGAAGAAGATGATCCGCCGTCGGGGCGGCGACCGCGGCCGCGGCCTCCACGACGTCGCTTGCGCGGCGGGCGATCACCAGATGAATTGTTCGGGTCTTGCGGCTCGGGTCCGTTGGTTGTCAATGCAGATCTATGGGGAGAGAGGAGTGAGGAGAGGCGACGCGTGCAGCGAAGCATCGCCGACCGGTTGCGGCATCGGCTTTGGCGACGCGGCAGGTCGAGCGAAAGTGCGCACAGGCGCGGCCGGCGCCTCCCAACTCAAATCTTTCACCAGAGAGACGCCCGAAACAACAGCCCTAACCGTAGCAGGGACGGGAGATTTCGTCAAATTGTCGGGCGTCGGAGGCAGGGCGGGTCGAGCGAGAGCGTGGCCCACCCTAGGGTTCGCCCCCACCAAACAACACAGGCCGGCGGGGCGATGCTTAAAGCACCGGCCCGTCGGCCTCTCTCGTTGTATCGACTGCGATTTCGCCGAGGAGGGGATCCTACGGGCACCATCGCTCCATCAGAAGCTTCCGCAGTGCGGACTACTTCTTGCCCTTCTTGGCCGGGCCCTTCGTCTTGGCAGACGGAGCAGGCTTGGCGGTCTTGGCGGCGGGCTTGGCGGTCTTAGCAGCGGGCTTCTTGGCAGCGGCCATGGTCACAGATTCCTTCCAAAAATTCGGACTCCCTTTGAGCATTCCGGCGGCCTTCTCGGGAGCCCGAGGGGGGAAGACCGCGTCGACCTGAGAACCCGATGCACGGCAACGCAAGTTAAGACTACGGGCGACATCCGTGTCGCCAAAGCGGCTCGGCATCCGATCCGAAGAAAGGAGGCCGCGCCGACCGTCGCCGTAACCGAGTGCGAACCGTTGCCCGGCGTTCGTCACGTCCGACAATAGTCGGTCGCCGAAGCACGTTGCCTCGACGACGCGCTGATTGAAGCAGGTTTGCGGTGCGCGCGTCAAGAGAAGTTCGCGCCGCGCGAAAAAAATTGCCGAGCGTTCCACGTGCGCGACGGTCATGCGACGAGCGCGCGGAACGCTGCGCGGCCGGTGTCGCTCCGCCCTGCTCGGCGTTATAAAGAGAGCATGAACGACGACCAACTCAACGACGTTTGGAACCAGCTCCTGGCCGACCTGCCGCGCTACGGCGCGCTCTCCTCGGAACGCCGCGCCGCGATCGGCGAGACCCTGCGCGAGACCGAAGCGGGCGACGCGGAAGCGGTCGACGAATTCCTGGCGGTGCTCACCGCCGCGCCGCCGGTGGCCGACGGCCGTGAGCAGGTTTTAGCCCTGTTTTTGCAGCATTCCGTGCAGCCGTGGCTGCAGAGCGAGTCGGAGTCGGCGCTGCCGCCGGAGGCCGTTCGCCGGCTCGTCGCGTGGTATCAAACGCCCGGTTGCGAGGCGCTCCGTTTGCCGATTCTGCGCACGTTCGCCATCGACGGTTACCCGCCGGCCGCCGGCGCTCTGGCCGAACTCGTCGCTGCCGATCCGCCGGCCGACGATCGCCAATCGCTCCTGGCGCTGGTTCCCCTCTTCCAATCGCGCACGCAGCCGCTCGCCGGCGCGGCGGCGCTCTTCCCGCGGTTGCTCGACGCCGTCTCCAGCCCCGCCCTGGCGCCGGCCGTGCTCGACCTGGCAAATTTTCTTTCGCGCCGCGAAGTACTCCCCGAGCATCCCGCCAAAGCGCGAGCCGTGGAGTTCTCGGGCCTGTTGGGGGCGCTGGTCGGCCGCTTGGCTCGCATCGAGGAAAAGCCCGCGGAATACGCGAAAACACCGCAGGAATTGAGCACCATCGTCAACGAGGCCGTGACGTTGCTGGTGTCGCTCTGCGATACGCTGGCCCTGGCCGGCGACTCGGCCGTGGTCGGTAAGCTGCGGCAAGTTTTGGAACTGCCGCATCGTCGGTTGCAAACCGAAGCGGCCGCCGCCCTGGCCAAGCTCGGCGAGGACGAGGGGCGCGAACGTCTCATCGAGCTGGCGAAACAGCCGGTCGTGCGAACCCGGGCTCTGCACTATCTGGAAGAACTCGGCGCGCTCGACAAGCTTGATGCGAGCTTTCGCACGCCCGAGGCCCGGGCCGAGGGCGAACTCGCGGCGTGGATGGCCCAGCCGACGCGGTTCGGCGTCGCTCCCGATACGTTGGAACTGATCGATTCGACGAAGCAATTCTGGCCGGGGTACGTCGACCCGGTGGCCTGCTTCTTGTTCGTCTACGAATACCGGCGCGGGGCGAAGACGGTCGGCGGCGTCGGCCTCGCGGGACCCACGACCAACGCCTTGCAAGTCGACCTGCAGGACCTGCCGCCGAACGATATTTACGCCCTCTACGCCGGCCTCGACTCGGAGCACGGCGAGATCTACGAGACGCCGGTTGAAGAACTGTCGCCGGATCAGGCCGACGCGTGGACGAACGTGGCCGCCGCGCTCAAGAACCAAGGGTATGAAAAGCCGGAGCTCGCCTTGTGGGGGCATTTCTTCGGCGAGCAATTCGCGGTCGCCGCGGCAGTGCACGACGGCCGGCCCGGCGTCTTGGTGATCGCCGACGACCACAGCGAATGGTTCTCGCTGCCCGTAGCCGGCGGCACCCTAGGCCCGGCGCAAGTGTACGCCCTCTTCAAAGGCCGGCGGCTCTTGAAGGCGTTTAACAAAGAGGGCGATTCGGCGTCTTAGCCTTGTGCCACTGTCGGACAAGCCGGCAGTGGCACACCGATGTCTGTCGTCGAATCAGGTAAGATGAGCACCGTTGGCGATCGACCTCGCCCGCTCTCCGCGGAGGCGCTCCGATGCCCATCCGATCTCTCCTCGCCTTGCTCGCAGTTTGTGCAATACTCGCCGCGGCGATGAACGCGACTGAGTCGGCGGTTGCGCCAGCGTCGGAAGCCGAGGCTCTTACGAACGACGAGAGGTTCCTGCAACTGGCCTCGATCTGCGTTCGTAAGGCCGACGTGTTCGCCGTCCACAAACTCGGCGTGTACCGTGCCGACCGCGCAACGAAACGTTGGCGCCGGCTAGCCTTGCCGCCGGGGATGCCGCTCCACGGGAGTTTCGCGCGCCCGACCGACGATGCGCCCGCGGTTTGCTACTTAGCGGCGTGGTCGAATTGGTTCCGACCGAAAGACGTCACCGGCTACGGCGTCTATCTATCCCTCGACGACGGTCGTACTTGGCGGCATATTGCCGGCACGGAATCGGCGAGCGCCGTTTGTTGGCATCGTGGACGCCTCTACATCGGAGCCAGGGAGAAGTGCGAGGGAATGGAATGGGCCGTGTTGCGTGTGAGCGACGACCTTGGCAAGTCGTGGCAAGATATCTCGCTGGGAAACGAGGGAGATTACGCCTCGATTCAATCCGTCATGCCTGATCCCGACCACGAGCGGCTTGTGAGCGTCGAACTCTATACGGGGATTCGAAGCGTCTGGTTGCAGGCCGAAGACGAACGGTACCGGTGGAAATGGCATCATGGTTTCGGCTGGAAGGGGCAAGGCTACCAGTACGACATGTTCGAGCCTCGCTATTTCTCGTCGACGATCGGCTACTTCTTTGCCGCGACGTTGGAGAACTACTTTCGCTACCCGTTCGGCGAGAACGTGGGGCGTTGTCCGTTTCGCATTACGCCCGAACGGCGGAAGTTTGTGTTCCGCGCGGGGGATCCGGCTATCGTGCCGTTCACCTTGCGTTTCGAAGATGATCTCCGCGTGTCACAAGCTTGGTGGCGCACCCATCCGGAAGATGCTCGCAAAGTGCCGTATCCCACGGAGCCGATCATGATGAAGATTCGTGACGACGCCGCAGGGGGCGTTTGGGGGCTCAACGTGGAGTTCGCCGGTGAGAAAACCGCGGTCTCGCCCGCCGTCTCGAAGATGCGTCGCGAAACGCGCGATCAGGATGCGCTATCGCGCCAGTTGCGCGAAGATGCAACGTACCGATTCTACCCGCTGAGCGCGATGGAGCCGTATCGGCGCTCGCTGGACCTCGCGAAGTTTTACGATTTCTCCCGGCCCGGCACGTACCGCGTGCAGTTGGTGTTTGATAGTTCGCCGTTTGCCGCGAACTACATCGGCGACAACCGCGGCGCCTGGTGCGGCGGCTTCAACGGGGATGAGTTCATTGTGACCATCGTTGCGCCTTAGACGGAGGCGCATGAACGGGTGCGGCGATCGGCAACGAATCGCCGCTTCATGCGTCGCCGACTTACTTCACCGCCGCGGCCCACTTTTCCAGTTCTTGGAACTGCACCGTGAAGTCGTGTTCCGGCGTTCCCAAGGGGCTCTTGAAGAAGCTCGCGAGGAACTTCAGCGTGCCGGTGTCGCCGTTGCGCCAGGCCCGTTCGGTGAAGCGCACCAGGTCGATCACCAGCG
>CAZWDN010000234.1:4008-8118 GCA_964633125.1 uncultured Pirellula sp. | reverse complement strand
CCACTTACGTTCAGGCTTTCCGAGGTGGTGCGTACTTAACTCGCGTTATGTACGCACCACTTGTGGGTTTTCGGGTTGTGCGTACTTAATGTGAGTTATGTACGCGGCCGACAGACCGTCGTTGACGTAAGTCCCGTATCGCACGCGCCACTTACGTCGAATTGTGCGTGCCTATTTGCGGCGTGTTGCGTCGTCAAACAGCACCCCGCACGTTATGGAATCTCAGGTGGTAAGGCATCCGAGGATTTGGCCGGCCCAAATCTCCTCTGGACATTTGCAAGTCGCTTCGAATCGGCGCAGAATGCCGCCGTTCCGTCTTCGCCTCAAGCTTCGGAGACCTCGATGCGCCGCATGCCGTTTGCACTACTGCTCGTTGCGATGCTGACCACGAGCGCCGGCGGGTCGTTCGGCGCGGAACCGGCGAGTTCCGCCGCATTGCTCCCCGACGATTCGCGCCGTTGGTCGCAGGCGGATCAGGCCGTACTGCTCACGGACCTCTCGAAGGCCGAGCCCGCCGCAGCGCTCACTTCGGGCCGTCGCGAAAAAGGGAAGTGGAAGACGATTCCTTATGCCGTCGATGCTTGGGAAGGAGTCTCCCTTTCGACGCTGCGCGAGACCGGCGCGGCGAAGGTTCGCTTGCCGCTCGGCGTCACGGGGCCGCATGCCGTGTACGTCGGCGTCTGCACGACTTCCGGCGGGCTCGACGCGGCGGACGAAAACTCCGTGCAAGTGAAGCTCAGCGGCGAAGCGGTCTATAGCCGCGTCTCCTGCACGTTGCCGCTGCTTAAACCGCGCCGCGATCAAATTGAAGAAGTCTTCGTCACCGCGGCCGATCTCTCGGGGCAGGGGCTCGACATCAGTCCGCAGCCGTTCATGCCGAGCACCCTCTGCTACGTGAAACTCGTGCCGCTCACCGCCGCGGAATTTGCCGCGTGGAGCAAGCCGGTGCCGAAAGAGAATCGGACCGCCATTGCGACGTTCGACGGCCATAGCTGGATTTGGCCGTATCGTCCGCGCACCGCCGACGATCTGCGTATTACGTTCAAAGGGCTCCAGAGGAGCGACGTCGGCAGGTGGTGGTTTCAGGTGCTCGGGGCCGACATCGTCTGCTACCCGTCGGAGATCGGCACCATCTCGGGCGAAGGGACGGAAGACTTCTGCCGCTGGGAATACAAGGAATATACCGAATCGCTCGAGGCGCTGTTTAAGGCAGGCGTAAACCCGCTTCAGGTGGCGCGTGAAGAGGCGGCGAAGCAGGGGGCCGAATTTCACGTGATGATCCGGCCGGCGGGCTGGGGCGCCTCGTACCCTTGGGAGGAAATCTTTCGCAGCAAGTTTTTCGTCGACCATCCCGAGTGGCGCTGCGTCGACCGCGACGGCACGCCCACGCTTTACATGAGCTACGCCTATCCGGAAGTGCGGAAGCGCGTGATGGCAGTGCTCGCCGAAACACTCGAATTACAGCCCGACGGCGTCGGCTTCTTGTTTCATCGCGGCATGCCGATGATCTTGTGGGAGCAGCCGTTCTGCGATGCGTTTCAAACCAAGTACGGGGCCGACGCGCGCACCGTGCCGGAAGACGACCCGCGCATCCTCGAACTGCGGGCCGAACTGATGACGACCGTGCTCCGCGAATGGCGAACCTTGCTCGACGCGACGGCGAAGAAGCAGGGGCGCGCGAAACCGTACAAGATCACGCTCGCCACGTTCAGCAAAGAGGCCGACAACCAAAAGTTCGGCTTCGATATTCGCCGCTGGGCGCGCGAAGGGTTGGTCGATGAGCTGGGGCCGGCGTTCTTTGCGCATCACACGTCGTTTGTGCAGCCCGACATGAAGTATTACACCGAGGCGATCGCCGGCACGCCGGTGAAACTTTTTCCGCTGGTGATTGCCTGGCATTCCGGAGCGCCGAAGCAATTCTGTGCCCGCGTCGACGGTTTCTACCGCGCCGGAGCCGACGGCATCTGTTGCTGGGACCCTGCGGTCGAAAAGGGGTATCGCGATAAATCGCCGGGGCACGTCTTCGACGTCGTCCGCATGCTCGGGCATCGCGACGTGATCGCCGCTTGGGCCAAGAACGGCGTGCCGCTACCGCTGATCACGCCGCTTAAGCGCATGGGCGACAATTATTACAGTCGCTGGTTTCCGAATACGGGCTATTAGAGAAATGCTGACTGCGGACTGCTGACTGCGGAACGACCGGAAAAGGAGATCGCTTGCGTGTTCGCGGGAGTTGGCCCTACGAACCCGCAAGCGATTTTTGGTTTGGTTACCGTCGGACACGTCGGCCTCACGGCTCGACGCTCGCCTTAGAATCGGTGGTGGCCGTGATGGCCGCCGTTATGCGACGGTTGGAATTGCGGACGAGCCGGCGGGTAGTTGTTGTACACGGGGTACGGCTTCGGAGCGGTGAGGCGACCGGCAAGGAAGCCCGCGCCGACCAACACGCCGCCGATGAGCACCTTCTTCAAAATCGGATATTGCTCACCGGCAGGCTGCACGGGATATCCGTAATTGCCGACCGGTTGATACTGCTGACCGTAACCGTAGGGTTGGCCGAAGCCCTGTGCGCTTGCCGGTTGCACGGCACTCGCGAGCAAGCCCAAGATCGTCAAACCCAAAACGCCCGACTTCACAAACCGTAACATGGCCCGTCTCCCTTCGTAGCTTCGCGCGGCCTCGTTTGCGCGATCGCTCGGCGTCGATCGTCGGAGGTCGCTACGGCGAGAGAAGAAATGCGAACGACGTGCCAATCGTGAAAGCGTCCGCAATTCGCGGTATTTCGCCTCGTGTAACGCGCGGAGTCGCGAAGCGTGCGACGGCAAGGCGTCGTCAATCGAGTGACGATTGCCGTCGTTTCGACGACAACGAGACGCGAATACCGGCGCGGCGTTACGCCGGCTTCGTCAGTTCCAGCGTCGCCCACAAGCTGGGGTCTTCGTGGTACGGGAACTCCGGCCCGCACGAGAACGTTTGCGTGCCGATCTCCCGATCGATCACCGCGTAGGTGAACCCGAGCTTCGGATTCTCAACCGGGTCCCAGCCGGTGAGAGCTTGCGGCGTCACGAGGCAATCGAGCACGTAGCCGTCGGGCCGTTTGTCGCGGCGGACCTTCAATAGGTTCGAGCGAACCGGTTTGGGGTTTTCGCGGGCGCGCGAAATGAAGAGTTGCTCGCCGTATGGTTCGTCGAGATTGCGCCCGGAGCCGGAAGGCATGAAGATGAACTGGTGGCAGAACCGGCTCGCGCGATGGATGTTGTGCGTATCGCGCGTGTCGATCCAGACGCGGAGCCCGTCGCTCTCGTCGGGCCGGCTATCGCGACACCAGGGCAATTGTTTCTTGCCTTCGACGCGGCAACTGAACGCCACGCCCTCCTCGCTCCATGCGCAGCGCACTTCGGCGTAGTTACGCGGACCTTCGAGCTCGGCGAGCTTCGGCAGCCGGCACTCATCGGGCAGCGCGAGCCCTGACTCTTTCCACAGTGGCTTGCGATACGGACAAGTGAAGCTGAAGCGGAAGAGGAAGCGTGGGGGCAATAGCGGAGTGGACATAGGAAATGCTGAATGCTGAGTGCTGAATGCTGAACGGCAGACAAATGCTCGCTACACTTTACGACACCAACAGGACCGAAAAGTTTGTGAGTAATCCGACATGCGAACACCTGAATTGGCGGCGCGTACTAAGCAGTTTGCATTACGAGTTATCAAGTTCTTTGGCGCCTTGCCGAAGCGTGACGAATGCCGAGTGATGGGAATGCAAATGTTGAGATCTGGTACAAGCGTCGCGGCTAACTATCGAGAAGCCTCACGGGCTCGCAGCAAAGCAGAACTCATTTCCAAACTTGGTATCGTGCTCCAAGAATTAGATGAAACCCAACTATGGTTTGAACTCTTTGTTGAATCCGGATTTGTTAAGGAAAATCGTCGACAGGCGTTGCATCAAGAATCGGATGAACTGATCAAGATCATCGTAACGTCCATTCGTACGGCATCGCGTTAACAAATTTTGTCCGCTGTTCAGCATTCAGCATTCCACATTCAGCATTGTCTGCTACTTCTCCACCGCCGCTTCGGCGTGTTCGTTTAAGAAGTCGCTGAGCGCTTCGTCGG
>CAZWDN010000234.1:0-3908 GCA_964633125.1 uncultured Pirellula sp. | reverse complement strand
TTCTCCACCGCCGCTTCGGCGTGTTCGTTTAAGAAGTCGCTGAGCGCTTCGTCGGTGATTTGATCGACCGCGTCGAATTGCAGGCGGACGACGTCGCGGTCGGCGCGGTCCTTGTCCATGGCCGGCGTGAGCCCGAAGCTGGCGACGCGGCCGAGCGCGAACTTATTCTTGGGTCCGTTGAGGTGCAGCTCAACGGCGTGCGGCTTCTTCGTCAGCACCGTGGCCCACGGTTCGCTACGCCCCTTGAGGCAGTAGTGAATCAGTTGCTGGTTGTTCCAGAGGAATTGCCCTTCCGCGGTGTCGCTCAGCAGTTCGCAGAGTTCTTCGAGCACTTCGCTATCCCAAGCAACCTTTTTGCCCGGCGGGAAGCCTTTGCGGGCGAAGTGCCATTTCTGGCCCAGCACCTTCCAAGGCATGATGTTCTCGGGATTGATCGCCGCTTTGTCGGCGAACTTTTGGAAACCGCGGACCGACTCCTCGACGAACTTCCAAAACGCCGGCGTGTTGATCTCGTCCCAGGCGTGAACCTGTAGCTGCACTTCCTGCCACGGCCCGCGGAGGTTTTTGCATTTCACGCGCGGCTCGGTGCCGTAGACCGGCAGGTCCGGCATTTCGTTGAGCGGCTTCAAGTTCAATCGCTCGACGATCTCCTCGCGCTTAAACGTGCTCTTGGCGGTGCGGAACTTGAGCTTGAGCAGCCATTCCTCGCCCGTGGAGGCGTGGAAGAACCAACCGTCGCTCTTCTTCTCGCCGGTGATTTCGACGATCGTGCGGCTGTTGAAATTCGTCGGCGCGAATTCCCCGAACTCTTGGATTTTGTCGACCACGGCGGCGAGGATGCGACCTTCCCAGCGGCAGGGCTTGCCGTTGCGGGCCACGCGATCGACCGTGTGCCAACGCCGGCCGTCGACTTCCCACGGCATCTGCGCCTCTTCGCCGACGGCGTCGAGATCGACGTCGTCTTCGCGCGGCTTCTCGGCGGCCGTCGGGTCGAACGGCTTCCGCTCCGCGTAGGGGCCGGCGGCGAGGATCGGCTCGAGCATTTCGCCGGTATAGGAGCGGAGTAGTTCTTGCGGACCCCTCACCCCCGGCCCCTCTCCCGCAAGGGGCGAGGGGAGCTTTGCCGATTCCGGTCGCTTACGCTCTCGGCCCGCCGGCTTCGTCGCTTGTGCTTGATACGCGGCGGCATGGGCGACGATTTGTTCCGGTGTGCCCGCTGCGACCACGTAACCGCCGCCGTCGCCGGCTTCAGGGCCCATGTCGATGAGCCAGTCGGCCGTCTTGATTACGTCGAGATTGTGCTCGATCACGACGATGCTGTTCCCCAAGTCGACCAAGCGATGCAGCACCTCGAGCAGCTTCGCCAGGTCGTCGAAGTGCAGGCCGGTCGTCGGCTCGTCGAGGAGGTAAAGCGTGCGGCCGGTGTCGGGGCGCGCTAGCTCGGCGGCGAGCTTTACGCGTTGGGCTTCGCCGCCCGAGAGCGTCGGAGCGGGCTGGCCGAGCGTCACGTAGTCGAGCCCGACGTCGCAGAGCGTTTGCAGAATCTTGCGGATCTGCGGAATGTTCTGAAACACCTCGAGCGCTTTGCCCACCGGCATGTCGAGCACGTCGGCGATGGAGCAGCCGCGGAACTGCACGGCGAGCGTTTCGGGGTTGTAGCGCTTGCCGCGACATTCGTCGCACTCGACCCACACGTCGGGCAGGAAGTGCATCTCGATGCGCAGTTGGCCGTTTCCTTCGCACTTCTCGCAGCGGCCGCCGGGCACGTTGAAGCTGAAGCGGCGCGGCGTGTAGCCGCGCAGTTTCGATTCCGGCAAGTTGGCGAACAGCGTGCGGATTTGGTCGAACACGCCGGTGTAGGTCGCCGGGTTCGAAGTCGGCGTCTGCCCCAGCGGCATCTGGTCGACGCGTATGACTTTGTTGATCTGCTCGACGCCGCGCAAGGCATCGTGCTTGCCGGGGAACGTCCGGGCGCGATGCAGCGTGCGGGCCAAGCTGTTGTAGAGCACGTCTTCCACGAGCGAACTCTTGCCCGAGCCGCTCACGCCGGTGACGACGGTGAACGTGCCGAGCGGAATTTGCACGTTGACGTGATGCAGGTTGTTGTGCGAGGCGCCGCGGATTTCGAGCACCGGGCCGGGGAACGTCGTGCGACTTTCGCCGTCGACCTCGGCCTCCTTCTTGTCGGCCGTCTTCTTCGTCTTCGTCTTTACGGCCGCGGCCTTAGCCGCCGCCGACTTCGCCGCGATCGTCTTCCCTGCCGCCTTCGCGTCGACTCGGACGCGCCGGTTCGTCGGCACGGCAATGCCCTTGGCGCCGGAAAGATACGGCCCCGTCACCGACTTCTTCTGCTTGCCCACTTCTTCGGGCGTACCGCGGGCGACCACTTCGCCGCCGTGCACGCCGGCGCGGGGGCCGAAATCGAGCAGTTGATCGGCGCCGGCGATCACGTCTTTGTCGTGCTCGACCATCAGCAGCGTGTTGCCGAGATCGCGCAGTTTGAAGAGCGCGTTGAGCAACCGGAGGTTGTCGCGCGGGTGCAGGCCGATCGTCGGCTCGTCAAGCACGTAGAGCACGCCGGTGAGGCCGCTGCCGACTTGGCTGGCCAAGCGAATGCGCTGCGATTCGCCGCCGGAAAGCGTCGGCGCACTGCGGCCGATCGTCAGGTATTCCAGGCCGACGTCGACCAAGAAGCGAAGTCGATTATGGACTTCGCGCCACAATTCGCCCGCAATCTTGCGGTCGCTGCCGGTGAGCTTCTGGTTCTCGACCCATTCAAGCAACGAACCGAGCGGCGTGCGGCAGATTTCGTCGATCGTGCGATCGCGGAACCGCACGGCGGCGGCGTCGTCGCGCAGGCGCGCCCCGCCGCAGATCGAGCATTCCACTTCGTCGACCAAGTGATCGAGCTTGCCGCGCAGAGCAGGGGAGAGCCGTGCGGCTTCTTCGAGCGCGGGATACAGGCCTTTGTATTGAAAGCGGAACGCCGGCGCGGCGGCGCTTGCCGCGACCTCGACCCAATCTTCGCCGCGACCATGGAAGATGGCTCGCCGGGCTTTCGCGCCGAGTTGTTCAAACGGCACGTCGGTCGGCACGCCGAGATGCACGCCGAGGGCCTGCAGCATCGGCTTGAAGAGCGGATGCTTCGCGTCGGGCCAAAGCGCGATCGCCCCTTGTGCAAGCGTGAACTTCGGGTCGTTCAGCAGCGCCGCGGGATTGGCGCCCGTCTGTATGCCGAGCCCTTCGCAACTGCCGCACCAGCCCAAGGCGCTGTTGAACGAGAAGTTGTGCGGCGACAGCGGCTCGAAGCTGCGTCCGCATTTGTTGCACGACATGTGCCGGCTATGCACTTCGACGCGCCATTTCTCTTCCGGCAGGTTGTCATCGACGTAGGCCGCGTGAATCACGCCGCGACCGAGATCGAGCGCGCTTTCGATGCTGTCGGCGATGCGCGAGCGCGCTCCGCTGCGAATCACCGAGCGATCGACGACCACTTCGACCAAGTGTTTCCGGCGCCGATCGATCGCCGGCGGTTCTTCGACGGGGTAGGTCTTGCCGTCGATTCGCACCCGCTGGTAGCCGCGAGCCCGCATGTCTTCGAAGAGCGTTTCGTACTTCTCGCCGACCTGCACGTCTTGCGGCGCCATGAGGTAGAGCTTCGTCCCCTCCGGCTCCTGCATCAGCTTGTCGACGATTTGGTCGACGGTTTGCGTGCCGATCGGAATATCGCACGCCGGGCAGTACGGCTTGCCGAGCCGCGCGAAGAGAATCCGCAGATAGTCGTAGATCTCCGTGACCGTGCCGACCGTGCTGCGCGGCGTGTGTCCGAGGTGCTTTTGCTCGATGGCGATGGCCGGCGACAGCCCTTCGATATGCTCGAGCTGCGGCTTCTGCATCTGGCCGACGAA
>CAZWDN010000233.1:5870-8128 GCA_964633125.1 uncultured Pirellula sp. | reverse complement strand
TCCAACGAGTTTGCCACGGTCGGGTTCCGCATCGGCCACAGCATGCTCGGCTCCGACGTCGAATTCCTCGACAACAACGGCAATGCGGTGCGCGAAAGCGTCGAACTGCGCGACGCGTTTTTCAATCCGGGATTGATTAAGGAAACCGGCATCGATTCGGTGCTGAAGTATCTCGCCTCGGATCGCGCCGAAGAAATTGATACGAAGGTCGTCGACGACGTGCGCAACTTTTTGTTCGGCGCGCCCGGCCAGGGCGGGCTGGATCTCGCTTCGCTCAACATTCAGCGCGGCCGCGATCACGGGCTGCCCGACTACAACGACATGCGCGCCGCCTACGGTTTGAAGAAGGTGACGAGCTTCGCGCAGATTACGCCCGACGTCGAACTACAGAACCAACTGAAAGCGGCCTACGGCACGGTCGATAAGGTCGACGCCTGGGTCGGCGGCCTGGCCGAGAAGCACCGGCCGGGCAGCAGCGTCGGCGAACTATTCTCAAGAATTCTCGTCGATCAGTTCACGCGCCTCCGCGACGGCGACCGGTTCTGGTATCAGAACACGTTCTCGAAAGCCGATGTGCAGAAGCTGGAACAGACGTCGCTGGCCGAGGTCATTCGCAACAACACGACGACCAACAACCTGCAAAGCAACGTGTTCTTCTTCCACGCCTCGATCTCCGGCTCGGTGTTTCAAGACATCAACGCCGACGGCCTGCGCAAGGCGGGCGAAAGGGGTGCGGCCGGCATCAACATGCAACTGCTCGATTCCGTCGGCACGGTCGTCGCCACGGCCCGCACCGACGCCTCTGGGAACTACACGTTCAAGGGATTGGACATCGGGCAGTACACGATTCGCGAGCAGACCCCGAATGATGCGAGGGCGACCACGCCGACGGCGATCGTCACGGCGATCACGCGCGGGATGGATATCCAAAACGTGAATTTCGGCATCACGAAGCTGCAACAGAAGCCGACTGCTGCGCCGACGCCTCCCGCTCCGCCGAAGCCGATGACGCCGCCGCCTCCTCCGCCGACCCAATTGGCCGCGGCGGGAGAAATCATGCGCGCCCAAGGCGCTCAGACGACGAAGCCGCCCGCGAAGAAGTAGCCGTGGAGCCGCGCAAGTCCGCGGCACAAAGAGGTGCCGCTCCGAACTCCCTTCTCCCCTGGCGGGAGAGGGGCCGGGGGTGAGGGGGTTTCTCTAAAACAGATTCATCTGTCCGCTCGCAGAGCGTGGCGGGCGGAATTGGGAGAAGTCGTACTCGGGCAGCGGCCGATCGAGCCCGTGCTTGCGGGCGAACACGGCGAACGACTGAGCGATCTGCTCCGCATAGCGGCCGGTGCCCCGTTGTCGTACGCTGAACTCCGTTTGATAAAGCTCGCCGTCGCGCGTGTCGCGAATTAGCGATTCCACGCGATCGCGCTTGTCGGGATAGTGCTCGGCGACCCATTGGAGAAAGATCGGCTTCACGGCGTGCGGCAAGCGCAAGAGGACGAATCCCGCGTGCCGCGCTCTTGCTTCGGCCGCGGCGGCGAGGATTTTAGGAATTTCGTGATCGTTGAGCCCCGGCACGACCGGCGCGATCATGATGCCGACCGGAATGCCCGCGGCGCTCAGCGTGCGAACGGCCGCAAGCTTAGCGGCCGGCGACGATGTGCGCGGCTCCAGCTTGCGCGCCAGTTCTTGGTCGAGCGTCGTCAGGCTCAAGTGAACACGCACCAAGTTCATCGCCGCCAGTTGCGCAAGTAAGTCGACGTCGCGCGTCACCAGCGCGTTCTTCGTGATGATGCCGGTCGCCTGCCGTGCTTCGAGCATGACTTCCAGCAGGCCGCGCGTGAGCCCGAAACGTCGCTCGGCGGGCTGATAACAATCGGTCACGCCGGACAACACGATCAGCTCCCCTTTCCAGGAGGAGCGGCCCAGTTCCTCGCGCAGGAGTTTCGCGGCGTCGAGTTTCACCATGATGCGGGTTTCGAAATCGAGCCCCGCGTTGAAGCCGAGATACTCGTGACCCGGCCGGGCATAGCAATACGCGCAGCCGTGCTCGCAGCCGCGGTAGGCGTTGACGCTGTAATCGAAGAAGACGTCAGGGCTGTCGTTCTTCGCGATGATCAATTGCGAAGCATCGACGAAAAACTGCGTCGGCACGCGCCGTTCGGCCGCGAGGAGTTCGTCGTCTTCGGCGAGTTGCTCGAAATCGTCGGCCAGGTGAATCGCCTCGAAGCGATTCCCGGGACTCACCGTAGCGCCGCGCCCGACGA
>CAZWDN010000233.1:0-5770 GCA_964633125.1 uncultured Pirellula sp. | reverse complement strand
CCCACCTTCACGAGCAAGGCGTGGTATTCATTGAAGAGCGGCGCTTCGGCGGGGAGCCGGCTTTCGAAAAAGTCTTGCAGCGCGTGATAGTCGGCTTCAAATTCGATCCAGCCGTGCCGTGCCGCGACGCGCATCGCGTAGCCGTCGGCGATAAATTTGGGAAAGTTACCGACGTAGAGCAGGATGCAGTCCGCGGTTTCGGGCCCCACGCCGTTGACGCCGAGCAATTCTTCTCGCAGCGCGTGCATGTCGCCGGCGAACATTGCTTCGAGCGCGCCGTCGTATTGTTCGACGACCAGCCGCAGGAGATTCCGCAGTCGCTTGGTTTTCACCTGATAATAGCCGGCCGGGCGAATGAGCTCGCTGAGTTCTTCAGGATCGAGCGCGTAAATCTTTTCCGGCGTCGTCACGCCCGCTTCTCGCAGGTTGTCGATCGCCTTCTCGACGTTGCGCCAGTTCGTATTCTGCACGAGCACCGTGCCGACCAGGATTTCCAGCGGCCCTTCGCCCGGCCACCAATGCTGCGGTCCGTAGCGCTCGAGCAGGCGGTTGAAAGCGTCTTGCACGGGTGCCGTCAAGGGAAAACTCCGGTCGGGGCGAGAATGCGAAGGACCGCTTCGTTGTAACAAGTTGCGAACAATTCTTCACGCGACTTGTCAATGGGAACTTCCGTGACGAACTTGCGACGACGCGCCGGAGAATATTTTTTCCGCCCGCCGCGCGACGATTGCCATGCGACGCAAAAACGCCGGCCCGCTAGCATGCGCCGTCGCTCGACAGTCGCGCATCGTGCGCTGTGCGCGCAATTGTCAAGATAAGATTCGCGATGAAAAATGCGCGGCGGCAAAACACTCTTGGACCTGTGGAAAGAGAGTTCTATAATGCCCGCCGTCGCTCGAAAAAAGCGTTCGCTTCATTCGACCGACGATATGCCCGAAATCGTAACGTCCCGTCGCTTCTACCAATCACCGCTTTCCAGCAAGGGTTGCCCTCGTGCAGTCTGCTCGCCCGAAAATTGCTGAATTGGTGTTTCAACTCTACGGTCGCTCGCTCCATCCGGAGCTCTTCGTAACGCACGACTCCCGCAGCTTCGAGCGCGGCGATTACGGCGTGAAGATCGACATCACCGGCGCGGGCCATGTGATTACTTGGCGCTACCACGGCCTCACGCTGACGGAAGTCGCCGCCGCCTCCGGCCAGCCGCTGCCGCAGAAGCGCCGACTGATGTCGTACAAACTGCGCGGCCAGCGGAGCGATCGGGTCGAATGCCGCGGCGGCGTGACTTATCAGATGAATTTCCAGCTCGAAACGGTCGAGCCTGAAATCTTTTGGGCCTTCCAACAAGAGCTGACCCGCGACGCCGGCTCGCGCGGATTGCTCTACAGCTTTAACGGCGGCGGGCGCATGGCGCTGGGGGCCTTGAGCTTCATCGGCATCGAATCGCGCAATCGCAGCTTGTGCGTGCAGTCGTTCCACACCTTCCCGGACGACTACGCGATCGTGAAGAGCCAATCGCTCTTCGAGATTCCGTAACGCTACGCGCCTAGCGCCGCCCGGAACTTCTTGATTTGCTCGGCCATCGGCGCGGGCGCAGGCAAGTGATACGCCGCGCCGACCGGCTCCGTGAATAATTGCACGAAGCGCGGGCCCGGCAGCGCGAGCACTTCGGCGGCCGAGGCTTCCCACTCGTCGAGCCGCGCGTACCGGCGCACCGTATGGAAGCCGGCTCCCTGCGCGAAGGCGGCGAAGTCGCACGAGCCGCCGCCGACCTTCGCTTCGGCCGCGCCCGCGGTCGGCTGCCCGCCGGTGACTTCGTAGAGCCCGTTATCGAGCACGATGAGCGTGAAGTTGTGCGCCCCGGCGGCGACCGTGGTCACCAGACAGCCGAGGCTCATCAGCATGCCGCCGTCGCCGTTGAAGCAAATCACCTCGCGTTCCGGTCGGGCCAGCGCCAGGCCGAGGGCCAGCATCGGGGCGTGTCCCATCGCCGACGGCAGGTACTGAAAGTCGAGCGGGTGCCGAACGGCGCCGTCGGCATATAGCTGCGGCCATTCGCGGGCCGCGCCCATCGTGGTGACGACGATCGCGTCGCCGCGCAACTTACGGATCACGTCGAGCGCCGGTCGTAGCGGCATCGCCGTACGTTTGCCGCCGCCGGAAGTTTTGCCGTTCGGCATCGGGCTCACCCCTTTCCTTCCGCCAAGAGCACGACGCCCGGCTTGCCCGCCGCGGCGCAGGCTGCGAGATGCGCCGCGATTTCCTGAAGTTGCGCCGGCCGCTCGACGAGCAAGTAGTCGAGTGCCCAGGCCTTGAGAATCGGCTCGGCAAAGCGTTTGGCGGAGTCGCGCGAGTCGGGCAGCAAATAGCTGCGATACCCGACGAGCACCCACAGCGGCAGGCCGAGATCGTAGTAAACGTTGCGAAGCGCGTCGCCCGATTCGAACAAGCCGGTCGATTGCAGCACGACGATCG
Source organism: uncultured Pirellula sp. (assembly GCA_964633125.1). Lineage (GTDB taxonomy): Bacteria > Planctomycetota > Planctomycetia > Pirellulales > PNKZ01 > PNKZ01. The sequence goes on along the minus strand of CAZWDN010000233.1, from coordinate 3,298 downwards.
GCCGCTTGCCGCCGAGATGCAGGCCGGCGGCGATCGTCCACGCCTCCCCTTCCCGGCAAACCCGCACCAGTTGCAGACCATCGGCGGACGATAAGGCCGACTCCCAAGTGCCGAGCGTCGAGTCGGGCAGCCACACGACATGCGTGATGCCGAGCTTCGTGAAGACCTCGACGATTTGCGCGCCGGTGAACATGAGAGAAGGTAAAAGAGAAAGTTAAAACGCAAAACGCAAAACTTAAAACGGCCGCGTGATACTCTCCTGTCTTGCCTTTTGCATTTTGACTTCTGCGCTTACTTATCGCGTCGTGACCCACAGAAACGGTTTGCCGGCGTCGTCGACGCGAACTTCGTGTTTCAATCCGGCTTGAAACATCGCGCGATCGAGCACCGCGGCGTAGCCGATCTTCGCCGAGGGGATTTTGATTTTCACCTTGGCGGGATCGATGTTCTTCACCAGCAGCGCTTGCTCGTCGAAGAGCATCTGCAGTTTCACGCGATCCGTGACCACTTGAAACAATTGGGCCGCGGAGATGTCGTCGATTTCCACGTTGCGGAGCGTGAACAGCTCCGGCAGCATCTCGGGCAAAGGTTGATCGGGCGGCCAGCCGACGGGCCAAACGTCCTGATTCGCGCCTGCCGCGGCGACGAAATACTCCGGCCGACCGTCGGCTTTGAGCCGAGGCATGATCGAAAGCCCTTCGCGACGCAAAATGGCCGCCGCCGCCGTGCCGCAGGCCAGGCCTTTGAGTTCGCCCGGCACTTTTTCGGCTTGGCCGAGTTTGCGTGCAATCGCCGGATCGGCGACGAACGGACTCGCCAACCGTTTGCCCATTTCAAACAGCACTTGGGCCGGTGCGACGCCGGAGGTCGTGAAATCGACCGGCTTCTCCAGATCGCGCGCCACGGCTTGGAGCACGTCCGGCGGCAATCCGAACGGCGCCGGCTTTTCGCCGGCCTTGCGCGGCCCGCCGGAAGTCTTCACGTCGGAAAAATACTTCGCGAGGCCCGCGCGGTCGCCGCGTCCGAAACGTCCGCCTGGAAGCAGGAGTTCGCCGCGCGTCGAAAGGATGCCGAACACGCGATGGCTCGCGCCGGTCGCGGCGTCGCCCGGTTCGATGCCCAAACGCTTCCCGCCGTTGGCGCCGCCGCCGAGACGCAAGTTGTCGACGCCGACGGAACTGAGCAATTCATGCCAAGCCGGCAGGTCGGTCGCATTGAAACCCGGTTCTACGGCGATTTCCACATCGACGCGCGGGGCGGCTTGCGCCGAAGCGGCCGCCGACAAAACGAGGCAAGCAAGAGTGAGTATTGAAAGCTTCATCGGCCCGGCGGTGTAAAAGAAACAAACGACGGCGACTCTAACGATTATAGCACGTGCCGGAAGGAGAGGTTATTTCACCACGGAGGCACGAAGGACACGGTGAGGGAGGTCGAATCGCAATTTGCAATCTGAGGTTTCTCAGTGTTCTCCGTGCCTCCGTGGTGAAACTTCCGGACTTCTGGCAGAATACGTGACACTTCGTCACAAGTAGGTTCTCGCACTTCGAAGGAACTTCGGCATGGCTCGTCCCGTCACGTTGTTTACCGGTCAATGGGCCGATCTGCCGTTGGAAACTTTGGCGCGTCAGGCGGCCGAGTTCGGCTTTCAAGGTTTGGAGCTCGCCTGTTGGGGCGACCACTTCGACGTACCCCGCGCACTGAAAGACGATTCGTACTGCCGCAAGCAACGCGACTTGCTCGAACGCCACGACTTGCAGGTGCATGCGATCAGCACGCACCTCGTCGGGCAGGCCGTGCTCGACGTGATCGACGAACGTCATAAGGCGATACTGCCGCCGCACGTCTGGGGCGACGGCGACCCGGCCGGCGTCAACAAGCGGGCCGCTGAAGAACTCAAGCATACGGCCCGCGCCGCGCAGAAGCTCGGCGTCGAAGTCGTCAACGGCTTTACCGGCTCCAGCATTTGGCATTTGCTCTATTCGTTTCCGCCGGTGCCGCAAAGTTGGATCGACGCCGGCTACGAACTTCTCGCGGAGCGTTGGAACCCGATTCTCGACGTCTTCGGCGAGTGCGGCGTGCGCTTCGCGCTGGAAGTGCATCCGACGGAAATCGCGTTCGACATTTACAGCGCTGAGCGGACCCTGGATGCGCTCGGTCGCCGTGAAGAGTTCGGCTTCAATTTCGACCCGAGCCATTTGCTCTGGCAGGGAGTCGATCCGGTCGAGTTTCTCCGCGCGTTTCCCGACCGCATCTACCACGTGCATATCAAAGACGCGATCACGTCGCTCAACGGCCGCTCCGGCATTCTTTCGAGCCATCTCAACTTCGGCGACCCGCGCCGCGGTTGGGACTTCCGTTCGCCGGGACGCGGCGGCGTGAACTTCGAAGAAATCATCCGCACGCTCAACCAGATCGGCTATCAAGGCCCGCTCTCGGTGGAATGGGAAGATTGCGGTATGGACCGGGAGCATGGCGCTCGCGAGGCGGCCGAATTCGTCAAACGGCTCGATTTTGCCCCGAGCGGTCGGGCCTTCGACGCGGCGTTTGAGAAGAAATAGCCGCAAAATAATCGGCGGTAAGCGGGAAAGCGTCGCTAATTGCCGACGCTTTTAGTCGTCCGTCGGACTACAATCGAACCCTCGGTAGTTTTTGCACGGACGGGGTTGGTGCGCAGGACGGCGCGGCATTTCGTTGCGCTTCCGCTCGTTCCCTCTGGTGTCGTACGCATGTCGACCGCCCTGCCCTTGCCCGTGCCCGTCACGTCGCCGCTGGCGATTCTCGAAGATAAGCCGCTGGTGGAAGACGTTCGCAAGCTCTCGCGCTTGAGCAACGGGCTCGCCGCGCTGATCATCGCGCGGCAGTGGGCGACGATCGCCGCCGTGGTCGCCGTCGCCGTGTATTTCGACCGGTGGTGGCTCTATGTTCCGGCCGCCGCGATCATCGCCGCCAAGCAGCAGGCGCTCGGCATCATCATGCACGACGCCACGCACTACCGACTCTTCACCGCCCGCTGGGCCAACGAATACATCTCGAACTTCCTCTGCGCGTTTCCGCTCGGGATGTCGACGCAAGGTTACCGGGGCGAACATCTCGAACATCACCTCGCGACGAACACGCCGGCCGATCCGTATTACCGGATGTTTCAAGGCAACGCCATGTGGCAATGGCCGAAGACCCGTTGGCAGGCGTTTCGCCAACTGCTCGGCGACGTTTCCGGCTGGCACTCGCTGAGCAGTATGAAGGTGTTGCGCCGCTGGATGCCGATCAACCAATGGCTGCTCCATCATCGCGATCCGAA
>CAZWDN010000232.1:0-8153 GCA_964633125.1 uncultured Pirellula sp. | reverse complement strand
CGGTTGGCCGGGTCCGGCGTGGCAGTTGCCCAGGACGATGTTGCCGCTCGGCAGAACTTCGAGCGTGGTGACCCAAGCGAGCACGATGCCGGGGAGTTCGCGCTGCGTGAGTCGCCAGACGATCTCGCCCTTGGGAGTGACTTCGAGCAGGCCGTGCCCGTTGCCGGTGCTGAGGAGCGTGTTGCCGCTCGGCAAGCGAACGGCGGCGAACGATTTGTTGCCCCAGGCTTCGGGCCCGTGCCCTCCCTGGGGCTCTTGATCGAACAGCGGCACGCGATATTCCCACACGACGTTGCCGGCGGAATCGTACTCGCGCAGCGCGCCGTCTCCTTCGTGGCAGACGAGGTAATTGCCCGAGGCGAGCTTGCGCACGAGGCGCGTATCGGTATGCGGATGAGGATGCTCGACTTTGAGCTTTACCTCGTCCAGCAACTTGCCCGAGCGATCGATTTCGATGATCCGGGCCGCGCCGCTTTCGGCGATCATCACGCGGCCGTCGGCCAGCGGCTGAAAAGCGTGGACTTCGATCTTCTTGCCGGCGTTGCCGTTGCTATTCGCGGAATCGTACGACCAGACGACTTGTTTGGTTTTGAGATCGATCTCGGCGATTTTGGCGGCCCCTTGCTGCACCATGACGGACTTTGCCGGAGCCCCGTTGCCGGGAAGGACGTGGATGTCGTGGATTCCCTTCCACGGCAGCTCCCATTCGACGCGGCCGTCGACGCCGACGATCGCCAACTTACCGTTGCCTTGGAGGATGACACGGTGCGGAAAGTTGCCGGGCGCGGCCGGTTCGGCGGCGCGCGCGGCGTCGATCGAAAGAACGGCGAACGATATGGCGGCGAGCGCGGCAAACGATAACGAGCGCATGGCGGACGGCTCCGGCGACGGCTTAGGGACGGTGCGTCGTCAGAATAACCGTCGGCATGCGCGGATGCTAGTTAGCGTTCCGTTCCCAAGTATTCGGCCGGGATCACGCGCATGAGTTCTTCCATGCTGGTCACCCCTTGGGCGACTTTGAGCAGTCCGGCGCGGCGGAAATCGATCATGCCGTCGCGGAGCGCTTCGTCGGCGATGGCGCGTTCGGCCGCCATATCGGCGATGAGGCCGCGCATCCGAGCGCCGATGTTCATCACCTCGAAAATTCCGGTGCGGGTGGAGAAGCCGACGCGATGGCAATCTTCGCACCCCTTCGGTCCGTAGATAGTTTTGCCTTGACCGGGAAGCAACCAGGCGGAGACGTCGGCGAACGCGTCGGGGGCTTCGCTCACGTCGATCGGCACGTGGCACTTCGGGCAGAGGACGCGCACGAGCCGTTGGCTGACGACCCCCAGCAAGCTCGACGCGAGGAAATGCGGATGCACGTCGTAGTTGAGCATGGCGCGAATTGCGCCGGCCGTGACGGGGGCGTGCATCGTCGCCAAGACGAGGTGCCCGGAGTTGGCGGCGCGAATCGCCGTTTGGGCGGTGACCTTGTCGCGAATCTCGCCGATGAGGATCACGTCGGGGGCTTGACGCAGCACGCTGCGGAGCAGGTCGGGGAAGTCGAGGCCGATCGAGACGTCGACTTGCGATTGCCGCACGCCGGGGATCTCGCACTCGATCGGGTCTTCGATGGTGTTGAGCTTGCGCTTGCCGTCGTTGAGATAGTGGAGGCAGGCGTAGAGCGTCGTGGTTTTGCCCGCGCCGCTCGGGCCGGTGACGAGAATCAATCCGCCGGGGGTTTGCAGCATGTTGAGCAGATCGCGCAGTTGCTGCTTTTCGAGGCCGAGGCTTTCGAAGTCGTCGGATTGCCCGACGCGGCCGAGCATGCGAAGGGAGAAATCTTCGCCGTGCAACGTGGGGATGGTGTTGATGCGCAGATCGCGCCGGATGCCGGACGGACCGACGAACACCCAACGGCCGTCGCTCGGTCGGCGCTTCTCCGACAGATCCATGTCGGAGGCGGTTTTGATGTAGTTCATGCAGCGTCGGCCGTCGGCGAGCGAAAGCGTGTGGAGCTTGCGCATAGAGCCCATGTGGCGGACGAGCACGTGGACGTAGTCGGGGTCGGTGACGAAGAAGATGTCGCTGGCGGCGAGCGCCGCGGCTTCGTCGACGATCTGCATGATGGCGGTTTCCGGATCGTCGTCGATCGGCAGCGGGCGTTCGCGGAAGTCGATCGGTTCGTCAATGGCCATGGCGGAAACTCGGGGAGCTGCGAGCGCGGGGCGGTAAGGGGGCGGAGAGAGGTCGGGCGGAAGCGACGGCTAGTCGATCTTGAAGACGGTTTGCAAGCGCATGAGGTCGAACGTTTGGCGGACGGTGCGCGAAGGAGCGTGCACGACCAATTCTCCCCCATTTTCACGGAACTGCCGGTGGCAATGCAACAGCCCGCCGATGCCCGCAGAACTGATGAAATCGGCCTCGGAGAGGTTGATGCGGAGCTTGCGGGTGTAAATCTGAGGGCCGACAAGTTCGACGAGCGCGTCGGTGAGTTGCTCGGGAGAATCGGGGGCGATGGGGCCTTCGGCGCGGATATCGACCGAGCCTGCGGCGGCGTCGACAAAGTGGAATTTCAAGGCGGCTTGCTCCGATGCGAGACGGTGACCGGCGGTGCTCGGGGGAAACGTGGAGCGTAACGACGAAGCGCAAGCGTTTTATGAGGAGTTGTGCGGGATTGCGTTTATCTGGACGGCGGCGCGCCTCTCGACTAGCGGCGGGCAAAGGGATACAAATACCGATTGCGATGCGTGGCAAAATTCCGCACGGTGCACGGTCTCGGGTGAGGTCGTGAACTCGCGCCGCGGCGGACTTTGTTTTCGACGCCTCTTGCGTCCGGTCGCAATCCTTTGCGAAGGTGTTTGCCGATGAATGCTCCCGCTCGTCCGACGAAGGAAGAATTGCTCTCGCGCCCGATCCGCCACCTGGACATGACGAAGCACGACGTGTCGCCGCTCGTCGAGCAGATGCGGCAGACGGCGTTTTCGGCCCGCGACTTGGCCCGCGCCGCCGACATCTACCACCGCATGCTCGACGACAAGGAATGCGGCGTGATTCTCTGCTTGGCGGGCTCGCTGATCAGCGCCGGCCTGAAGCAGGTGTTCGTCGACATGATCCGGCACAACATGGTCGATGCGATCGTGAGCACCGGGGCGAACATCGTCGACCAGGACTTCTTCGAGGCGCTCGGCTTCCAGCACTACATCGCCGACGATCAGTACAAGGCGGGCCTGCACGACGACATTCTCCGCGACCTGCACATCGATCGGATTTACGACACGTTCATCGACGAAGACGATCTGCGGATTTGCGACGACGTGACGAAGCAAATCGCCGACGAACTGCCGCCGCGGCCGTATTCGTCGCGCGAGTTTATCCGCGAGATGGGCGTGTATTTGAAGGAGCACGGCAAGACGCCGAACTCGATCGTGTCCGCCGCGTACGAATGCGACGTGCCGATCTTCTGCCCGGCGTTTTCCGATTGCTCGGCGGGCTTCGGTTTGGTGGCCCATCAACACGGCCGGGGCGACCAGCCGAAGGTGTCGATCGACAGCGCCAAGGATTTCTACGAGCTGACGCAACTCAAGATCCGCAACCCGACGACGGGCCTGCTGATGGTCGGCGGAGGCGTGCCGAAGAACTTCGCGCAAGACATCGTGGTATCGGCGGAGATCCTGGGCGTCGACGCGCCGATGCACAAGTACGCGGTGCAGATTACCGTGGCCGACACGCGCGACGGGGCTTTGAGCGGCTCGACCTTGAAGGAAGCCTCGAGCTGGGGCAAGGTCGATACGGTGTTCGAGCAGATGGTGTTCAGCGAGGCGACCATCGCCGTGCCGCTTGTTTGCGGCTTCGCTTACCACCAAGGGGCGTGGAAGCGCCGCACCGGTAAGCGTTGGGCGAAGCTGCTCGACGAAGTTCCGGCCGCCGCGAGCTAACCGCGCACGGACGAACGGCGACGATTCGGCAAACGGCGGGGGTCGCTCCCCGCCGTTTGCTTTTGCCCGAACGACCAACTGTCCCGCGGCCCGGCCGCCGGTACAGCCGCTACATTCCGCACGCCCGGCAATTCACGACTCTCGCCCCCTGGTCGCAAACGCTCACCTATAGTTAATCGATCGGGTTGCGATCGAATGACGACCGAGTAGTCGGACGGAGTGAGCACGGTGAAGACCTACCGCGAATTGAAGTTCTGGGAACGCACGCACAAGCTCGTGGTTCGCATCCACGAAATTACACGTTCGTTTCCCAAAGAAGAACTCGTCAACCTGACGGCGCTGATTCGTCGCACGGCGGCGTCGATCGGCTCGCTGCTCGTGGAGGGCTCGAACGCCCCGGTCGAGCGGGAATCGGCCAGCCCGCTGCAACATTCGATTTCCGCCACGAGCCAGCTCGAGTACCAAATTCTGTTGGCCCACGATTTAGGCTATATCGACGAGGCGACGTTCGACGAACTCACCGTCGAACTGTACGAGGTCCGCCGGATGATGATGACGCACTTGGTGCGCGTGCGATCGTTACGGTAGAACCGGCGGCGTGAAGTCCGGCGGCGCGCCGCTCAGCGATTTCAGGAACGCCATCAAGTAGTCGACGTCGTCGAGGCTCTGCTCCGAGAGATCGGGAGCGTCGATCACGAGGCCGTCGGTCGTCGTCTCCGACGCGCCGTGGTAGTAGAGCGCCACGACCCGATCGAGCGACGCGAACAGGCCGTTGTGCATGTAAGGGCCCGTGTCGACGACGTTTCGCAGCGAGGGCGTGCGAAAGCGGTAACGATCCTCGGTCTTTCCCGTAAGCTCCGCGCGGCCCAGGTCTTCCTCGGAAACGCCCATGCGATAGTATTTGCCGTCGCTTAAGAGCGGACCGTTGTGGCACTCAACGCAACGTGCCGCGCCGGTGAACAACTCCAGGCCCTTCTTCGCGTCGGCCGAGAGAGCTTGCTCGTCGCCTTGAAGATAGCGATCGAAAGGAGACGGTCCGGAGATCAGCGTTCGTTGGAATGCCGCCAATGCTTTAGCGACGTTCTTCCGATCGGGCTTCGCACTGAACACCGCTTGGAATCGGCTCACGTAGCCCGGCACGGCGTTGAGCTCCCGTTCGAGTTCGTCGAGATTTTGGTTCATCTCGACCTCCGACTGAATCGGCCCGAGCGCTTGTTCTTCCAACGACGCGGCTCGACCGTCCCAGAAGAAGCTCTCGTAGAAGCCGACGTTCACGCACGACTGCGTATTGCGCAAGAGCGTGACGCCTTTCTCTCCCTTGTTCCAATCTGTGCCGTCGCCGAACATGTGATCGGGCTTATGACACGAGGCGCAACTCATCGTGTTGCCGCCGGACAGGCGCGGATCGAAGAATAACTGCTTCCCTAAGGCGACCTTCTCGGGCGTCGTCGGATTATCGGTGGGCGCCGGGGCGACGGAGGGGAGCGGCGCGAGACGAGAATCAAATGTGGGTTTCGCGCCGCGCAATGCGGCGTCGTTAGGCTGCTCCGCCCGGGTGCCGCTTATTGCGGACGACAACAATGCAAGGATCAACGCCGTAAATGTGCGTGAAGAAAACCGTAAAGCTTTCATTGAGCCCTCGCTGCCTCCCAAGTTCTGCGCGTCAAGCGATGGCGGACGATCCATCGCCCGCAATTCGTTTGGGCCATTGTCATGACGCGTTCGAAGAACCCCACGTGCTCCTGTTGGAATTGCAGCCTTTTGAGCAAACGTAGGCATCGAGCATTGTTGTAAAAACAATCTGCGACAATCCCAAGCGAATCGTATGCTGCAAAGTGCCGTTCCATCCACAACAGCAAGGCCGTGGACATGATTCCCCGACCCCAATAATCCGGGTCGAGATTCCAGCCACAATGGCTTTCCGTCCCGGCGGCAGTCCTGACCCAGTGGTAACTAATACTGCCGACGACGACGTCATTCCATAGGATCGTCGAATACTTATACCTGACTCGGGCGACGCCCGGACCGAAATGCGAGTACTGCCAAATCGGAAACGTTGTTCCCCACCGCCAAGGGTACTGATTACAACGAACCATCGGATGTGATTCGATGCGAAAGATTGCCTCGTGATCTTGCCGATCCGTGTCTCGCAACTGAATCTGCATGGATCACAAGCCGGTAGCAATTGTGAGAATCGATCGACTCTGCACCTGCTAAACTTGGCTGGCAGAGGACTTAACTCGCTAGACCGCGTCCTTCTCTTGTTGCTTCTTCTTTGCACCTGCCTTCGCGGCACCTGCGCGCTTTCCCCCGGCCCCCGCCTTGCGCAAGGTTTGCGGCGGGTCTTGGTCCGGCACCTTGAGTTCGGTGCGCAGGCGTACGAGTTCCGCTTCGAGCCGGGCCCGCTCCTTCGCGTAGTTCGGGTCGTCGTACACGCTCTTCATTTCCTTGGGATCGGCCTCGAGGTCGAACAGCTCCCATTCGGCCACGTCCGGCTCATAGAAGTGCATGAGCTTGTAGCGGGCGTCGATCACGCCATAGTGCCGACGCACGCTGTGCGGGCCCGGGAATTCGTAGTAGTGGTAATAGAAACTCTTCCGCCAATCGTCGGGCGTCTTGCCGGCGAGCAACGGCAACAGGCTTTTGCCTTGCATGTCGCCGGGCACCGGCAAACCCGCGGCCGCGAGAAACGTCTCCGGATAGTCGAGGTTCGAAACCATCGCCGTATTCACGGTTCCCGGCTTGATCGTCTTCGGCCAGCGCACCAGCAGCGGCGTCTTCACCGACTGTTCATAAAACCAGCGTTTGTCAAACCAGCCGTGTTCGCCGAGATAGAAGCCTTGATCGGCCGAGTAGACGACGATGGTGTTCTCGGCAAGACCTTCCTTATCGAGATAGTCGAGCACGCGGCCGACGCTTTCGTCGACCGAATCGATGCAGCGCAAATAGTCCTTGATGTAGCGTTGGTACTTCCAGCGCACCAAGTCTTGTCCTTGCAGATTCGCTTTGCGGAAGGCTTCGTTCTCCGCTCCATACGCGTCTTCCCAAAGCTTCAATTGTTCCGGCGTTAGATTCTTCGGAAATACGAGCTTTAAGTCTTGCTCGGTCATCGTTTTGGCGATGGTCATGTCCTGCGTATGTTCGGCCTTGCCGCGGCCCGAGTAATCGTCGAAGAGCGTGTCGGGCTCGGGAATCGTCACGTCGTCGTACTTGTTCAAGTATTTCGGCGCGGGATCCCACGAGCGGTGCGGCGCCTTGTGTTGGCACATCAAGAGAAACGGTTTTGATTTGTCACGCTTCTTCAACCAGTCGAGCGACAGATCGGTGATGATCTCCGTCGTGTAGCCCGTGTGCTTCACTTGCTTGCCGTTATCGTTCATCGGCGGATTGTAGTAGGCCCCCTGCCCGGGCAGGATGTGCCAGTAGTCGAAGCCGGTCGGGTCGGAAACCAAATGCCATTTGCCGATCAGGGCCGTTTGGTAGCCGGCACCTTGCAGCAGCTTGGGAAACGTCTGCTGCGCACCGTCGAACCGCTCGAAGGCGCCGTTGGTGGGGAAGCCGTTCAGGTGGCTGTATTTGCCGGTGAGAATCACGGCGCGGCTCGGGCCGCAAATCGAATTCGTCACGTAGCAATTCCGGAAGAGCATTCCTTCCTTCGCTAGGCGATCGATATTCGGCGTTTGGTTGATCGCGCTGCCGTAGGCGCCGATCGCCTGATAAGCGTGGTCGTCCGAGAAGATGAAGACGATATTCGGCGTCTTGCCCGCGGTCGGCGCCTCAGCGGCCGCGGCATCTTGTGTCCGCATCGCCACGAGCGCCGCGGCGGCGGCCAACGTCAGATAGCAGATCCAGCAAGCGACGACATGCGTCGAGCGTCGGCGTTTCGGCGAGTTCGTAAAACGGGGGGCGTTCAAGTCGATACTCCTCGGCCGCGCTCGGCGGCGTATAATTCTGTTTGGGCGACGTGCGAATCGCGCCCAGTTTCAAGGCTCGTTGAAGTTTAGTTGGCCCGCAGGCGGAAGGCAAAAGGCCCGCACGGATGAATTACTTCGCCCACGGCTACCGCTACGTCGACGACCCGTATTTTCTCGCGGGCACGGCCGTGCCCGACTGGCTTTCGGTCGTCGATCGCCGGGTTCGCGTCCGCCCGAAAGATGCGGCGGCACACATGGATTGCAGCGATGCGATTCTGGCGCGCGTGGCCCGCGGCGTTTCGCAGCACCATGCCGACGA
>CAZWDN010000231.1:2905-8158 GCA_964633125.1 uncultured Pirellula sp. | reverse complement strand
GTCGAACTGCCGATCTTCGAACTCAACCCGGACCACATGGCCAAGGTCGGCAAGTGGCTCGACGATCTCGGGCTCGAGCGCACGGCGGTCACCTGCCGCGGCGTCGACGACAATCCCGCTTCGCCCGACGCGAAGGTCCGCGCCGCCGGCGTGGCGAACAACAAGCTCGTGCTCGATTGCTGCCAAGCGGCCGGCGCGACGATCATCGCCGGGCCGTACCATTCGGCGCTCGGCTACTTCACCGGCTCCGGCCCCACGGCCGACGAGCGGAAGTGGGCCGTCGAAAGTATGCGGCAGGTCGCCGAGCATGCCGCCAAGGTGAACGTCCGGCTCGCCGTCGAGTATCTCAACCGGTTCGAGTGCTACTTGCTGAACAGCGCCGTCGATACGGCCGCCTTCTGCAAGGAAGTGAATCACCCGAGCTGCCGGATGATGTACGACACGTTCCACGCCAATATCGAAGAGAAGAGCGCGGCCGAGGCGATCAAGGCGTGCAAGGACTACACGATCCACGTCCATATTTCCGAGAACGATCGGAGCACGCCGGGCCAAGGCAACATCGCCTGGGACGAAACGTTCGACGCGCTCAAGGCCACGGGCTACGACGGCTGGTTCACCGTGGAAGCCTTCGGCGGCGCGCTGCCGGCATTGGCCGCGGCCACGAAAATCTGGCGGCAGATGTTCGAAAGCGAAGAACAGCTTTCCCGCGACGCGCTGGCCTTTATGAAGCGCGAGTGGGCCAAGCGGAAGTAGCGCCCGCTTCGGACGAACGGCAAGTCATCCGGCAAGGGAGACGGGGAGCTTATTCCCCCGTCTCCCTTGTTGCGTTTTGGGGGGCGTGGGGACGACCGGCGCGTGATTGGTCTTCGCCGGCAGTGCTGATTTCGGGTAAGTTCCAGGTACGGGGAACTTCTTACCCCGGCAGCCTCGAGCCGAATCCATGGCCAAACGCAAACCGAAGTCGAAGCAAGCCGCCGAGGCGCCGGAACAAGCGGCGTTGCCGGCCGCGCCGCCCGACGCGGGACTGGAAGCCGTGGCCGCGCCCGCCGACCAGCCCGATCCCGGTTTGTCGCTCGATTCGCTGAGCGCCGCCTTCGCCGAAATGCTCGGGCAGGGGGCCGACCCTTACGAGGAAGCACCGGCCGAAGCGTCGCAGGCCCCGGCCGGCGACGATCCCGTGGCGGCCTTGGCCGAGTCGCTGCCGCGCGAGGCGTCGCCCGAGGAACAAGACGCGGCCTGCGATATTTCGCCGCTGACGATCGTCGAAGCGATGCTCTTCGTCGGCGACCCGGAACAGGCTGCGATTTCCGCCCAATGGCTGGCCGGGCTGATGCGCGGCGTCCGCATGGAAGAGATCGACGCCGCGGTGCGCACGCTTAATGAGCGCTACACGGCGCAGAACGCGCCGTACGAGATCGTCTCGGAAGCGTCCGGCTATCGGCTGACGCTGCGCGCCGAGTTCGGCGGAGTGCGCGACAAAGTCTTCGGCCGCAATCGGGCCGTGCGGTTGTCGCAGGCCGCGGTCGAGGTGTTGGCCGTCGTCGCGTATCGCGGTGGACTCACGGCCGAGCAAGTGAGCACGCTCCGCGGCCACCCGAGCGGCGCGGTGCTGAAGCAATTGCTCCGCCGGCAGTTGCTCCGGCTCGAACGGCCCGAGGGGGCCTCGCGGAAAGAGGCGAAGTTCGTCGCCACGCGGCGGTTTCTCGAACTCTTCGGGCTTGAAAGCCTGGAAGACTTGCCGCGCGGCCAGGACGTTCGCCCGGCGTAACAAAACGCAAAAGTCGGAAGATAGAACGCAAAACTAGGCGAAATACGCGGTTGTGGCACGTCGCTTTGCGTTTTGCATTTTGCCTTTTGTGTTTCTCCGCCGTCTGCTACACTTGGGCCTCGCGATTTTTAGCGCAATCGTCGACGGCGGGCCGGTTTACGTTCGGCAGGCTGTTGTCCGAGCCGCATCGTATTTGTCCATCCTTTGTCGGAGTTTGCCACCGTGGGTGTTAAGAAGACTGGAAAAGGGCGTCGCAAAGTTGGCCGCAAGAAGCGCCGCATGCGTGCTCGTATCCGCCATCGCAAGGGCTAAGAGCCCGTCTTTCGCTTAGCCCGGTCGGCCGTGACCGGCCCAGCGCCGCGCGGCCGCGGCGGCTAAGCCAAGTTTCCGAACGCAACGTCTGCGTTCGCTGCTGCGCCGGCGGAATTTCTCTCGACCCGGCGCTCCCTCTCCGGCAATCGGCCGGCAATCTCCGTAGAATCGCTGAAACGAAACCTCCCGGGCCTGCGTCAACATACACGGACGCACTCCTGTAGACAGTGGAGGAGAAACGGCGATGGACGACGGCAACCCTCCCGGACGCGCAATCGACGAACCGGCCTCGGCCGGCGGCGACCGCTCCTGGGTACTCACCGCGCTCGACGAACATGAAGGCCGGCTGACGCGTTACGCGCTCCGGCTGACCGGCGACGCCCATGCGGCGCGCGACGTCGTGCAGCATGTGTTTCTGCAACTTTGCGATCGCCCGCCGGGAGCGCGCAACGGCCAACTGACGAGTTGGCTGTTTACGGTGTGCCACAATCGGGCCATGGATGTGCGCCGTCGCGGCGGCCGCGCGACTTCCCTGGAGCACGTGCCGCCGGAAAGTCTCGGCACCGACGCGGGCGACCCGGCCGTCGCGGCCGAAGCCGGCGACTCCGTCGAACTACTCCGCGAAGTCATCGACACGCTGCCCGACGCCCAACGCTTGGTCGTCAACTTCTGGTCGGCGGGCTTCCGCTACGCCGAAATCGCGGAACTGCTCGGCAAGAGCGAAAGCTACGTCCGCGTCGCTTCACATCGCGCTTGGCAGACGATTCGCAAACATCCGCGCGTGCGGAAGTTGCTGGAGCAGCAGCCGGCGTGAACGGAAGAATGCGAAATACCGACTGCTGACTGCGGAATGAGAAACACGGAAGACGCGCTCCGCTGCGCGTCGCGACGAATGACGCCTTCTTAAACAAGTATCTCCCCCATAGGGAAACGATAATCATGAACGAACATACCGATACCCGCGTGACCGATTACGCTCTCGGCGAACTGCCGGAAGCGGAACGTTTGGAACTGGAATCGCAACTGAAGCAAGACGCCAAACTGCGCGGCGCCGTCGAAGAAACTCGCCGCCTGGCCGGCTTGCTGCAAGCCGCGAACTCCACGGTCGCGCCGATCTCCGGTACGGCCGTGGAGCCCGACGTCGTCGCGTCGCGCAATTTACGCGGTTTGGTGCAAGCTCGCTTGGCCGCCTCGCCGGCATCGGTAGCTCCGGCGTCGAGCGAACGTCGCAAATGGAATACCGCGGTCGCAGGCTTGAGCGCGGCGTTGGCCGTGAGCGCCGCGTTCGTGCTGGTCAACTCCGCAACCTGGAAGTCGTTCACTCCCGACACGGATGAACTGGCGCTCGTGCAAGCGTCGTCCGCACCCGCGCCGACGGCTACGGCCGGCAATTTCTCCACAACGCCGAACGCCTCGAGATTTTTTAGATCAAACGATGGACTCGGCGCGAGGTCCGTCGGCTCGAAGCAGTTCAACGATTCCGACATCAATCCCGGCAGCGGCGGCGGGGCGAATGCGAACAGGCAGCTCGTTCTCAAGGGTGCGAACACCTACACCGGCGTCACGGGCCACGAAAGTGCAATCCGTCAGAAGTTCGATTCCAACGGGGCACCCGCGCCTGTGGCCGGTCCCGTCGTCCATTCCCCCTCGCCCGCGCGTCCTGCGGAAATACCGGCGGACCGCCGTGGAGTGCGAGTCACGTCACAGCCGTTGAACTCGTCGATTCCGCAACTCAACACGTTCAACTACACGGCGGACGGCACGGCGGATTCGCGCCAATCGGCGGCCGGCCGCGTCGGTATGCAGGCCCAGTCTCCGAACGCCGAAACCAAGCAACAGCAACCGCCGGCTCGTCTCACGGTCCGCAATCGCTCCGACGTCACGGCGGTCGACGCCGCGAAAGGACGCTGGGACGTCGACAACGACGGCGACGGCCATGTCGATACGCTCTGGGTCGATCTCGGTCGCCCCGCCAAGCCCGCGGAATTAGCCGAGCTGCAAAAGCTCACCGACGAGTTTGCCGCCAACGTTCGCCCGGAAACCTGGCGCGAAGCGAAATCGGTCGAAGTGTTGGAAGGTCGCTTGTCGGAAAACCAGAGCTACTTCGACTTTCAGGCCCGCATCGATTCGATCCGTCGCGGCGATCGCGCGATGAACACCGAGGCGTACGACTCGGTGCCGGAGAATCCGTTCTTCCGCACGACCGACGCTCCGCTCTCGACGTTCTCCATCGACGTCGACACGGCGAGCTATTCCAACGTGCGTCGGTATCTGACAAGCGGCCAGTTGCCGCCGCCGGATGCCGTGCGGCTTGAGGAGTTCGTCAACTACTTCACCTACGACTATCCGCAACCGACCGGCGACGATCCGTTTAGCGTCACCACGGAAGCGGCCCGTTGCCCGTGGAACGGCGACCACGTGCTGGTGCGCGTGGCTCTGAAGGGACGCGAAGTGCATCGCAAGGAGCGGCCCGCGAGCAACCTGGTGTTTCTCGTCGACGTCTCCGGCTCGATGCAACAAGAGAACAAGCTGCCGCTGGTTCGTGAATCGCTCAAGCTGCTTACCCGCGAGCTGGGCGACAGCGACCGCGTGTCGATCGTGGTCTACGCGGGCAACACGGGTCTCGTGCTGCCGCCGACCGGCGGCGACCGCAAGCAAACGATTCTCGAAGCGATCGACCGTCTGGAAGCCGGCGGCTCCACCAACGGCGGCGCGGGCATTCAGCTCGCGTACCAACTGGCCGTCGACAACTTCATCCCCAAGGGAATCAACCGCGTGATTCTCGCCACCGACGGCGATTTCAACGTCGGCATCACCGACCAAGGGAGCCTCGTCCGGTTGATCGAAGAGAAGGCCAAGAGCAAAGTCTTCTTCAGCGCGTTGGGCTACGGCATGAGCAACCTGAAAGACTCGACGCTCGAAAAGCTCTCCGACAAGGGGAACGGCAACTACGCTTACATCGACACGCTTAAGGAAGCCCAAAAGGTGCTCGTCGAGCAGATGTCCGGCACGTTGATGACGATCGCCAAGGACGTGAAGATTCAGATCGAGTTCAATCCGACGACCGTGGCCGGCTACCGCTTGCTTGGTTACGAGAATCGCGTGCTCGCAGCGCAAGACTTCAACGACGACAAGAAAGACGCCGGCGAAATCGGCGCCGGCCACACGGTGAC
>CAZWDN010000231.1:0-2805 GCA_964633125.1 uncultured Pirellula sp. | reverse complement strand
AGGCGAGCCCCGACTTCAAGTTCGCCTCCTCGGTCGCCGGCTTCGGGATGCTGCTCCGCCATTCCAAGTACCACGGCAGTGCCACGTTTGACGCCGTCCTCGAACTGGCCCAAGAAGGCATCGGCCGCGACGAAGGAGGCTACCGCAAGGAATTCGTCGAACTCGTGCGAAAGGCGAAGGAACTTTCGCGGAAATAGTCGATTGCAGATTGCAATCTTCCCGTTGGGGATCATGCGTCGTAAAACTAATCGCATGACTCCCGATCTGGTCTTCGTCTACGGCACGTTGAAGCGCGGCGAGCGGAATCATTATTTCCTCGCCGCGGCCGAATATCTCGGGCCGGCGTTCACCGAACCGCACTATCGTCTGATCGATTGCGGGCCGTATCCGGCCATGCTCGACGAAACGCAAACCGCCGCGCTCGAAGCGGAACCGCTAGTCGTGGCCGGCGAGGTGTATCGGATCGACGCGACGATGCTCGCCGAACTTGATCGCTTGGAAGACGAGGGCCGGCTCTACCGCCGCGCGGTGATCGAAGTGCTTTCGATCGACGGCGGCGCTTGCTCGCAAACTCCGCAAACGCTTCGAGTCTGTGCGTACTTCTGGCTCGGCTTACCGACGGCGTTTCCGTTGGTTCCCGGCTCCGGATGGCGCGAAGCCCGGCCTAGCTCGCCGACGCCGAAAGGTCGGCCGGCAGACCGCGATGACGCGTAAGCAAGTCGTCGATGGTGCGGGCCCGATAGTCGAAGATGGTTGCCAGCGTGCGACGGACGAAGAGTGCGTGCGCCAGGGCGCCGAGCGGTCCCAGCGGCAAGCGATAGCGGACGACGTCGGTCATTCGCGTAACCGTCGCGCGGCCTGACCCATCGGTGATCGGCGCGAACGTGTGCGTGTGGTGCCAGAGTGCGTATGGTCCGCGCAGTTGTCGGTCAACGAACATCCGGGGCGCGTCGTACTCGTCGATGATCGTGCGCCAACCGAACGGCACGCCGAAGAGTTGCAGGCGATAGTCGATCAGGGCGCCGGCTCGCATCTCGATCGGCCCCTCGGTGAGGACGCGGAACTTGAGAAACGGCGGCGTGATCGCCTCCAGATTGCGGGCCTCGGCGAAGAAGGCGAACACTTCCTCCGGCGGCAACTGCAACTCCTGCACGCGCCGCAATTCATATTCGCGACTCATGCGTGCGCCGGCTCCTTGGCGGTGTTCCCGCGGGTCGTATCTTTCGGACCGATCGAAGCGGCCAGCGCCTGTTCGACGGTTTCGTAGCGGAACCGATATCCGGCGTTTCGCATAGCTTGCGGCAGGCAGCGTTGCGACCCAAGCAATACTTCGGCAAACTCGCCGAGCGCGAGCCGCAAAGCAAACGGCGGTGCCGGAAAGAGCGTCGGCCGATGCAGCACGCGGCCGAGCGCCTTGGTGAAGTCGGCGTTCGCCACCGGCGTCGGGCCGACCGCGTTGTATGGGCCGCGCACTTCGGCGTGGGTAGCCGCGTGCAAGAACATGCCGACGATGTCGTCGACGTGCACCCAACTCATCCATTGCCGGCCGGTGCCGAGACGTCCGCCGAGCCCGAGCTTGAACGGCAGCAGCATTTTCTGCAGCGCGCCGCCGCGGCCGAGCACGATGCCGATCCGCGCCATGGCGACGCGCATGCCGAGCCGCTCGGCGGCGGCCGCTTCCCGTTCCCAACCGATGCAGATTTGGGCGAGGAAGTCGTCGGCGGGCGCGGCGCTTTCCGTGAGCGTTTCGTCGCCGCGCGAGCCGTAGTAGCCGATGGCAGACGCGCTCACGAGCACCGGCGGCCGCGCGTCGCCGGCCGCTTCCAAGCCGCGCACCAAATTCGCGGTTCCCGTCGTGCGGCTTTCCATGAGCAGCTTCTTCTTGGCGGGCGTCCAGCGCCCTTCGGCTACCGGTTCACCGGCGAGATGAAACACCGCGTCGGCGCCCGCAAATGCCTCGGCGGGAGCAGGCCCGGCTAACGGATTCCATTCGAAGACACGCACGCCCGCGCCGAACGCCGCTTTCGCTTTGGCGGCGTTACGCGAGAGCACGATCGGCTCGTCAAGTTGTTTCAGCAGTTCACGTCCGACGAAGCCCGTGGCCCCGGTAACGACGGCTTTCATCCCATTTCTCCCGCGGAATTGGATACTGACTCACTATAGCCGGCGGCGCGGCTTCGGCCGGCTCGTCTTGAGCCGTTTTCCGCGGCTAACTACAATCCCGCCCGACGTTTACGAGGCACGGAAGCACGAGCGCACGAGGTCGGCCATGGCGAGCGGAACGCACACTTACATCGAAACGCGCGGGTTTCACCTCCGCGGATTCGTCGGCGGCGCGCTGGTCGGCTGTTGCGGCGCGGCCGCGGCTGCATCGGCTCCGGCATGGCCGCTCGACGAAACTTGGCGCACGGTCGCGTCGACGCTCGGTTGGGCCGCGTTCGCGATCGGCGGCGCGCTGCGCTTCTGGTCGACGCTCTACGTCGGCGGTCGCAAAGTCGGCGGCCGACGCGAGTCGGCCCTCACGACCGTCGGGCCTTATTCGCTTTGTCGCAATCCGCTCTACGTCGGTTCGCTGTTGATCGGCGTCGCCTTCGCGCTGTGGCTTACCAGCGCCACAGTGCTCTTGGCGGTGCTCGTCGCCGCGCTGCACTACACGCTGGTGACGGTGCCGGAGGAGGAAGCGTTCTTGCGGCGCGAGGTCGGCGCGACGGAATTCGACGCGTACTGCCGCCGCACGCCGCGCTACCTGCCGAACTTCGCCGGCTATACGGCGCCGGCCGAAGCAACGTTTTTCAACAAGGCGCT
>CAZWDN010000230.1:0-8175 GCA_964633125.1 uncultured Pirellula sp. | reverse complement strand
GGAATCGTGAAGTCCGTGGCGACGCGGCACGCGATGCGCGCCGACGCGTCCCCCGCAACGACGCTGCGCAGCAGATTCCAATCGATGGCGCCGCAGCCGATTTCGTTGCCGCCGTCGACGATGCCGATCGTACGCGGGCGCGTGGAGCCCGGTCGCAAATCGCCGCCGGGGCCGACCAATTCATGCAACGGGGCCGTGTACGAATCGATCGATTCGCCGCGCATGTTATGACAAACATCCCGATCTACGGCAGGCACAAGCCGTTCGAATGCGCTCGTCACTTCCTCACGCTGCGAATCACCTAGCGAGCGCACAACGCCGGCGCCGGTATGGCTCGGGCCCGCGCGTTCGATAAATATGAGATGCGAATACTCCGCGTCGGTATCGGCATGGACACGACGCCACGCCGCAATCTCCTCGCGTGCAATCGGGTCGTTGCCCGATTGCGGAAACTCCATCACCGCCGTTGTCGCAAGGCCGGCAAGTGCGCACCCTGCACGCAAGATGTCGACGGCGCAGGGATCGGCGGCGAGCCTGATTTCAAGTCCGGCCGCTTGCAGCATCGCCGCCAAGAACAATGCGCCGAGAGGGCCGTCGGTCTCGGCCGTTACACGATCGCTCAAGACGACAGCAAAACCGGTGACAATCAATACACGATGACCATGGAAAGCCAAATGTTCGGCCGCATACCGCAAACTACCTGAGCAAAGGGGAGTGCCCCGGGCGTCGCGGGCCGTGGCGAGCCCGCGGCCGGCAGGATCGAACCGAACCAGCGCTTCCAGTAGTTGCGGGTCGTACATCGAGCTGAAAAATGCCTCGTGAAGAGTCGGAGAACATCCGATAGAATGTGCTTTCCAGGGCCCGGCGACGCGGCCCTGGAGTCGTTTCTAGCGACCGTGCGGCAGCGAGCGCGGTTGACAATATCGTCTGTATCTATAACAATTTGCACAGGATTGTGAAAAAAGTCACAATCTAGCCGGTATCAATTTTTCCGACTTGTGGTAAAAAACCGACTTTCCCGTTCCGGACCTCTGCGCGCAAACGCTGGCAATGCTGCAATTTGCAGCCGTGCCGAGTCGGCGCAGAGCGTTTGGCGACGGGCGAACGGCAGCGTCGGCGTCGTCACAAGACAGGGACCGAAGGGCGCTCGAAACGACTTGCGAAAGTACGAAGCATGCAGCGTCCATGCGGCGCTGAAAACATAAACACCGACCCGCTCGACAGGCGAAGAACGGCTTTGCCATGTTGCTTAGCGATTGGTACGTAGGACTTGTTGTCGACTCGACACGACGTCGAATCGTCAACGCGGGATTGAACTAAAACATGGCAGAGCAGAAGAAGCTTTCCGTCCAGGAAATTCTCGCACTCGCTCGAAAACAAAAAGCGGAAGCCGCCGGTGAAGCGGCTCCCGCATCCGAACCTGCCGCTGCTGCGCCGGAAACCGCGCCGCCGGCCGCGGAAGCTGCGCCGCCGACAGAAACGGCTCCCAAGCCCGCAGCACCCGCCAAACCGGCCGGCGGCAAATTGAGCGTCGCCGAAATGATTGCGGCCGCTCGCGCACAAGGGGCCGCGAAGCCCGGTGGAGCCGCTCCGGCGGAAGCTCCCAAACCGGCCAAGGCCGAAGCGCCGGCTCCGAAGGCGAAACCCGCGGCAGCCGAGAAGAACGAAGGGGCGCCGAAAGTCGGCGGTCCGAAAGATACGGCGAGCATCTTGGCCGCCGCGCGGAAAGCCGCCAAACCCGGCCCGATCACCAAGGCCGAAGCCGCCGCAAAAGAAAAGGCCGATCCGACCGCCGCCGACAAGCCCGCGCGTGTTGCGCCGCCGATGCCGGTGAAGCCGGCTTCGGCGATGCCGAAAGCCGCGAAGGCCGGAGCCGCCGAAGATCGCCGCGGTTTCCTCAGCGTGATGTTCGGCTCGATGCTCGGCCTCGGCTACACGGCGCTGGCGGCCGCCGGGGGCCTCTGGACGCTAGGCCTCGCGCGCTTCATGTACCCGAACATCCTCACCGAGCCGCCGAGCCAGTTCAAAGTCGGCTTCCCAAGCGACTTCGCTCCGGGCAAGGTCGAAGAAAAATTCAAAGCTCAGTTCGGCGTTTGGATCGTCAACACCGAATACAACGGTCAGCCGCAAATTGCCGCGATTCGCACCGTCTGCACGCATCTCGGTTGCACGCCCAACTGGCTCGAAGCGGAACAAAAGTTCAAATGCCCCTGCCACGGCTCGGGCTTTTACAAAGACGGCATCAACTTCGAAGGCCCGGCTCCCCGTCCTCTCGAACGTTACGCGATCACACTGTCCGACGACGGACAGCTCCAAGTCGACAAGAGCAAATTGTTCTTCGAAGAAATGGGGCAATGGAGCGATCCGCAATCGTTCTATTCCGCGTAGCCGCCTGAAGTTGCCGTTTAAGCGTCCTCGATTTCCACCTCGTGTTCCCCAGCGACCTGCGACCCGCACATGTCTATCGGCGAGACCATTCGTAATTCGCAACTCTGGAAGAGCGTCTTTCGGCACCCGATGCCGCTGGACCGCCGCAACCGGATCGTAGTAATGCTGACGAACTTCTTCCTGCACCTGCACCCGGTGTCTGTGAAGAAGCAAGGCATTGCGCTCAGCTACACCTGGTGTATGGGGGGCGTCACGTTCTTCTTGTTCCTGGTGGAGACGCTCACCGGCGTCCTCCTCATGTTCTATTACCGGCCGACGCTCGAGTGGGCCTATAAAGACATTCAGGATCTGCGCGACGTCGTGAGCCTCGGCGTATTCCGTGAATTGCATCGCTGGGGCGCGCACGCGATGGTCATCACCACTTGGCTTCACATGTACCGTGTGTTTCTCACCGGCAGTTATAAACCGCCGCGCGAGTTCAATTGGGTGGTCGGCGTTATCTTGCTGCTGCTCACGCTGCTGCTGTCGTTCACCGGCTATTTATTGCCCTGGGATCAGTTGGCCATTTGGGCCATCACGGTGGGTTCGAACATGGCCCGCGCCACGCCGTTCCTCGGCCACGAAGGCCCCGGCCAGCAGATTCTGCACGTCGGCGGCATCGACATGATCACCAACGCGTCGGACGCGCGCTTCGCCTTGCTCGGCGCGCGTTTCGTCGGCGAAGAAACGCTCAATCGCTTCTACGTATTGCACTGCGTGGCCATTCCGTTGGCCGTCGCATTGCTGTTGGCCATTCACTTCTGGCGCGTTCGCAAAGACGGCGGCATCAGTGGTCCTCTCTAAGGGGCCCGCTCGAAGCAACGAAGTCGGAACGCTCGGAAGAAACGAAGTTTGAGGCTGAGATTTAGGACCGGGGTCGGAGATCTCGCGGCGGCTTGCGAGCCGCGGCGGCAAACGAAGACGAACAATCATGCACGTTGACCACGACGTATTTCTTGCTCGCATCCAGCTGGGCCTGGGGTTCTTTTACCTCATGCTCGCGGCCATGAATTGGGTCGCCGCGCTCTTGCTTTGGCGCGACGGCCCGAAGCCATACTTCAAGCTCGGCGGCATCACGGTCACCAACGTCTTTACCTGGCTCATCGTCGGCGGCCTGTTCCTGATCGTCGCTCCGTTCGCCATGATGGGCTCCCCGCCGGAATTCTCCGACTCGGTGAAGCACGTCATTAACGAACTTTCCGGCCCGGTCACGCTCACCGTCGGCTCGCTTGTCGGCATGGCCTTCTTGTTCTTCTTCCGCGGCTGGTGGACGAAGCCGCCGATCGCCTGGCTGCTCCTGAACCTTTCGCTCCTGGCGATGGGCCTGGCCGTCACCGACGCCAACTTCTTCGAAATCGTCGGCAAGCCCGACAACGTGCCGATCGTCGGCCTCGTGTACTTGCTCGGCTTCTTCACCTGGCTCGCCACGTACAAAGCGGTCATCAACGACGACCGCATGGCCCAAGGCCTGCCGCCGATCGAAAAGACCGAAGACGAAAAGGTGCTCGTGTGGCCGGATCTGGTCTACACGGAAATGATCTGCATGGTCGCCATGACCGCGCTGATGCTCGTTTGGGCCTTGGCCCTGCAAGCGCCGCTCGAGGAGCCGGCCAGCAGCGTGAAGACTCCCAACCCATCGAAGGCCCCGTGGTACTTCCTCGGCCTGCAAGAAATGCTCGTCTACTACGATCCGTGGTATGCCGGCGTCGTGCTGCCGAGCATCGTCGTGTTCGGCCTGATGGCGATTCCGTTTCTCGACTTCAACAAGGCGGGCAACGGCTACTACACGATCTCGCAGCGTAAGTTCAGCTATATCGTTTTCCAAATCGGCTTCTTCGAACTATGGATCGTGCTCATTATTCTCGGCACCTTCCTCCGCGGCCCCAACTGGAACTTCTTCGGGCCGTTCGAATACTGGGACGCGCACAAGGTGCTCGCCCAGAACAACGTCGACCTCTCGCAATACTTCTGGGGCGGCATGCTCGGCCAAGGTATGCCGAAGGCGCCGGCCGGAAGCGGAGCGGGCACGGAATTCTTGTACATCCTTTGGCGCGAGAGCCCCGGCATCATCCTGACGCTCGCTTACCTCATAGTGCTGCCGCCGATTCTCGCGGCCACGGTGTTCCGCGGCTTCTTCGTGAAGATGGGTTTGATTCGCTTCATGATCATGTCGAACTTGCTGCTGCTCATGATTTCGCTGCCGTTGAAGATGGTGCTCCGTTGGACCGTGAACCTGAAGTACATCATCAGCATTCCGGAATATTTCTTGAACTTCTAGTCGTCCGTTGCGGACTGATTTCGCTCGTGTCGACCAAAACGGTGATCGTAGGGAAGGCCTCCTGGCATGCCGGCTACAGAACAAACTTGGCGTAATCTCAAGACCCTGCACGTGGCGTTCGGCGCCTCGGCCCTGATCATGCTCTTGGTCTCGGTCTGGCTGTTGGCGTCCGACCACAACCGCGAAGCCAAGAGCTTGCAAAAGGAATTCAGCGTTCTCGAGTCGCGCTATCTCGAGTGGCGCCGCGGCGAACAGCTGACGACTGATTACGAAAACGAAGAAGCGGAACTCAAGAAGAAGCTCGACGACGCGCAGGCCGCGGTGCCGCCGCGACCCGAAGTCGATCGCTTCCTGGGCATCGCCCAACAGAAGCCGGAAAACAAGTACAACCTCGACGCGATTGAAAAGTCCTACGCCGAGCTCGAGAAAGCCGCGGCCCAACCGCAGCCGAGCGCCCAGGACCCCGCGATACTCGCCAAGGAAGTCGCGGCTCGCAAGCGGCAGTTGGCCGCCGGCCGTGAGCAGTTGTTCGGGGCCATGCAGCGCGTGGTCGATCAGGCGAAGTTCGTCGAGAACGAGGCGCAGCGCAAGCTCAAGTTCACGAAGGCCGACCTCGACGTCGACATGAGCATGCTTGCCATCGGCGTCGATGAAGGAAAGTCGCCGCAAGACCTCGAAAAGATCCAAAGCAAAATCACCGACGTTCGCGGAAAAGTCGACGACGCCCTGACCGTCAAGTACCAAGCCGAGAAGGCGCACCGCATCGAACTGCAAGACCGCCTCGCCGTGCTCCGCTCGGCCGAGACCGACGCGCAAAAGGAACTGCTCAAGCACGAGTCGGAAGTCGATCGCCTGAAGACGGCCATCTACGAAAAGTCGCCGAACGCCGGCAAGTGGCTGCTCGAATTGCCGATTCTCGACGCCTTCGGCGGTCCGCTGAAGCCGCAGCAAGTGTGGCTCCCCGATCTTCCCTGGAACAACAACTTCCGCAACGTCGCCCGCTTCGATCGCTGCGTCACGTGCCATCAGGGCATCGATAAGTCGGCGCCGGGCTCGGCCGTGAATCCGGCCTATCCGCACGCGGAAGAAATCACCGTCGAAGTGCAAACGCCGAAGACGGAACCGACACCCGATCAATACACCAAACCGATCAACGAGCGCCTGCAAAATCTGTACGGTCTGCACCTCTCCGAGAAGTCGCTCTTCGATCCGAACGACGTCACGATCGGCGCGGTCTTCCCCGGCGGCGCCGCCATCAAGGCCGGCCTTCGCGCCGGCGACGTCATCGTCAAGGTCGGCGGCGTTCGCTTGGTCGACTCCTCGCAAGCTCCGGAGTTCCTCGCGCAAAACGTCCCCTGGGGCAAGCCCCTAGTGCTGACCATTCGCCGCGGCGTGCCGGAACCGTATTCCACGCACCCGCGCCTCGATCTGTTCGTCGGCTCGATGAGCCCGCACAAGGTCGGCGAGTTCGGTTGCACCATCTGCCACGAAGGGCAAGGGAACGGCACGGCCTTCAAGTGGGCCTCGCATACGCCGAACGATCCGCTGCAAGCCGCCGAGTGGCAACGCGAGCATGGTTGGTTCAACAACCATCACTGGATCTATCCGATGCTGCCGCATCGCTTCCAAGAAGCGAACTGCCTGAAGTGCCATCATGAAATGACGGAACTCAAGCCGAGCGAGCGTTTTCCCGATCCGCCGGCGCCGAAGCTGGTCGCGGGCTACGAAATGATTGAAAGCATCGGCTGCTTCGGCTGCCACGAAATCAACGGTTACGACGGCCCGAAGAAGCGCCGCGGCCCGGACCTCCGCGCAGAGCCCAACTATTTCGCGGCGGCGGCGCAAGTCGCGGCCGATCCAAAGCTGCGAGGCGCAGCGGCGTCGGGCGATCTGGCCCGCGTTCTCGACCTGGCCAAGCAAGTCGTGATGCATCCGGAACAAACGGCGACGCGTAAGCTCCTCGCCGAATTGATCCAACGCGACGCCTCGGGCGGCGTCGACGGCAAGACCCCGGCACTGCTCAGCGCGACGACGCATTCGATGGCGACGATCCTCGGCGCCGACGACGAAACGCCGGGCAAGTACAACAAGGTCGGCCCGAGCCTCCGTTACGTCGCCGCGAAGAACGACCTGGCGTTCCTCTACAGTTGGATCATGGATCCGAAGAACTACCGGCCGACGACGAAGATGCCGCAGTTCTTCGGTTTGCGTAAGCACTTGGTCGACGTCGAAAAACTCGACGACAAGGGGAACGTCGTCAAGAACGACAAGGGCGAGCCGGTCATGGTGCAGAGCCCGGGCATGGTCGATTCGGAACGCTTCGAGCCGATCGAAGTGCAGGCCATCAGCCGGTACCTATTGAAGGAAAGCCAACCGTTTCAGTTCGTTCCGCCGGTCGAGAAGTCGGCCGACGGCAAGTCGCTCGAACCGGCCGACATTGCTCGCGGCAAGCTGATGTTCGAAACGCGCGGCTGCTTGGCCTGCCATAGCCACAGCGACTTCCCGAAGATTCACGAAGACAACCTGACCGCGAAAAACCCGTCGGATCACGGCCCGGTTCCGGCGATGTCCGTGACGCAAGGTCCGGACCTGAGCGGTCTGGGCGCGAAGCTCACCGACGCCCGCGGCCAACAATGGCTCTACTCCTGGCTCAAACAGCCGAACCTGTATCACGCCCGTACCGTGATGCCGAACCTGCTGCTCGAACCGGTCACCGACAACGTGCTCAAAGACGGCGCAGTGGTCAGTTCGAAGACATACGACCCGGCCGCCGACATCGCTCTCTACCTGATGAGCCACAAGATCCCGGTCGGGCACACCGAACCTTGGAAGGCGGAAGCCGCTCCGAAGTTCAATGGCAAGGATCTCGATGAATTGCTCCGCCTTTATCTCCTCGGCGCGTTCACCAAGACGGAAACCGAACGAGTCATTAAGTCCGGCGTTCCCGCCGATCGCCGTTCGACCGTCAAGGGCGACGAGGCGTTGCTCGTCGTCGAATCCGAGAAGGATTGGAACGACGACGCTAAGCTCATGTATCTCGGCAAGAAGTCGATCGGCCGCCTCGGCTGCGCCGGCTGTCACGACATTCCCGGCTTTGAAGACTCGAAACCGATCGGCACCGGCTTGGCCGATTGGGGCCGCAAGGAGCCGTCGAAGCTCGCCTTCGAACAAATCCTCGCCTACCTCCACACGGGCGAGGGAGGCCACGGCGGCCATGGTCACGGCGAAGCGGAAGGACCGCCGGATCGCGACGAAGGCTTCTTCATGGACGCCCTCGGCCATCACGAACGCTCCGGTTTTCTCTGGCAGAAGCTTCGTGAACCGCGCAGCTACGACTACAAGAAGACCGAAAACAAGTCGTACATCGATCGATTGCGGATGCCGCAATTCAATCTCTCCGCAGCACAACGTGAATCGATCATGACGTTCGTGCTCGGCCTCGTCGCCGAACCGCCTCCGGCCAAGTACGT
>CAZWDN010000229.1:0-8290 GCA_964633125.1 uncultured Pirellula sp. | reverse complement strand
TTCGAGAACTCGGCGAATCTGGCAAAGCTCGGCCACGTCGCCGCGCGTCACTTGTCGGACGACCGCGCCGCGATTGGGCAGCAAGTCGACGATGCCGATGCCCGAAAGCTCGACCAACGCCTCGCGAATCGGCGTCGGGCTGACGCCGAATTCATCGGCCAGCTTTTGCACGACGAGCCGTTGGCCGGAGTGATAACGACCGGCGAAAATGCCGTGCAAAATCGATTGCACAATGGTTTGCCGGCGCAGGCCGTGCGTACAGTTGACCATGGCAGGTGGGGGAGCGCAAGCGGAGGCGGGAGAGAGGCGGGAATCCGAAGGTTCGGACCTCTTTGATGGTAGACGACTACCGACGGCGAGGCAAGCGGGCGGCATAGACCTTGCACAAGGCCGCACCCCATAATAAGGCCTTCGCTTCGACGGCCCATCAGCACGCACGGCGGGAGACCATCGAACATGCCCGAAGGCGTTCCGCAACATGCCGGCCGCCTCGCGTCGAACGTCGCCGTCGTCGGCTTCGGTCCGGCGGGGGGCGCGCTGGCGCTGATGCTCGCACACCTGGGCCGCCGCGTCACACTCTTCGAACGTGCTCCGCAACTCGGGCCCGTCGGTGCGGGCATCTTGCTCCAACCCTCCGGTCAGGCGGTACTGCGAAAGCTGGGTCTTCTCGAACTCGTGGCCGAGCGCAGCGAACGCATCGAAATGCTCCACGCCGTGCAAGCCTCCGGCCGAACGCTCGTGCGCCTGCGCTACGACGGCGCTCTGCCCGACGCCGTCGCTTACGGCGTCCATCGCGGCGTGCTCTTTGAAACCCTGCACAAAGCCGCGGCCGACGCGGGGGTCGACATCCGCGTCGGTCACGAGATCGTCGACGTCCGCGAATCGCCCGACGGCGCCGTGCTCGTCGATCAACGCGGCGCGACTTTCGGGCCGTTCGAGATGGCCGCCCTGTGCGACGGTTCCCGTTCGCGGTTGCGGCAAACCGTCGATCCGACGGCACGGGCCGCCGTCTACGACTACGGCGCACTATGGGCCGTCGGGCCTTGTACGCAGGTGCGCGGCTATTTGCACCAAACGGTCGCCGGCACCCGGCTGCTGTGCGGAGTGCTGCCGATCGGCGCGGCCCGAGCCACGCTGTTTTGGGGCCTGCGCGCCGACCAGCTCGAAGCGCTGCGCCAGTCGTCGTTCGCCGACTTTCGCGACGACGTCCTCCGGCTCTGCCCCCAGGCGGAAGAGATCTTCACGAGCTTCCGATCGTTCGAACAAGCGACGTTGGCCCGCTACGCGCATGCCGCGCCGCGCAAGCTGTTCACCGCACACACGGTGCTCGTCGGTGATGCGGCGCATGCGATGAGTCCGCACCTCGGGCAAGGAGCAAACCTCGCGCTGGTCGACGCCGACGCGCTGGTGCGGAGCTTGGCATGTTCGGCGACTTTGACCGCCGCGTTCGAGCGCTATGTCGAGGCGACTCGCGATCGCGTCCGCTTCTACTCCCGACTCTCGCGCGTGCTGTCGCCGTTCTTCCAAGGGGGCGGCGCGGTGCTCGGCCTCGGCCGCGACGTCGCGCTGCCGCTCATGACGCTCGTGCCGCCGCTGCGTCGCCAGATGGAGTTGTCGCTCGCCGGATTGAAGCGCGGCGTATTCAAGTTCTCGCCCGCCGAAACGGACACCTCCCAAGCTCGGTAGAACCTCGTGAAATGCCAACTCCCATGATCCTGTTATGCATGAGTCGGCGCGCGTTTTTATTGACGACGCTAATACTATTGCCGACGCCGTTGCAACACACCGCGGCCGCCGAGCCGGCCCCGTCGCGCGCGATCGTCGACGAAGCGTGGAACGCGGCCTTCACGCGTTCGGCGGGTTGGAACGGCGGCGACGTCGCCGGCTCGGTCGCGCTCGGCGACGGCCGGACGCTGTGGCTCTTCGGCGACACGCTCTTCGGCCCGATCGCCGACGGCAAGCGCGTCGCCGGGAACGTCATGTTCAACAATTCCGTCGCCCTGCAAGCGGCCGACGGTGCGCGGACCTTGGAGTTCGTCACCGGCCGGCCTAATGCGAAAGGGAAACCGACCGCGCTGTTCCCGCCGACGCGCGCCGCCGACGCCGACACGAATCAACATTGGGAACCCAACGAAGAATACTGGCCGACCGGCGGCGGCTGTGCCGTGGAAATCGATGGAAAGCGTCGACTCTACGTCGGCCTGTTTCGCATCCGCAAGCCGAAGCAAGACGGCGGCACCTGGGGCTTTCGTCGGGTCGGCAATTCGCTCGGCATCGTCGACGACGTCGATCTCCCTCCCGACCGGTGGACGACGCGCGTCGTCGCGCTCCCGATGGCCGCGGGCGACGCAGTGACCGCGAAGCAATCGGTCGCGCCATCGACGGCACTTAGCTTCGGCGAGGTATTCTTGCCGTACGCCGGCGGCGACCAACTCGGCGACGAATCGGGCTTTCTGATCTACGGTGTGCGCGCCCCGGCGAAGGGAAAGCGCGAACTGATCGTCGCCTTCGCTCCGCGCGCCGAATTGGAAAACTTCGCCCGTTGGCAATACTTCGCCGGCGGCGAACGCTGGTCCCCCGACGCAGCCGACGCCGTCGCGCTGTGCGACGACATCGCGCCCGAGTTCTCCCTCGAATCGCTCGATACGAAATCGCCGACGCCGTTCGACGGCTACGTCCTCGTGCAAAACGAGCCGTTGCTCGGGCCGGGCATTCTCGTGCGCACGGCGCCGTCGCCGCTCGGCCCTTGGTCTCGGCCGCGGGAAGTATTTCGCCCGGCGGAACCGGCGGCCGACAAAGACCTCTTCTCCTACGCGGCCAAGGGGCACGCGGCTCTATCGCCACCCGGTGAATTGCTCATTTCGTACATCGTCAGCGCGCACGATTTCTGGCGACTCTTCCGCGAAGCCGGACTCTATCGCCCGCGGTTCATCCGCGTACCGCTCGATGCGGTGCTGCCGAAGTAGAAGGGAAATACTGAATGTGGAATGCTGAATGAGAATTATGGGGGATCACGTGTTTCTCCTGTTCAGCAGTCAGCACTCAGCATTCGGCTTTCCGCCGCCGATTGTATTTTCTTGTTCGCGGCCGGCGATGCGGGATAATCGGTGCTTCGTCCCGCCTCTTCGTCCTGCCCGCGAGAACCTACCGATGCTCACTCCGTGCCTGAAGCTTGCACTGCGCCGCTTGTCGTTCTGCGCCGCCGCGCTCGTCACGCTTTGCTCCAGCGCTTCCGCCGCCGAAGGCAAAACTTGGAAAGCCGGCACCGCCGTCGTGAAGGTCACGCCGACCGAATCGATGTGGATGGCCGGCTATGCGGGCCGGAAGAAGCCGTCGGAAGGCGTGGCCCTCGATCTGTATTGCAAGGCGCTCGCGCTGGAAGACGACGCCGGCCGACGGGTCGTGTTCGTCACGTGCGACCTGATCGGCATTCCGCGCGATCTGCGCGAAGGGGTGGCCGGCGCCGTCGCCGAGAAGTATCAACTGCCGGCCGAACGCTTGGTGCTCAACGCTTCGCATACGCATTGCGGACCGGAATTCCGCAGCTACAAGAAAGAAACCCTCGCGCTCACCGACGAGCGCGCCCGTCAAGGTCGTGACTACTTCGAGAAGCTGCAAACGCAGCTCATCGCGCTGGTCGGCGAATCGATCGAGAAGCTTGCTCCGGCGAAGGTGAGCTACGTGCAGGCGCGGTGCGGGTTCGCGATGAACCGCCGAACGCCGAGCGACGCCGGTTACAAAAACAATCCCTGGAGCGCCGGCCCGGTCGATCATACGGTGCCGGTGTTGAAGATCGCCGGGACCGACGACAAGCTTCGGGCCTTGCTGTTCGGCTACGCCTGCCACAACACGACCTTGGGCTTTTTCCAATTCTGCGGCGACTACGCCGGCTACGCGCAGCAATACCTCGAAGAGAAATACCCCGGCACGACGGCCCACTTCCTGATGGGCTGCGGCGGCGATCAGAACCCGTACCCTCGCGGCGAATTGGAACTGGCGCGGCACCACGGCAAGACGCTCGGCATCGCCGTGGAAGCGGCGCTCCAATCTTCGCCGGAGTTGAAGATCGAAGGCGCGCTGACGACGGGCCTCGTGCAAGCGCCGCTGGAGTTCGCCCCGCCGCCGCCGAAGGTAATCTTAGAACGGCAGACGAAGTCGCCCAACGAGTATGAGGCCCGACATGCGACGCGGCTGCTCAAGGAATTGGCGGACAACGGCAAGATCGCGACCACGTACGAGGCTCCGCTGCAAGCCGTGCAACTCGGCGACCGCCTCACCATCGTGGCGTTCCCCGGCGAAACGGTGATCGACTACGCACTGCGGGCTCAACGCGATTTCGCCGGCGACAAGAAGCAGCAAATCATCTGGGCCGCCGGCTATTCGAACGACGTCTTCGCGTACATTCCTTCCCAGCGCGTGCTGCTCGAAGGAGGCTACGAAGCCGGCGGCGCCATGCTCTACGGCCGCTTCCCGGGCCCGTTCAGCGTCGACGTGGAAGAACGCGTGATGAAAGCGGCGACGGCAGCGGTGGAGAAGGCGCGGGGGAAAACGGCGAGCGGCGAGTAAAGTGGAATTGCCATTTAGCCCCGGAGCTTGTCTCCGGGGGGTTTTAACGCCGGCTATTTCGTTCATTTTTGCCTGCTTTCCACAGCCAAGCACATTCTCCCGGGGACAAGCCCCGGGGCTAAATGGACGATCGTTCGCCTTATAGCGGCGCCGGGAGGTCGCGTTTGTTGAAGGCGTAGATGGCCGCGGCGTAGCAGAGGAGACCGCCGGCGGTGAGGCAGGCGAGGTGCCCGAGCACCGTCGGCCAGGCGGTTTCCGGGTGGATGCTCAACACCTCGGGCTCAAAGGCGGCGAGGTACGTGCCGTATTGCAGCCAGGAAAAACCTTCGACCGCGCGGGCCACGAGCTTCATCAAGAGTTGCACGAGATAGAAGCCGCAAAGCCAACCAATCGTGGTGCGCCGGTCGCTGCCGAGGGCCGACGCGAAGGTCGACGCCGCGGTGAGGAAGAACAGGAAGCCGAACAAATTCAGCGCGGCCGGGCCGAACTCGGCCGGGTGAACGCGATCGCCGTAGCCCATCACGACGATGCCGAACCAAGTGCCGAGCCAGGAGACGAGCGCGAGGAGCAGCGCGCCGACGTTCGTCACCACGGCGTGCGTGACGACGACGGCCCAACGCCGAACCGGCTGCGCGAGCAGCATTTCCATCGAGCCTCGGCCGATCTCGCCGCTGACGCAATCGCTGCCGCGGGCAATGCTCCACGAGACGCAGACGAAGATCGTCACGGGATGCACGTACGCCATGGCCAACCGGCCGGTCGGCGTGGCGAGCGAAGCCAAGGGAATGCCGAGCATCTTTTCGAACGAGCGCGGCAGCGTCTTGAGAAATATCTCCAGAGCGCCGAGTTCGACTTGGCTCGACATCCACACGTAGAGCACTTGAAACAGCGCGGCGACCGTCACGAGCGCGGCCAACAACAGCCGAGCTTCGATCCAGGCTTTCCACCAGAGCGCGCGCGGCAACGGCCCGAGCCGGTCGGCCGGCATCACGGCGGCGGATTCTTGCGCGGCGCTCGTCATGCGAGTTCCTCCGCGCGCAGGGCACGTTCTTCGCCGAGGCCGCGGAGGTCCGCGGGGTGAAACCGCTCGTAGACGGCGGCGAGCCCGATCGGCTCGATGCGCAGTTCCGCGGTCGGCAACGTCGCCAGCCAAGCCAGGAGGGGCGACAGCGCGCAGGCGGCGACGATCACCAATTCCTCGCCCCAGACGGTGAGTTCCAGATCGCCGGCCAGTTGCGGCGGCGGAACGGGCGCAGGCCCTTGCCAACCGGCGACGATGCGATGTTGCCGCCGGAGCGCGTGCAGCGGTTGTTCATGCACCAGCTTGCCGGCCCGAAGCAGCAAGACGCGATCGCAGGTTCGTTCGACTTCATCGAGAATGTGCGACGAGAAGAAGACGGTGCGGCCGGCTTGTTGCGCTTCGCGCACCAGCGCGACCACTTCGCCGCGCACGGTCGGGTCGAGATTCGAGGTCGGCTCGTCGAGGATCACCAGCGGCGCATCGACGGCCAATACCGTCGCGAGCGCGAGTTTCTGCCGCATGCCGGTCGACATGGCGCCGACGCGCCGCGCGAGATCGAGATCCAAACGTCGGGCCAGCACGGCGGCCCGCTCGGCAAAACCGCCGCCGCGCAGTTCGGCGAAGAAGCGGAGCACGTCGCGGCCGGAGAAATGCGGGAAGAGCCGCGCATCGCCGGGTAGATACGCC
Source organism: uncultured Pirellula sp. (assembly GCA_964633125.1). Lineage (GTDB taxonomy): Bacteria > Planctomycetota > Planctomycetia > Pirellulales > PNKZ01 > PNKZ01. The sequence continues at coordinate 2,016 of CAZWDN010000229.1, read as the reverse complement.
GTACGCGCATGCACGGCGACCGACTCGGCGTAGCAATCCAGCCCGTCGATTCGGGCTTCGCCGGAAGTGGGCTTCAGGTAGCCCATCAGCAGGCGAAGCAACGTCGATTTACCGGCCCCGTTGGGACCGAGCAGGCCGCAGATTTCGCCGGGGGCCAGCGCGAAACTGCAATCGTCGAGCGCCACGAACGAGCCGTAGAGCTTCGTGAGATGGCGGACTGCGACGGGCGCGGAAGGCATCGGGGGGGCTGCCGGAAAGTGCCGAAGAAAAGCGACGCGCGGAGCCGAATCACTGTAGCGGGGCCGACGGATTTGAACAGGGCGGCGCCGGCCGGTCGCGGCGTTCTGCGGTAGCGAAAACGGCCGTATTTCGTGATACTGGCGAGGCTGTTCAGCGACCTATTTCCCGCGTTTCGCTCCTTCGTTTCGGCCATCGCGGTCGTATTGATTGCATGAAATCCGCTCCCGGATTGCGCCCGCTAGTCGTCGACGTGAAGCGCCGTTTGGCGGAAGGACGCGAGCGCATTCGTGCCCGACATGCCAAGGGTTCGCCCGGCATTCAGGTTTGCCGGGCGATGACGGAGTTGTACGACGAGTTGGTGCTGGAGTTGTATCACGCCGCGCTGGCGGACCTGGACGAGCAGGGTCCGCAAGGGTTGGAAAGCATTTGCGCCGTGGTGGCGCACGGCGGCACCGGGCGCTGCGACTTGGCGCCGTACAGCGACGTCGACTTGATGCTGCTGCACGCGCCGTCGCAAGAAGCGGAACGGCGGACGGGCCGACTCGCCGAGCGGCTGCTGCGCGACGTGTTCGACGTCGGCTTACAGCTCGGGCAATCGGTTCGCACGACCTCGCAAGCTTGCCAAGCCGCGCGCGGCGATGCGACGATTTGCACGTCGCTCATCGAATCGCGCCGGCTGGCCGGCAGCGTCGAAGTGTTCGAACATTTTCAGCGGCGCTATCGCAAGGAAATGATGCGCCGCGGCGACGGGCTGTTGCGGCTGGTCGAAGAAGCGCGCGGCGAAGAGCGGAGCCAATACGGCGAAACCGTCTACCTGCTCGAGCCGAACGTGAAGCGCTCGAGCGGCGGCTTGCGCGACATTCAGCTCGTGCGCTGGACCGGATTTTTAAAATACGGAATGGCCGAGCCCGACGGCCTCAAGCAACTCGGCGTCCTGACGCGCGAAGACCACGAAGCGCTCGTGCAGGCCTGGGAATTTCTGTTGCACTTGCGCAACGAGATGCATTTTCACGCCGACAAGAGCGTCGACCTGCTCGACAAGGCGGAGCAATGGCGCCTGGCGGAAGTGCTCGGCTACGAAGCGGGGCCGGGGCAATTGCCGGTCGAGCGCTTCATGCAGGCCTACTTCCAACTGACGAGCCGGGTCTACGGCATCGCCCAACGCTTCGCCGAAGAAGCGAAGCCGCGCGCCGTTTGGAGCCGGCTGGTCGGGCCGCTGGTGTCGCACCGGTTCGACAACGACTTCAGCGTCGGCCCGGCGCATATCGGCATGCACGCGCGGGCGTTTCCGAAACTGCAGACCGACTTGGCCGAGGTGCTCCGGCTGTGCGACTTGGCGAACCTGTGCGACAAGCCGATCGATCGCGAAACGCTGGCGGCGGTGCGCCGAGCGGTGCCGAAACTGCCCGCCGGCTTGAGCGAGGAGGCGGCGAGCCGGTTCCTCTCGCTCTTGAAGCATCCCGCGCGGCTCGGCGAAATGTTGCGCATCCTGCACGAAACCGGCGCGCTGGAAAAAGTGCTGCCGGACTTCTCGCATGCCCGCTGCTTGTTGCAGTTCAACGAGTACCACAAGTTCACGGTCGACGAACATACGTTTCGCGCCGTGGAGTATGCGACCGGCCTGATGCAAGACACGGGCAAACTCGGCGAGGCGTATCGCGGGCTGAAACGCAAATGGCTGCTGCACCTGGCGCTACTGCTGCACGATTTGGGGAAGGGCTACCCGGAAGACCATAGCGACGTGGGTTTGCGGATCGCGGAGGAGACGATTCCGCG
>CAZWDN010000228.1:0-8293 GCA_964633125.1 uncultured Pirellula sp. | reverse complement strand
GCAATAAACAGCGTGATTAATTGAATGGCCATGCCGCCGACACTGGGAATGGCCATCGGCTGCATCAAGTCCGACCCGCGGCCTTGGGTCAAAAAGATAGGCATCAATCCGACGACCGTCGTGGCCGTCGCCATCAAGCACGGACGGACTCGTTTCAGGCCGGCTTCCAACACCATCTTTCGAATCTCCTCGACGCTGGTTGGAAGCTTGTCGCGGAAATTGTCTTCCAAATAAGTCAGAATCACGACGCTGTCGTCGTCAACGACTCCGAATAGTGCGATGAATCCAACCCACACGGCGACGCTCATATTGACGCCCCAGACATACAACATCAGGAATCCGCCCGAGGCGGAGACCATCACGCCGACGAAAACGATCAGCGCCAACCACCAGCGACCCAGTCCGACATAGATCAAGACGAACATGGTGAGAAGCACGATCGGCACGACGATCGATAACCGCTGCGTCGCGCGCTGCTGGCTTTCGAACTGGCCCGACCAACGCCAGTAGTATCCGGCAGGTACTACCAGCGTGGCTTCTTGGTGTCGACCTTGGGCGATCAATTCGTCGCTGCGGCGCTTTTCTTCCTGGAGCAGTCGCTCTGCGTCTTCGACGACGCTCACTTCGTCACGGTCCCGAGTATTCATGGTGACATACCCGACTAGAAGTCCGTTTTCGCTTTTGAGTTCCTGCGGCCCGAGCGAATACTTAATACGAGCAAGTTGGCCGATCGGAACGTGGGCGCCACTCGAAGTTGGAACGAGAACGTGTTCCAAGTCGTCGAAACGCTCGCGCAATTCACGTAAATAACGTACGCGAATCGGGTATCTCTCACGTCCCTCGACCGACATAGTTAGGTTTTCGCCGCCCATCGCGATTTCGATGACGTCCTGGACGTCGCGGATATTGACGCCAAAGCGGGCGATGGCCACGCGATCGATCTCAAATTCGATATACGGCTTGCCGATGATGCGGTCGGCGACGATGTCCGTGGCGCCGGGAACTTTCCGCAGGATTTGCTCCATCTGCAAGCCGACCTGTTCGATCACGGCGGGATCGGCACCGTATATCTTGACGCCCATCATGGCGCGAAAACCCGTCTGTAGCATGACGATTCGGGTTTGAATCGGCTGCAACCACGTCGGTAGGACACCCGGAATGTTGGTCTTAGCCTGGAGTTCGGCAAGAATCTCTTGCTTGGTAATTCGACGAGTCCCGCCTTCAGCATCCGTGATCATTCGCCAATCGTTCTCTGGTTTTAGCAAGATGATCGTTTCGACCATTCCGATCGGGGCCGGATCGAGCGCCGATTCGACGCGTCCCGCCTTTCCGACGACGCTTGCGACTTCGGGAACCTCCTTAATCGCCAAGTCTTGCTTTGCCAATACGCCTTGCACTTCGGTCAGCGAAGCCGAAGGCAAAAGCGACGGCATATAGAGCAACGAACCTTCGTCAAGCGGCGGCATGAACTCTCGGCCGATGCCGGGAAAACGCTCCGCCAAGCGGTTCCAGACCACGGTGGTTTCGGGATATAGCCCCACTGCATTGAACGTCTTTTGGACCGGCGAGGCCAGTCGATTGAATCCGAGCCAGATCGTGAGGCCCGCCAAGGTAATGACGAGCGGAATCGTTAGAAAGGCAAGTTTGTTCGCCAACACCCAGCGCAGGCTGGGACGATAAACGGCGGCGATGCCGCGCGACACAAGATTCCTTTCCAATGGGATGAGTTGCTCACGCCCCATGCGATAGACGGCGGCTCCAACCATGACGCCGACGGCCAATGAAGTGGGCCAGCCGGAAAAGGAGTTCGCGAATTGAAAGTAGGTCGCCGCCACGTAATGTGTTATCAACACCGCCGGGACGCCAGTGACCACGGCCAGCAGTAGGGCGCGTCGCCGTGACCATTGCGTGGGCTTGAGAAGGTGGTAGCAGAGAACCGGGACGATGGTGATCGCCAGAATGACCGACGCAGAAATGGCGAACGTCTTGGTATATGCCAGCGGCGTAAATAGTTTGCCTTCCTGGTCAGTTAAGGCAAACACGGGAATGAACGAGACGATCGTGTTGGAAACAGCCGTGACGATCGCCGGTCCGACTTCCGTAGCGGCATCGTAAACGACCGTCGCATAAGGCCGATTACGTTCCGAAGCGACGCGCCGATAGATATTCTCGGTCATGATGATGCCCATGTCGGCGACGTCGCCGATGGCGATTGCGATGCCGGCCAACGACATAATGTTGCTGTCGATGCCGAGGTAGTACATCACAATGAAGCTCATCCCGACCCCCAGCGGCAGCGTGGGTAAAATCGTCAGCGAACTGCGAAGATGCATTAAGAAGACAAGGACAATGATGGCGCCGACGACGGCTTCTTCAGTGAGCGCCCCTTTAAGCGTGTCCATGGTCTCATGGATAATCTGAGTGCGGTCGTAGAACGGGACGATGCGAACCGGAACCACTCGCTCGTCGTTGAGCGTGGCTTTCAGCCCAGGTTCGATTTCGGCGATCTTCGCCGTCACGCGATCGATCACGCGCAGCGGATTCTCGCCATACCGCATCACCACCACGCCGCCGACCGCCTCTCGGCCCCCCTTGTCCAACACACCGCGGCGGAAGTCGGGGCCCAGTTGGACGGTGGCCACGTTCTTTACGAAGATCGGCGTGCCTTCTTCTTGTCGAATTACGATGTTTTCGACGTCTTCGACGCTTTTTACGAAACCGACGCCGCGCAGGAAGAATTCATAGCCGTTGTTCTCGACGACCTTAGCCCCGACGTCGACATTGCTTTTGCGAACCGCCTCGTACACTTCTGTGAGCGACACGCGGTGGGCGCGCAGTTTGTCAGGGTGCACGTCGATCTGATACTGTTTGACGAACCCGCCGATGCTGGCGACCTCCGAAACTCCCTCGACGGCTTGAAGTTGGTAGCGCACATACCAGTCTTGCAGAGAGCGCAATTGCCCCAAGTCGACATTCTCGGCTTCCAACGTATACCAGTAGACTTGGCCGAGCGCGGTGGCGTCGGGACCGAGCACCGGAACGACCCCCGGCGGCAGCTTGTTCTCGGCGACGTTCATTCGCTCTAGGACACGCGAGCGCGCCCAATAATAGTCAACGTCATCTTGAAAGATCACGAAGATCATCGAGAACCCGAAACCGGACGCCGAACGAATGGTCTTAACTCCCGGTGTCCCTTCGAGACTGATCGTCAGCGGGTAAGTGACCTGATCTTCTACGTCTTGAGGAGAACGCCCCGGCCAGTCGGCGAAGACGATTACCTGTTTTTCGCCGATGTCGGGAATCGCATCGACGGGAGTATTAACGAGACAGTACCAGCCCACTGCCATCACGATGGCAGTGAATAGAAGTACTAGGAACTGATTGGCGAGGCACCAGCGAATGATCGCTTTGACCATGAGCTTCGTTCCTAGTGTCTATGACCGCCGGCGGGCGGCGGTGCGGGTTGGGAAGGCGTAGTACCGGCAGGCATACCACCTCCGTGACCGGCGTGCAGATTGGCCGCCGAGCGCCCTTCGGTGTAGAGCAGGCTCGGCATCCCTTCGAGTTGCCGTTGGCTGTCGAGCAAGAACCCTCCTTGAACGACGACTGGATCTCCCGCTTTCAAGCCGGAAAGTACCGGATAAAACAACGCGGCATTTCCGGCGTCGTCTTTCGCTTCCGCCAGCGAACCAAGCTTCACTTCAACGAGTTCATAGGCGCCATCGGGAGTTCGACGATAGACAATCTGCCGCCGCCCTGTATCGAGTACAGCCTTCTTGCGAACCGCGAGTACCTCGTTGACCGCTGGCTGCGGTTTACCGTTCGGCGCCGCGACGACCACGTCGGGAGCCGCGTTTCGAGTTCGGAATAAGGCCGGCACTTTCTCCAACGACATCTCGCAAATCGGACAGCGGCCGTGCGCGTCCCGCACAATTTCCGGGTGCATGGGGCAAATGTACTTGCCTTCCAAACCCGTCGGTTGCGGCATGCCGTCCGCCTGCAAGCGCACGTGAATTGTCGCCGAGGCATACATTGCCGCTTTCAGGCGATGGTCTGGATTCTTTAGATTGACGCGCACTTTCACGGTGCGAGTCTTGTCATCGAGAAACGGGTCGATAAACACGATCGTCCCGCGAAAGATCTCTCCCGGATAGGCTTCGACGGTAACATCCACGGACTGACCGAAACGCAGCCAACTTAGGTCGTACTCGTAAACGTCGAGGTAGAGCCAAATCGGGTCGAGTTCGGCGATCTGATACAGCATGTCGCCTTCTTTGACGTATTGCTGTTCGCGGATATTCTTTTCGATAACCACGCCGCCGATAGGAGCATAGATGGTCAGGTCGGTAAGTTGCGTGCGGCTTTTTTCCAGTTGTGCGATCTGTTCAGGGAGGATGCCCAGCAAGCGCAGTTTTGTTCGTGCTGCTTCTACGGTAGACAAAAAGAGTCGCTGGTCGCCGGGAGACTTATCCAAGGCCTCCAGCGCACGAAACAATTCGGCCTGAGTCGTATAAAGGTCGGGACTGTAGATCGAGACCAGATGATCGCCTTTCTTGACCTGAATTCCGGTGAAGTCGGCAAAGACGCGATCGACGCGACCGGCAATGCGCGCCGTGATGAATGCGACACGGCTCTCGTCGTAATTCAGCTTGCCGACGGTACGGATTTCCTTGAAAAGCTCGCGATGACGGACTTGCTCGACTTCCAGTCCGGCTTGCGTTTGAATGCGGGTCTGTTCGGAAGACAACTGCGCAAGTGGAATGAGGTTCATTCCGCAGATCGGACAGCGTCCCGGCTTGTCCAAGCGGACTTGCGGATGCATCGAACAGGTCCAGATTTCGGACGTCGTCGGCTGAGTGCCGGGGCGCGGCCCCCACACGAACAGCACCGCCACCAAAGCGAGAATCACGGCCAGCGGCGCCACGATCGCGACCGCTTTGCCACCTATTGTGTTTATGAGAATTGGCATTAGTTCCTTTCGATGCGGTCAATTCGGTCTCGCATTCAAGGTCGCCTCAGTCGCAACGACTCGGCCGGCACGTCGCATTTTGCCCGCGAGTAGTTTGACGAGTTCGATCAACGTCACCGGCGTCAATGCCAGCGCTAGAATGATCAGCCATTCCGGCGGCGTATGCGTCGGCACATCAAACAGGCTTTTCGTGAAAGGGAGCACGGCGATGCCGACTTGCAGCATGGCGGAAACGGTAATCGCCAGCAGCAAGAACGGATTCGAGAAGATGCCGATTTGGAACTGCGTAAGCGATTGACTTCGTGCCGCCAGGGCGCGAAATAGTTCCGCGTACACGAGAACGCAAAAGGTCATCGCTCTGGCATCTTCGGCATCGCCATGATGCCAATCGAGGCTTACTGCGAAAGCGGTGATTCCGACCAGCCCCACCACGGCGCCTTGCCAGAGGATCGACAGGCCGAGCCGGCGCGAGAGCACCGACTCGTTGGGCGGTCGCGGTTTACGGCGCATGATGCCCGGCTCGGGCGGTTCAAGCGACAGCGCCAACGCGGGGAATCCGTCGGTTACGAGATTGATCCATAACAGTTGGATCGGCAGCAACGGAGCGGGCCAACCTAACAAACTGGCCGTGAACATGAGCAGGATTTCGCCCAAGTTGCACGAAAGCAGGAACTGCAACACCTTGCGAATGTTGTCGAAAATTCCTCGGCCTTCTTCGACCGCGTTGACGATGGAAGCAAAGTTGTCGTCTGTCAGCACCATGTCCGACGCTTCTTTGGTGACGTCGGTACCTGTTATGCCCATCGCGATGCCGATGTCGGCCGCTTTCACGGCGGGGGCATCATTTACGCCGTCTCCGGTCATGGCGACGATTTGGCCGCGCGACTTCCACGCCTTGACGATCCGCAACTTATGTTCGGCCGATGCGCGCGCATAGACGGCAATGCTTTCGACCTGCTCGGCAAGTTCGCGGTCCGACAACCGCTCTAAGTCCGCCCCCGACATGGCGCAATCGTGCTCCGTCACCATTCCCAACTCGCGTGCAACGGCCAGGGCGGTTGCGGGATGGTCTCCCGTGATCATCACCGCACGAATGCCCGCGCTACGACATTTTGCGATCGCCACACGGGCCTCATCCCGCGGCGGATCGATCATTCCCACCAAACCGCTGAAAACGAGTTGCGACTCCGGATCATCCTGCCGTTGGTCGGGCGGATCGTACCGGTAGGCCAAAGCTAATACGCGTAGAGCACGCTCGGCTAACTCGGCATTACAGCGAAGGATTTCCCGCCGTCGCAGCGCCGACAACGGTTGCACGGCTCCTCCAACTTGCTCCGATACGGCCTTTTCCAGAATAACTTCCGGCGCTCCTTTGCAATACAGGATCTGCCGCCCATCGTCGATGCGCAAGATGACCGACATGGCCTTTCGTGTGGAGTCGAACGGGATCTCGTATACAACCTCTCGTCCGCGACGGCTTGCTTCGATTCTTGCTTTGCGGCCGAGCACTACCAGCGCACCCTCGGTAGGATCGCCGAGCACTTGCCAGTCTTGAGCGCCGTCACGCGCCGGTATGAGTTGTGCGTTATTACACCAAGCGCCAATCGTCAATGCTCTCCGCAAATCGACGGCTGTCGACAAATCAACCAGCGAGCGACCGCTATCGACGGCCGTCGCCACATCGGACGAGCTATCGATTTGCTTCTGATGGAACTCACCGTGCGGAACATAGCCCGTTCCCGTCACTTGATAGTGAGCTTCCCCGGTGACAACCTCGCGAACCGTCATCTCGTTACGGGTCAAGGTTCCCGTCTTGTCCGAACAGATCACGGTCACGGAACCAAGTGTCTCTACGCTGGGAAGCGTTCGTACAAGGGCATTCCGCAGGACCATCCGTTGTAGCCCCAAGGCCAGCGCAATCGTCACGACCGCCGGAAGCCCTTCGGGAACGGCCGCCACCGCTAGGCTGACCGCTAGCAGCAACGCCTCCATGAGCTTGCCGCCGCGCAAGACTTGCAGCGCAAAGATGACGATGACGACCACCAAGCAAACGAAGATGAATAGGCGGCCCAATTCCTCTAACCGACGCTGTAGGGGAGTCGGCTCCGGCATATTGCGTTGCAACATGCCCGCAATACGGCCGAGTTCGGTTTTCATACCCGTGGCCGTGATCAGGGCTCTGGCTTTGCCCGTGGCCGTGACGGTTCCCATGTAGACCATATTGCGCCGCTCACCAAGAGGAGTGGTCGCAGGTATCGTAACATCTGCGTCCTTTTCCGCGGATGCCGACTCGCCGGTTAACGAAGCCTCTTGAACGGCAAGATTGAACGACCGGATCAGTCTCGCGTCGGCGGGAATGTTATCCCCGGCCTCAATCTCAATCAGATCGCCGGGAACGAGTTCTGCCGCCAGGATCGACTGCACAAGGCCGTCGCGTAAAGCTTTTGCCTGCGGCGCCGAAAGTTTCTGCAAAGCCGCTAACGCTTGACCGGCTCGCTCTTCTTGGAAAAATCCGATCGTGCCGTTCAGTATTACGATCGCCAATATCGCCAAGGAATCCACCCACTCTCCCAAAATGCCGGAAATCAATGCAGCGACGATCAAAATCCAAATTACAAGATCTTTGAACTGCCCGAGCAACTTTCGCCAAGCGGATGTTGGCGTTGGCTCAGCTAGTCGATTCGTACCGTAGATCGATTGCAAGGCGGCAAGCTCGGTCGTGAAGAGCCCCGCGTCCTGATCGACTCCGGCCGCGGCAAGCAACTCGTCGCGCGACACTGCACATGCAGTAGCCGCTAATTTGCTAAAGACGATCGTGTCTTCGCCTGCATTCGCACGGTTAACGGACATAAATGAGCATCTTCGAGCGCGAGGTGACGACCGAAGGAACTAGACGTCGATTCAGCATTGCGCAAGCGGGTATCATGCGTTCTAAAGTATTTGCATAACGAACTGGCTGAGGGAAAGAAAAGACCTTGCCCGACACCTGTTGCCTGGGCGGGCAAGGCCCCTCTTTACGACGAACTATTTCGTCTCGCCGCTCTTCGCAGGTCCCTTGGCCCCGTGTCCCGGCATGGCAATGCCGAGATGCTTCATTAACTTGTCATGAGCTTCATCGGCTGCGCGGAGATGCTTGAGCATATCATCGCAGCACTTAGCCACGGTGCCGCCGTCTGCAAGGTGCTTTGCGCACTCCTCCTCCAGCATGCCGCAATGCTTGGCCGCCGCAGTCTGGTGTTCCCGGATTTCGTCGATCAGCTTCTTGGCTTCCGAGTCCTTCTCAAATTCCTTGGGGAGCTTGGCGACTTCTTTGCCGAAGGCATC
>CAZWDN010000227.1:0-8294 GCA_964633125.1 uncultured Pirellula sp. | reverse complement strand
CGTCGAGCCGATGAAGCCGCGTGTACGGAACGCCGAGCGGACCGAACGCCGCCGGGTCGGGCGCCTGGGGCTGCGTGATCTTTAGTTTCGCGCGTAATTCATCGAATACGGCAGTCGTCGAGGCTTGTGAAAAGGAGAGTTCGATCAAGAGCACGGCCGCGGCGAGCGACGTGCGATACGTCTCCTCGCCGGCGGCGACGGCCGGCGTTTTGCCGTCGAACCGCGTAAGCGGGGTTTGCGTCCAAACGTTGAGAACGGCGTCGCGACGCGCGGCTTCCAGCAGTTCGCGAATATGGGCGGGCGGCGTGTCGTCGGGAAGCCGCCAACTCCAACTGAGCGCGGCTTCGGCGGTAGGCACTTCGTCGATCTTCTCCGGCTGCTCGGGCCAAGACCCCAGCGAGTCGGCCGGAAGAAGCGCTGCGAGACTCCGCTTAACGAGTTCCAAGTCGGTGCGACGCACAAACACTTCGACGCGCGCTTCGCGATCGGTTTGCCGGCCGAAGATCAGCAGGCGGGCAACGATGCGCGGAATATCTTCGCGGCGGATGTCGACGCCCGTCGCAGGCAACGGTCGATCGAGCAGAAAGTAGGCGGAACGCGGCGGGGGCTGATCCCCGAAATCGATTTCGAGCGATTCCCAACGGAACGGCGTGAATTGCTTGTTGGAAGCAAACGCCTCGTTGGCGGCGTCCGGATTACGCAAGTCGACTGCGGCGCGAAGTTCGTCAATGACGTCTTGGTCGGCGATGCCGTCGTAGATTTGCGCCAGCGCTTCGGCATCGACGGCGTCGTCCGCATCGGCCGTCAGCGACGCGTATTTCCGCAGCGCCGTGATGGCTCCGGCGTTATCGGCGAGCCAACTTCGCAACACGGCCAAATTGCGCCAGAGTTCCGGAGCGGCATCGGCTTTGGGCGACAACGATTTCAGTTTATCGGCGGCTCGCCACCAGAGTCCGCGGCGCGCATCCGTTACGGCGGCATCGAACTCCGCGGCCCATTCCGCACCGGCGGGCGCGGGAACGAGCGCCTGCTCGTTCTTGAGCACCAGCGGAATATTGGGGGAGGCGAAAAAACGGGCCAGCAACTGCAACGACACTTCGTCTTGCGGATTGAGGCTGTAGGCCAACACGAAGTGGCCGCGGGCCGCGGCGACGCGCCCTTCCATCAACAGCAATTCGCCGAGCCGGCTGACTGCGGCGACGACGCGCCCCGACAGGGCTTCGGAGCTTGCCTCCATGGCACGCTGCAGCGGTTGGATGCCGGCCAGAGCACCGTGGCGTGCGGCGGTGACGACCGCCTGCTCGGCCAAAGCCACGGGATGGCCCGGATGTCGTGAGAGAAAGTCCTCCAACGTGGCGGCGGCTTTGTCGTCGGAGCCCAAAATAGATTGCAGCAGGGCTTTCGTCGTGACGAGGTAGGCCCGATCCGGAAACTTCTTTTCGAGCGATTCGATATGCTCCAGCGCCGCGGCCCGCTGTCCCCCTTCGAGCATTTCGTGAATGCGCTGCATTTCCGTCGCCATGTCTTGGCAGCAGAACTTCAGTTTTTTGCCGGAGCCGCAGGGGCAGAAGGAATATGGATCGAGTGCGTTAGCCATGGAACTTGCCGCGAAAGAAATGATTCGTGAATGGACGGGAGCGTGGGGCGAGGAGTCGCGAGAGAAACTAGCCGGCGAGCGACTTGCGCTTTTCGGCAATCAGTTTGAGGAGCGCCTTAAACGGGTCGGCGAATTTTGCGAGCCCTTCTTGCATCAAGGTCTCTTCGAGCTTTTGCATGTCGACTAAGCGGTCGATCTCAGCCAGCACTTCCGGCGAAGGCAACTTATCGACTTGGCGCGCAAACGTCCGGCCGCTTTTTTCCACGGCGGCGTTCGTCGCCGGCGGGTTGGTTTCGATATCGCTCCCGGCGAAGGCTTCGACGTACTTCCATGGCGCATCTTCCGGTTTCTTCGTACCGGTGCTGGCAAATATCATCTCCTGCTTGAGCGGCGTGGCCTTCGACGCCCAGAAGTCGAGGTTCTCCTTCCAAATCCGCTTGGCGTTGACGATACCGACTTGGCCTTGGGCCGCGGGTGAAAGTTGCGGCACGGCCTTCTCCGTGTAGACGTCGAGTCGCGAGACGAAAATGCTGTAGACGCTCTTGAATTTCACAAGGTCTTTGCGGCGCTGCGCTCCGCGCCAAACGGCGTCGCGCGCCTCCTTGTATTGGCGCATAGAAAAGATCAAGGTGACGTTGAGCGTCACGCCGGCCGCCGCGAGTTCCTCGAGACAGCCGAGCCCCGCCGGAGTGGCCGGCACTTTGATCATCCGGTTTTCATGCCCGGCGGCCCACTTCTTGCCAAGTTCGATATAGGCGGCCGTCCGCTCTTTCAGCGGCGGGCCGAGTTCCAGATCTTCCAAAAGCGGATCGAGTTCGAAGCTGACGTAGCCGTCGTCGCCGCGCGTTTGCTTGTAAACCGGTTGGAACACCTCCTGGGCGCGCCGCACCAGCAAGTCGGTGACGGCCCACGCGATGCCGACGTCGTCGCCGCCTTGGCGGATTTGAGCGACGATTTCATCGTCGAAGCGTCCGGTCTTCAGCAGGTCGGCGATGATGATCGGGTTGCTCGTCGCTCCGGTCGCTCCCAAGGCGCGATTGCTCGCCACAAGTTCGGGATCGATCGAATCGAGCCAGAGTTTCGTGCCGCAGGCGACGAGCGATTGGAGGGGCGAAGTCATGGGAAGACCTTCCGTTGCGAAACCAGCCGAAAATCGTAATCCGTAAGGATATCAAAGCGTAAAGTAGGCCGCCACCCGCCGAAGGAGCGCTTCCCATCGGTCGGAACTATCTCGAGAAACAAAGAAAGGACGCTCGATCGCACCCGGCGATCGAGCGTCCCGTAGCCGTCGTGCGAGCGAATCGCGGGCGGACTATTTGTACCCGTAGGCCGGATTATTGACGTCGAAGTCGGCATCGGTGAGGCCCGGGTTGAGCTTCACGTTGCGGTAGGTGTATTCCTCAAGTAGGGCCGGAGTCGCACCGCTCTTTGCCGGCCAATCGTAGGCTTCCCAGCGAATGGGCAATGAGGTTTGCTCGTCGTAAAACACTCGCGTCATGTGGTACGGAAAGTCAGGGCGACGAACGGAGTGAGCATTCTGGACGCAAGTGCACGCGACGCCGTCGACTTTCGCGCCGGTGTAGATCTGCACGTCGTTTTCCGGGTGACGCCCTTCCAGGTCGTACATCTTCAGAATGTTCGTCATCATGTTGACGAAACCGGCGGTCGTCATCGAATTGCGATTTCCTTCCATCATTTCCGGACCGGCGGGATCGAGCGACATAACGCCGAGCAACCTGTGCTGGAAGCCCGTTACGTGGACCTGAGCCTTGTTGCCGTTACGCCCTTCGACGTAAATCGCTTCGCGACCTTTCGGTTGCACCGGTCCCAGAGTATATGCGTAAACGCTAAACGGCTGCGTTCGCACCTTCATGAATACCGCTTCGTGTCCCGAAAGCTTACCGTTCACGTTTTCGCGTTTGACCATGATGAACGTGCAGCCTTGCAGGCGTTGGGCTTGCTCCAAGGCGGCGCGCGCCAAGTCCGTGGCTCGCTTGAGCGGATGCTCCTGAATGTTGCCGACGCCGGGCGTCTCGCTGCGCGCGGTCTGCACGGGGCCGGGCGGAGTGGAACCTTTACCGCCGGGCTGTTGGGAGTAACAAAAGGGCGTCGCGCCGGCCGCAAAGGCCAACAGCACCATGGGCAACCAACGCTTCTGGCTCCGCTTCATCCCTGTACCTCGCAACTACTTGGGCCGGCAAAAGCGAATCGTCCGTGATTCGTCAGTGATCCTTATCGCACAGTTTACTTGACGGTCTTCAGCCGGCCGACGGCAATCGGGTAAGAGCTTCGCAAGCGCTTCGACCGGGACAACAGGCAAACCTTTCCGGTCAAATTGTCGGCAAACGTCGTGCCGAAGCGGCGGCCGACGCTGATGGCTGTCGGTTGACGCGTGGCGGCTACGGCGATTTACCGAGGAAATCGCCGCTCGTTGCTCCCGCCGTAAAGTGCGGCAAGCTAGAATTGCCGGCAGGTTTTCAAGCAAGTGAAGCGATTGCATTCGTACATTTTTCAACGCTTTCGGAGGGTGGTCATGTGGCAGGGGATCGTCGGACAGGACGCCGTCGTTGAGCAGTTCCGCCGCCGATTGGCGTCGGGCCGCGTAAACGGCACGTTCCTTTTCGTCGGGCCGCCGGGAGTCGGTAAGCGAAGTTTTGCGCTGAAGCTCGCTCAGGCGCTGCTCTGCCGGGAAGGGACACATGGTACGCTCGCCCCCTGCGGCACTTGTGAAGATTGTCGACTCGCTCAGGCCGGGAACCATCCCGACCTCCTCACCGTGGCCAAACCGGCGGACAAAAGCGAAATTCCGTTAAGTTTGCTGATCGGTCCGCCGGAAAACCGAATGCGGCAAGGTCTCTGCCACGACATCGGCATGAAGCCGTTTCGCGGCGGACGACGCATCGCCGTCATTGACGATGCCGACGACCTGAACGAAGAAGGGGCCAACGCACTGCTGAAAACACTCGAAGAGCCGCCGCCGCGCTCCGTAATCATTCTCCTAAGTACGGGGGCAGATCGACAACTGCCGACGATTCGCTCTCGTTCGCAGCTCGTGCGCTTCGCGCCGCTTTCGCCCACGGATTTGGCCGGACTCGTCGTGGAACAAGGCATCGCAAAGCCTGAAGCCGCGGAACGGGTCGCGATTTGCGCGCAAGGAAGCCTGGAACGAGCGCGTCAGTGGGCGGAACCGGCGTTGTTGGAATTCCGTCGCGAGCTGTTCGCAATCCCCGTCACGGAGACGGGAAACTCGCAGTCCTTGGCGAAACTACTGCTGGCATTTGCGGAAGGCGCGGGCAAAGAGGCCGGCGATCGCCGCCACCGCTTGCGTCAAGGTATCGGTCTCCTGGCAGACTTCTTTCGCGCGACGATGCATACCTTAGCGGGCGCAAATCCGAGCCCGGATGCCGAACTCCAACGGGCCGCAACGGCTGCTGCGAAGGCGTTTCGCGGCGATTTGGAATCGGCGGCGGCGTTGGTCGAACGCTGCTTAGAGGCCGTGGAACAGGTCGACCGCAACGCCCATCAGACGATGATTGTGGAAGCGCTCTGCGACGATTTGGGTAAGGCGGCGTTGCGCGCGAGTCTTGTCTAAGAGGACGTTGTCGATGGCTGACGAAAAACCTCGCCGTCGCCGTCGTCGTTTGCATCGGCGCCGACGTCGCTCGTCGGAGTCGGCGTCCGGCTCCACCTCGCATAAGTCGCGTTCGCGCCGCTCAACGCGCAGTTCGAATTCGCATTCGCAATCGGTAGCTGCCGACCGCGAGTTGTTCGGCGCAAGCGACACGTTTGCCTGGGCCATGGCGACGGGCATCTATTGGTTGTTCTTGTTGTTCGTCATGCATTCGCCGAGTGCCTTCTTGCCGGGCGACTTCGTGCTGACCGGCGACACCGACCACTGGCTTCACGGCCTGGCCTACTACGGTTTTGCCTTTTTACTGTGCCGCACGGCCGAAAACTGGTGTACGGCACGATCGTCGGGACGAAATCCTCCGCTCTGGATTTACGCCGCCGTATTCCTCGGGTGCGTCGTTTATGGTTACATCGACGAACAGACGCAGCCGCTCACCGGACGGACTCGGGAAGCGGCTGACTGGGAAGCCGACATTCTCGGCGCGCTCGCCGGAGTTTGTACCTGCTTGATTTTGCAGATATTCTTTGTGTTCGAACCTCATGACCCGTCGTACTATGCGGCGCAGTACGAAATCGGTGAGCGTAAACGCCGACGACGTCGGCGAAAGCATCGCCATCATAGGCGGCATCACAAAGATCGGGAGAATCGTCCCGAAGCCGCGCCCCCGCAGGATTCCGCAGCATCGGAAAACGAGCCTAAAATCGAACCCGAACGCGACGCGGAGCCTCCTTCCGACAAGACGTCCGGGGACGAACGCTCTCCCGACCGTTAAGGCCGCGGCAACCTCCGGTACCGGCCCCCTTTTCGCGACCGCCTCGGCGCGATAGGCTCGCCCGTTCCCAAGTCCTTCCCAGTCTTCCTGTGAGTCGTTTCGATGTTTCCCGCTACCCGCACTGAAATCGCCGGCGTTTCGCTGCGCGAGATCGCCCGCCGCTTCGGCACGCCGACCTATGTCTACGACGCCGCCGTTATCGAGCGGAAGATCGACGACTTGAAGATGTTCGACGTGGTGCGATTTGCGCAGAAGGCCTGTTCGAACATCGCGATTCTCGATTTGATGCGGCGAAAGGGAGTGCTGGTCGACGCGGTCAGCGCCGGCGAGATTCATCGCGCGCTCTCGGCCGGTTTCCAGCCGCATGCCGACGGCGGTACGCATCCGATCGTCTACACCGCCGACATCTTCGATCGAGATGCGCTCGCGATGGTGCTCAAGCACGACATCCACGTCAATTGCGGCTCGCCCGATATGCTGGAGCAGTACGGCAGTCGGAAGCCGGGCGCCAATGTGACGCTGCGGATCAATCCGGGCTTCGGCCACGGGCATAGCCAAAAGACCAATACCGGCGGCGAGCAATCGAAGCACGGCATTTGGCACGAGCAACTCGACGAGTGCCTGCGCATCGCCGATCGTCACGGGCTGACCATCACCGGCCTACATTTGCACATCGGCTCCGGCACCGACCTGGAGCACCTCTCGCAAGTTTGCGGTGCGATGGAGAAGTTGGCCGGCGACGTCGGTCGTACGCTCACGACCATTTCCGCAGGGGGAGGACTCCCCACGATCTACAAAGCCGGCGATTCCTATGTCGACACGGCCGAATACTTCTCGCTGTGGGACGCCTCGCGTAAGCGGCTCGAAGCGAAGTTCGGCCATAAGCTCACTCTCGAAATTGAGCCGGGGCGGTACCTGGTCGCCGAGAGCGGTTATCTGGTTGCGGAGATCCGCGCGATCAAGCAAATGGGGAAGAACACTTTCTATTTGCTCGATGCCGGGTTCAACAATTTGGCTCGACCGATTCTCTACGGGTCACATCATCCGATGTCGATCGTGCCGGGCCCGCTCGATGCGGCCGACGCTTCCGTCGACACCTCCCCGCGTCCGCAGGTCGAGGCCGTCGTCGGCGGGCCGCTCTGCGAATCGGGCGACATCTTCACGCAGGCCGAAGGGGGCTTCGTCACTACGCGCAAGCTGCCGACTGCCCAAGTCGGCGAGTTGCTCGTATTGGAATGTGCCGGAGCGTACGGCTTCGCCATGGGCTCAAATTACAACAGCAAGCCGCTCGCGGCCGAAGTGCTCTTGAAGAACGGCCAAGCGCACCTGATTCGTGCTCGACAAACGCCGGAAGACCTCACGCGAGGTGAAGCGATTCCCGCCGTTTAAGAGTTTCGACGGCTAGTTTGCCGCCGCCATCGCCGCGTCGCGTACTGCTTGCACGACGCGCATATTCGCCAGCCCGTCTTCGGCCGGGGCTTCGAGCTTTCCGGCGGCGACGCTGCGGGCAAAGCATTCGATCATCGCCGTGTATTGGTCGGCCGCCGGCAGCGCGATGGTTTCCGTGCCCGACGCCGTGCGGTAGAGGAGCGTCGCTTCCTCGGGCGGGAGCACGCCGCCGGGGAATTCCAACGTTCCCTTCGTGCCGACCAACTCGAATCGGTTGCGATCGGGACATTCGAAACTGGCGTCAAGCAGCGCCGTTACGTTGCCGGGAAACTGCAGCTGCATGGCCAGCGTCATATCGACCAGCGGCCGCAAGTGCCGAGCGCGGGCATGAATCTCCGTCGGCTCGGCTCCCGCAAAGAAGCGGCTGATGTTGATGCCGTAGCACCCCAGGTCGTATAGCGCTCCGCCGCCGCGAGCGGCGTCGAGTCGCCAATCGTTCGAATCGATCACGAACGAGAAATCCATCTTCACGAGCCTCAGTTCGCCAAGCTTTCCTTCGGCGAGCATCTGCTTCGCCAGGGCGACGCGCGGATGGTGACGCCACATGAAGGCTTCCATCAGCACGACGCCGGCCTGCCGACATCCGGTGACAATCTGACGTGCATCAGCAACGTCGAGGCCGAGCGGCTTTTCGCAGAGCACATGCTTGCCGGCGGCCGCAGATTTCAGGGCCCAGGGGCGATGAAGCTCGTTCGGGAGCGGTAGATAAACGGCGTCGACGTTTGGATCAGATATCAATGCTTCGTAGCTATCGTAATGGCTCGGGATGCCGAACTCCGCGGCCCACGCGGCGGCGGTCTTGCCGTCGCGGCCGGCGATCGCTTGGAGCACGGCATGCGGAGGCT
>CAZWDN010000226.1:0-8318 GCA_964633125.1 uncultured Pirellula sp. | reverse complement strand
TGGTCTTGCAGGGCCTGCATGGCGCGGGGATCGATATGCACGACGTAGCGGTCGTTGCGCTCATTGTACATGTTGAGGAAATAGCCGACGAGTTCGGGAATGTCTTCCCGACGTTCGCGCAGCGGCGGCAACGCGATCGGCACGACGTTCAGCCGGTAGTACAAGTCTTCGCGGAACCGCTCGTTTTCGACTTCGTCCGCCAGGTCGCGGTTGCTGGCCGCGATGACGCGGACGTCGACGCGGATGGTCGCGGTGTCGCCGACTCGTTCGAATTCACGCTCCTGCAGCACGCGGAGCAGTTTCACTTGCAGCTTCGGCGTGGTGGAGTTGATTTCATCGAGGAACACGGTGCCCGTGTGGGCGGCTTCGAAGCGGCCGGTGCGGTTGTCGATGGCGCCCGTGAACGAACCGCGAACGTGGCCGAACAGTTCGCTTTCGAGCAAGCTTTCCGAAAGCGCGCCGCAGTTCACTCGCACGAACGGGCCGCTGCCGCGCGGGCTCAACGTATGCACGGCCTTGGCGATGAGCTCTTTGCCGGTGCCGGTTTCGCCGAGCAACAGCACGCTGGCGTTCGACTCGGCGACTTTGCGCGTGAGTTGGTAGACCTTCTCCATGGCCGGACCCGAGCCGATGAGGCCGGGGATTGGCGGGCCGCGCTGATCGCGAGAGTCGAAATTACCGGAGAGTCGGCTCATGGATTCGGCGCGGGCTCGGCAGGCGGAGGAGTGGCGGGCTTCGTATCCGCGGGCGCAGGGGTGCCGGGGGCCGGCGCGGATGCCGCAGGTTTCACACGGCCGCGAATCGGCGCGTTGCGGGCTTCGACGGCGTCGAGCATCGCGGCGAGTAGTTCTTGCGTCGGCAGGTCGGCGCCTTCCGAGGCGTTGTAGCGATCGTACTGTCGGAGCACTTCCGAAGTCGTCAGGAGGATATTATGTTTGAACACGCTATCGCAAAACGCCTTCGCGGCGGTTTGGCGCACGTCGAGCGGCAACGCTTCGCTGCTTGCGACGTCGACCAGCGTACGCTGCGCCGCGGCCGAACCGAGCAAGCCGAGGGCCGTCGTCGCCGCTTTGCTCACGGCCGGGTTCCATGCCGCCGCCACGAGGGCCGGCTCCATCGAGCGCGTGGTGAAAACGCGATTGCCCGATTGCAGAAGCTTGCCGATCGTCGTCAACGCCCATTGCGCTTGGGCGGCGCGCTCGGCGGCGGGCACGAGCGAGCCTGCCGAGGCTTGTTGCAATTCGGCGAGTTGCGTCGCCAAGGTTTCGCTCATCCGCGGCTGGTAGACGGCCGCCGCGAACGAATCTTGTCGCAACTTCGAGCGGGTCGGTTCCACATCGTCAGGCTCGCAATACACGGCGACCGGCAACCGCGCGGTTCGCGGATCGGCGCGCAGTTGCGCGAGGAGTTGTCCCAGCACCGGATCGAGAAACGTGCGGTACATCAGGACAAGTTCGTAGTCGGCGTCGGCCGAGACGAGACGCACGACGCTTCGTGCATCCGTGACGGCGTCGCTTTGATAGCCGAGGCCCGACAAGATGCCGGCGACGTCGCGCCCGCGGGCCGGACTCGTATCGACGACCAGCGCCTTACGCGCACCGCTCGCACCGGCGAAATAGCCCAAGGCCTCGGCCGCGGCGCTGGAACCGGCGAAGGCGTGTTGCGGGTTGAGGCTCACGATCGCCTCCAATGCGACGAAGCGCAGACGGCGGTCGGAGCTTGTTACGGTGCGCACCAAAAGCGACGGCTTGCCGCCGAGCGATTCCAGCGCCTTGGGGCCGGCCTTGGCCGCCAGCAAACGCACGGCCGCGGCGGCCGCCGAGGCGTGTTGATGTTCGACGGTGAACTCCAGGAGGCGTTCCAACTCGGCTACGTTCAGCTTGGTGCCGGCGCTCCATTTTGCGGCGGCGGCTTGTTGCGCTGCACCATCGTCGCCGGCCGCGACCAATGCGCTTTCCAACGACGCGGCTCGGGAGAGCAGCAGGGCATGGGGGTCGTTCTCGGCAATGTCGGCGGCCGACTTCGCGAGGTTCGCCGCGCCGTCGAGCGCGGCGGCGCGTTGAGACACCAGGCTTTGCACCGGCTTCTTGGCCGCCGCGTCCCAACGCCAGACGGCGCGCTTGGCGTCGCTGCCGGCGATCGGCCGGGCCAGATACGCATGGCGGGCTTCGAGATAAATCTGAGCGGCCGCTTCGATCGGCTTCGGCAACGCTTGGCGGCGGCGTACGATCGCCCCTGCCGCGGCGGCGCGAACGGCCGGCGACGACGTCGGGAGGAACGCCGCCGCATAAAGCGGCGCATCGACCGCCGGGCTTTCGACGTAGCCCAGCACGTCGAGCACGAGCTTGCGTTGCGCTTCGTCGCCGTGCAGGGCGACTTCCGAGAGCGGCGCGATTCCTTCGTCGCCGATGCCCGCCAGGGCCGCGACCACGCCGCGGTGCTCGTTGGCGCGGGCCGAGTCGGCCAGCACGTCGACCAAGGCCTGCGCCGCCGCATTGCCTCCGGACCGGAGCGACACGATCGCCGCGGCGCTTGTGCCGACGTCGGTCGACTTGAGCTTCTCAATCAACTCCGCGAGCCGGGCCGGATCGCGATTAGCCTCGTTCGTCGCGGCGACCACGCGTCGCACGAAGTCGGCCGCTTGCGGTTGGAATTCTTTCACACCGGTGAGTCGCGAGACTTTATCGATCCCCGCCTTGCGACCGAGCGCCGCCAACTGCTCCGCGTCGACGGCCGTTTCCAACAATTGCCGGAAATACTTCTTCGCGTGCTTCGGGTGCTTCAGATCGATCAGCAGCAGCGAGGTGTTCAGCAGGTCTTCCGGCGTCGAGGGATTGGTGGCGATCAAAGCCAAAATCGCCGGGTCCGTCACCTCGGGCAAGGGCTCTTCGGCCGCGGGCTCCGCGGGCGCCGTCGTGGGTTGCTCGGCTCCCGGTTGCGCGGCGACGGTCGGAGCGAGAACACTGACGACGAGGCACGTCGTCGTCGCCAGAGCCAAGAATGGGAAGATGCGTTTCATCGGGTGCTACTCAGGAGTGATACCGATCTCACGGAACGGGTCGCAGCCGCGGCGGTTATAGGCCCAGCTTGCTTTGCCACGCTTCCACCTGCCGAGCAACTTCGCCGGGCGCGGTCGAACCGTAGCTTACAAACGCCCGCACCGCGGCTTGCGGTCCGAGCACTTCGTAAACCCGAGCGTCAAGGCTCGGGTGGGCGGCGGAGAACTCCTCCTGCGAGAGATCGGCGAGCCGGCAGCCGCGCTCGAGCGCGGTGCGCACCAACTTGCCGACGATCTCATGCCCAGTCCGTTGCGGCACTCCTAACTTGATTAATAGCTCCATCAACGTCGTCGCGTCGAGATGCCCGCGGTCGAGCCGCTCGGCGATCACGTCGCGTTTCAGTTCCGCTCCGGCCACGAGCGGCGCGGCCAATTCCAGGCACATGCGCACGGTGTCGGCCGAGTCGAACAGCGGTTCCTTGTCTTCTTGCAGATCGCGGTTGTACGCGAGCGGCAGGCCCTTGATGAGCACGAGCAGCCGCGTGAGGTTGCCGACCACGCGGGCCGTTTTGCCGCGCGTGAGTTCGAGCACGTCGGGGTTGATCTTCTGCGGCATGATCGACGAGCCGGTGCAGAAGGTCTGCGGCAACTTCAGGAAGTTGAATTCCGTGGTGCTCCAGAGAATCCACTCTTCGGCCCAAGTACTGAGATGTTCGGCGATGAGCGTGAGCACGAATGCGAACTCGACGGCGAAGTCGCGGTCGCTCGAGACGTCGAGACTGTTGGCGGCGACGCCTTCGAAGCCGAGCCGGCGGGCGACGTCGAAACGATCGATCGGCAGCGTGGTGCCGGCCAGTGCGGCCGCGCCGAGGCTCAGCACGTTGGCGCGCCGGCGACAATCGGCCAACCGGCTACGGTCGCGTTCGAACTTCTCCGTATAGGCGAGCCAATAATGCGGAGCAAGCACCGGTTGGGCTCGCTGCAGATGGGTATAGCCGGGGAGGATCACATCGGCATCGCGCGCGCAACGGCCCACGAACGCCTTTTGCAAGTCGAGCAGTCGGGCGTCGATTTCGTCGATTGCGTCGCGGACCCAAACCCGGAGATCGGTCGAGACTTGGTCGTTGCGGCTGCGGGCCGTGTGGAGCTTCCGGCCGACGTCGCCGGTGCGGTCGGTCAGGGCCCGCTCGATGTGCATATGGATGTCTTCCAATTCCGTGCGGAATGGAAATTTCCCCTGCTCAATCTCTTGGCGAATCTCTTCCAGGCCTTGCTCAATCTGACGGCATTCGTCGGCGGAGATCAGGCCGGATTGGGCCAGCATCTGGGCATGGGCGACGGAGCAGCGGATGTCTTGGGCGTACAACCGGTGGTCGAAGCTCACGCTTTCGGTGAACTTCTCGACCCGCTTGTCGGTCGCCTGCTCAAAAACACCGCTCCAAGCCTTGTGGGTCACGCCGGGTCCGTCGGAAGAGAAGAGGAATGCGAGAATTCTCGCAGAGAAATGCACAAACAGTTTAACTCTAAATGGCTTACGGCGGGGCGTCAATCGGCGGCGATGCCTGGAAATCGGGCGTTTTGCCGCCGCCGAACGCCGATTGGCTGCGCGAGGTGGAGCCGTGCGGAGGGTAACGATTGCGCCGCCGCCGCTTTTCGCTTGGTTTCGAGTAACACGCGTACTTTCGCGGCGTCACATCTTGCCCGATTGCGCTGGTTTGTTGGATGATCTCGCACGGTCGATTCCACCACGGGTCGCCGCGCCGCGATTACTACTACGATACTCCTGGCTGCCGCTGCCGTACCAAGGCACTGCTGCAAACGTTCGCATGCGAAAGGGATTTCATGGACCCACTGTCGTTTAGCCCGCTGGGGCTTTTGACGTTCATCGCCGCGCCCGCGATGCTGACGAATGCGTCGTCGATCATGACGCTCGGCACGGGCAACCGGTTCGCGAGGGCCATCGATCGGGCGCGGACCTTGTCGGCTCTCGTTCAAGCGTCAGGCGATGCCGAGACTTCGGAAACTCTCATGCATCGCCGGCAATTGACGTACGCGGAACGAAGGGCGCTGATTTTGGTGCGAGCGCTCACGGCATTCTATGTGTCGGTCGGGTCGTTCGGCGCCGCGAGCCTCATCTCGCTTTTGGGCGCCGTGTTCGTTGTGGTGGGGAGTGATTTCGCGCATCGGCTTTGCCTGTCGATCGCGTTGTTTTCCGGCATCATGGGAGTCGGCGGTCTTGTAATCGGTTCCTCATTGCTGGTGTGGGAAACGCGTATGGCGCTCTATATCTTGACGGAGGAAACCGAGGCGATGTGCAAACGCGGTTTGCCTTCGCCGCAGGCATAAGATCTCGATGCGGCGGCGCGATTGGATATTCTTTGTGCCGCAGACGCGGGTGGACTAGCCTGGTGATTCGCCTCCTTGTCGCAATCGAGAATGAGTAAAACTTATGACCGTGATGCGTTCCATCGCTTGGTGCTGGTTCACCGCCTTTGCGATTCTCGTCCCGGCTTATCCCTTAGGTGCCGCCGACGCTCCCAGCGCCGCTTTGCCGGCCGCTCCCGCGAAGAAGCCCGACTATGCGTTAGCACGTTCGAAGATCGCCCTGCCGACGCGGAGCGTCATCTATAAGAAGGTCGGCGAACGTGAATTGGCGATGTACCTCTTCGAGCCGGTCGGGCACAAACCGTCCGATCGTCGACCCTGTTTCGTAGCCATTCATGGCGGCGGTTGGGTGGCCGGGACGCCGACCATTATGAACTGCGTCGGCGAGGCCTTCGCCGCGCGCGGTTGGGTCGTCGCGAACATTCGCTATCGATTACACAAGCCGGATGAAGGGACGACCGCGTTCGATTCCGTGAAAGATGCGAAGTCGGCCGTGCGTTACGTGCGCAGTCATGCGCAGGAACTCGGCATCGATCCGAACAAGGTCGTCGCCGGAGGTCGCTCGGCCGGCGGACATCTCGCCGCGTCCGCGGCGATGTTTCCCGACATTGAGGACGAGTCCGACGACGAAAGCGTCTCATGCGTGCCGAACGCGCTAGTGCTTTGCTCGCCGGTGATCGACACTTCCGCCGACGGCTACGGCCACGAACTGCTCGGCAAGCATTGGCAAGAGCTTTCTCCCTTGCATCATGTTCGCGCCGGTCTGCCGCCGACGATCATCCTGCACGGCATGCGTGATACGACGACGCCGTTTGCCGGAGCAAAAGCTTTCGACCAAGCAATGCGCGCCGCAGGCAACAAAATCGAATTTGTCGCGCATGCCCGCGGCAGCCACAGCTACATGATGCGCACGAAGGAACTCTTCGACGAAGCGATGGGGCGGATCGTGTCGTTCCTCAAAACGAACGGAATCGAGGGAACGCCATTGCCCTAGCATCTTGCGACTTCAGACTTAGCCCGTCGTTCACGAGGGGACGCGCCGCGTGGACGCGGCGGCTTCGTACGATAGCTCGGTCTTTACCGCTTTCGTCCTTCCACGATACTTACCGGCGAACTCGTCTTCACCACGCGCGTGAGTTCGAATCCCGCGGCGGAAAATAGGTCGCGAAACTCCGCTTCCGTTCGTTCTTTGCCGCCGGGCATCGTGAGCATCGTGATATCGAGGAACTTTGGAAACTGCGGGCCGTTCCCCGGTTCGATCACCGCGTCGATGACCAGCAGTTTTGCGTCGGGCCGCATTACGGCGGAGCAGTTCCTTAGAATCATGAGCGATTCCGGATCGTACCAGTCGTGGATGATGTGCCGCATCATGTAGGCGTCGCCGCCGGGCGGCGCGCTCTCGAAAAAACTGCCGCCGACGAGTTTGAGCCGAGTACTGATGCTCGATGCCTCCAGCGCCGGCCGTGCCCGCTCGACGACGTGCGGCATGTCGTAGAGTATGCCCTGCACGCCGGGGTTCTTCTCGAGCACGGTGCGAATCACGGTGCCGTTGCCGCCGCCGATATCGACCACGGTCCCGAACTGGGCGAAGTCGTAGGCGTCGATCATTGCCGCCGTTTCTGCGCCGTGGATGCCGGTCATTGCTTCGTCGAACAGCGCGGCTTGCGCCGGATGTTTCGCGAGGTACTCGAAGATCGGCGCGCCGAACACATGCGCAAAGCTCGGCTTGCCCGACTCGATGCTGTACAGCAATTCACCGTAAGCCCGATAGTGCTCCTCTCCCATCATCAACACCATCGCGCGTTGCGAGCCGGGACGATTGAGCAAGCACTCGGCGGCGGGCGTGAGCCCGAAGCGGCGCTCGGCATCTTCCGCAAACACGCCCTTGCTCGCCAACGCACGAAGCAAGCGATAGAGCGACGGCCCGTGCATCTTCGTCGCCGC
Source organism: uncultured Pirellula sp. (assembly GCA_964633125.1). GTDB lineage: Bacteria > Planctomycetota > Planctomycetia > Pirellulales > PNKZ01 > PNKZ01. The sequence goes on along the minus strand of CAZWDN010000226.1, from coordinate 991 downwards.
GGCAAGTTCCTCGGCGGTCTTCGGTCCGTCGACCACGAGGTCGGCGATGCCGAGCTTCGCCGCGACGTAGAGCGATTGTGAGACCCAATAACCGCAGGCCATTTCAAAAATCGCGTACTGAGCAGGCTTGACGGCGGCGCCGTTTTGCGGGGCGGTCATGGTGAGAATCCTTCGGTGTTCGAGGCGGCGACGAAACAAAATCGCCCTGCGCGTTTCCGTTGGTCTATGGCGCGGCGACCGTCCGCTTCGTTGTAACGGCGGAGTTTTCGCGTGCAAATCCGAATCAAGGCGCACGCAACTGCCGGATTTGCAGATACTTGGAGCATGCTTCGCCGGGTACTTGTGAGGTGCTCGCCCATCGTGGTAACTTGGTGGGATTTTACACGTAAGCCGACCGCCGCTAGAGCAGCCTTCGTTCTCGGCGGGGCGACGGTTTGCGCCGTGTTTGCTTTCTCCGCTTGCCCCAGTTCGCGAGGTTTTCCGCCGTGCCACGTCGTGACGATCTGCACAAGATTCTGCTCATCGGTTCCGGGCCCATCATCATCGGTCAAGCTTGCGAGTTTGATTACTCGGGCACGCAGGCCTGTAAGGCGCTGCGCGAAGAGGGGTACGAGGTTGTGTTGGTCAACTCCAACCCGGCCACGATCATGACCGATCCCGCGACCGCCGATCGCACGTATATCGAACCGCTCACGGTCGAGATCGTCGAGAAGGTGATCGCGCGCGAGCGGCCCGATGCGCTGCTGCCGACCCTCGGCGGCCAGACCGGTTTGAACCTCGCGATGGCATTGGCGAAGCGGGGCATTTTGGAAAAGTACGGTGTCGAAATGATCGGCGCTCGGCCGGACGTAATTGCTAAGGCGGAAGAGCGCGAACTCTTCAAACAAGCGATGCACAAGATCGGGCTCGATGTGTGCCGCGGCAAGACCGTGCATACGTTTGAAGAAGCCCAACAGGTGGTGCAAGAGATCGGCCTGCCGTGCGTGATTCG
>CAZWDN010000225.1:0-8326 GCA_964633125.1 uncultured Pirellula sp. | reverse complement strand
GGGAAGAAGATCGACGTCGGCGCGCTGATGCGCGAGCGCAGCCCGACGACGGACGTCCACAAGGTAAAGACGCCGACCTTGATGCTGCATAGCGACCACGATCGGCGCTGCCCCTTGGCAATGGGACAGATGTTCTATCGCGGTTTGAAAGAATCGGGCTGCGAGACGGAACTCGTGGTTTACCAAGACGAACGCCACGGGATGTGGCAAGTAAAGCATCAGGCCGACGTGCTCGAACGCGTGCTCGCGTGGTTCGCCAAGCACGATAAGAATGAGCACCACATGTAAGCGCGAAGGCAATCCGGCGAATCGCTGCGTTACGACCATGCAATTCGCACCAACGGCCTCAGATAACCGGGGCATCGTTCGACGACACGGAAAGCTTTTTCGATTGCAAGGACATGGAGGAGTGCGCCGCGCCGGACGTGATTTCTCCGCTGTTCGGCGTGATTTTAGAGAATCTAAACCCTTGACTCGCGCCGACACACGTGTTCTTATCGGGACTCTTTTTCAAGGCCTGATTCGGCCGTGGTACCACCTCGCTTGTCCGCCTTTTCCCTAGACCAAGATCGCATCTCCATGAGCAGCGCACCTTCCGCCGGCGTCGTCGGCCCCTGGTACAAAGAACTGAACCGCTACCACTGGTTCGTCTTCACCGTGGCCGCCCTCGGCTGGCTGTTCGACACGATGGATCAACAGCTCTTCGTGCTGGCGCGCAACGAAGCCGTGGCCGACCTGCTGCCGATTCCCGACGGCATGTCGAAGATCGACTTCATGAAGAAGGTCGTGCCGGAGTACGGCGGCTATGCGACGTCGATCTTCTTGATCGGCTGGGCCATGGGAGGTCTCGGCTTCGGCATCATGGGCGACCGCGTTGGGCGCGTGAAGACGATGCTCGCCACGATTCTGCTTTACTCGATCTTCACCGGCCTCTCGGTGTTTTCGCAAGGCTACTACGATTTCTTGGCCTACCGCTTTTTCACCGGCCTCGGCGTCGGCGGCGAGTTTGCCGTGGGCGTGGCGCTGGTCGCCGAAGTGATGCCTGATCGGGCGCGACCCTACGCGCTCTCGTGGCTACAAGCGTTGTCGGCGATCGGCAACTGCACCGCGGCGTTGATCTATATCGTGCTCGGACACTTGCAGAGCGCGGGCAGCTTAAACGACTTGACGCTGCCGGGCGGAACGCCGGTCACCGTTTGGCGCATCGCGTTCGGCATCGGCACGCTTCCCGCGCTGTTGGCCATTCTCATTCGCCGGAAACTTAAAGAGCCGGAACGTTGGGAAGCCGTTGGAACGAAGCATCAAAAGCGAGGATCGTACGCGGAAATGTTCGGTAATCCCGTGCTGCGCAAGAACGCTTTGATCGGTTTGGCGATCGGCTTCGCGGGGGTCGTCGGACTCTGGGGCATCGGCTTCTTTAGCGTGCAATTGCAGCAATCGGTCTTTACGCAATCGTTCGCGGCGGAAGGAATGCCGGAAGCCGAGATTCCCGGCAACGTGAAAAAGTGGTCCGGCTATACGTCGCTGATGTTGAACGTCGGCGCGTTCTTCGGCATGGTGCTTTCCGGTTTGGTCGCCCAACGCCTAGGCCGACGCAAGGCCTTTGCCATCGCTTTTACGCTGGGCATGCTCAGCACCGCGGCCGTGTTCTGGTTCTTCGATAGCCGATCGGACGTGTTCTGGCTCATCCCGCTGATGGGCGTTTGCTTGTTGTCGATCTTCGGCTGCTTGGCGATTTACTTCCCCGAACTGTTCCCGACACGGCTCCGCAGCACCGGTACTTCGTTCTGCTACAACGTCGGGCGGTTCGTCGCCGCGGCGGGGCCGGCGATCTTCGGCGTGCTGACGAGCAGCGTATTTCACGACCAAAAAGAGCCGATGCGCTACGCCGGCGTCACGATGTGCGCGATCTTCCTCATGGGCTTGGCCGTGCTGCCGTTTGCCCCGGAGACGAAGGGGAAGCCGCTGCCGGAGTAAGCGAACCGCATGACCGCATGAGTACATCGTCACGGATGTAGGAAGGCGTAGGATTTTGGCGTTGGTTTTCGCGGTTGGAACGGAGTTCGGCGATGCCGACTCCTCTTTCTCCCCGATGCAAACCGGTGGACGCCGCTCCTGCCGGGTGAAATAATCGACGGCATGCTCCGCTCGTTCCCATCCATCCGCCGCTTCGGCGACCTTTCGGGAGTTCGTGCCGTGAAGTCGAAACAATCGCGACGTTCGTTCTTGCAAGAAACCGCCTTCGGCGGCGCGCTGCTCGGGCTCTCCGCACGCAGCCACCGCGCGATCTTCGGAGCCGAGCCGCCGAGCGAACGCGTCCGCGTCGGCATGATCGGCGTCGGCAATCAGGGCGGGCCGAAGAACAACATGAAGTACTTCCTGCACAACATCGTCGCGTTGTGCGATCTCGACGCCGCATACCTCGCCGAGGCCGGCGCCTTCCTGCAATCGCAAGCAAACCTCACGGCCACGGCCACCGACGACTATCGCCGTCTGCTCGATGCGAAAGACATCGACGCCGTCGTCGTCACGGTGCCCGACCAATGGCACGCCCTGATGACGATCGAAGCCTGCCAGGCCGGCAAAGACGTCTACTGCGAAAAGCCGCTCACGCTCGTCGTCAACGAAGGGCGGCCGATGATCGACGCGGCCCGCAAACACGGGCGCGTCGTGCAGACCGGCACCATGCAACGGAGCGGCGTCGAATTCAAGCTGGCCGTCGACTTGGTGCAAAAGGGAATCGTCGGCAAGGTGAGCGCCATCAACGTCACGCTCCCCGGCCCCAACTGGATCGCTCGGGCCGGCAAGCCGGTGCCCGACAGCGCTCCGCCCGAAGGGTTCGACTACAACCGCTGGCTCGGCCCCGCGCCGTATCGGCCGTACAACAAGAACCACGTCCACTATCTCTTCCGCTTTTATTGGGACTATAGCGGCGGCCAGCAGACCAACTTCGGCGCGCACCATCTCGACATCGCGCAATGGGGCCTCGGCATGGACGAAAGCGGCCCGGTGAGCGTCGAAGGAACGGCCGTGTTCAATCCCGACGGCTGGTACGAAACGCCCGACACGACCGACATTAAGTACACGTACGCAAACGGCGTGGTGATGACCTGTCGGCAAAAGCCGGACACGAAGAGCACCGACCAAGGCACGGAATTCATCGGCGACAAAGGAAGCTTGTTCGTCTACCGCGGCGGCATCAAGGCGAGCACGCCGGAGCTACTCAGCGGCGTTGAGATTCCCAAGATCGTCAACGCGCAAGCCAATCAGGCTCACGTCGACAACTTCTTCGCTTGCGTGAAATCGCGGGCCAAGCCGGCGGCCGACATCGAGATCGGCCATCGCTCGGCCACGGTCTGCCATCTGGGCAACATCGCCGTGCGCACGGGGAAGAAGATCGCGTGGGACCCGAAGACGGAAACGATCGTCGGCGACGCGGAAGCGGCGAAGTGGCTGACGAAGGAATACCGCGCTCCGTGGAAGCTCGCTTAACGGAGCGAATGTTCCGAGGCGAGCGTCGAGCTGTAAGGCCGACGTGTTTGGGCCTGCACGCTCACCCGCGCCTACGAACCGGGACTTACGTCGGTTTTCGGACGCCTGCGTTCTTCACTTGAAACGCCGGATCGCCGAACTGCCACAGGAAGAACGACCAGATGTCCGCCTTCTCTTCGTGGCGTTGGCGGCGCGTGGAGCCGATGCCGTGGCCGGAGTGGTAGTCGACGCGGAAGAGCACCGGGCGGCCGCTCCCCGTGGCCGCTTGGAACGCCGCGGTCGCTTTCGCCGATTCCCACGGTTCGACGCGCGGGTCGTTGATGCCGTGCGTCAGAATCACGGCCGGATACTTCTCGCCCGGGCGAATCTGATGGATCGTACTCATCGCCCTCAATCCGCGGTATTCCTCTTCGATCGTCACGGTGCCGAACTCCGGAATATTCGGCGGCCCGTTCATCGTGGTTTCAAAGCGGAGCATGTCGGTACAGCCGACGGCGATATTCGCAGCCGCAAACAGGTCGGGCCGCTCGGTAATGGCCCGACCGATCAAGATTCCGCCGGCGCTTCCTCCCTTGCCGGCCAACTTCGCGGGCGACGTGTACCCTTGCTTCACGAGATACTCGGCACAGGCGATGAAATCTTTCCAGGTGTTCGGCTTCGTCGTCTTCCGTCCGGCGTGATGCCACTCCTTGCCGAACGCCCCGCCGCCGCGCACGTGAGCCGTCGCCAGAACGCCGCCCCGTTCGAGCCAGGCCAGGTTCGTCGGGTCGTACCCCATCGGCGCGATGTGGCCGTAAGCGCCGTAGCCGGAAATGAGCGTCGGGTTCGAGCCGTCGAGTTTCAGATCGCTGCGATGCACGATCGAGAGCGGCACCTTCACGCCGTCGTGGCTCGCGACCATGACTTCCGTCGCCGTCAGCCCGTCCGGCGCGGAATACGTCCCCGGCGGCACGAGGTGCGTGTTGACCAATTGCTTCGCCGCCGGATCGTAGCGATAGAGTTGGCCGTCGCGAATCCAGGAACGCGTGCGGAGGAAGATGCCGGGCATGTCGGTGCGGGCCGCGCCCATATCGGCCGACGGCTCCTCGGCCGGCAATTCGATCGGCTCGGGCCGCGCACCATCGACATACGGCACGCGCACGATCTTGCTCGGCACGCCGGCCAGCACGCTGACGTAGAGCGCGTCTTCCGCGGCCGCGAGCGAATCGACGACCTGCTCGCCAGGCTCCACGATCGTCGCCGCCGACTCGAAAGTCGGCGCGGCCAACGACGTCCGCACGATCTTGAATCGCGGAGCATTCGACGCCGTAAGAAGATAAATGTCGTCGCCATGCACGGCGAAGTCGGTCACGAGGTCGGTGCGGTCGCAGATCTTGGTCCATTGGATATCGGCCGACCCGAGCGAGGCGAGCTTCGTCGCGTAGAGCGTGATGTCGGTTTCGTCGCCGTGCTTCACTTGGCCGACGACCCACTCCGAGTTTTGCGTGATGATCACCGCCGGGAAATCCATTTCCCCCAGCTTCGGCGAGGTCGAGGCTTGACTGCCGAACAAGATCGGATCGGCGTCGGGATCAGTGCCGAGCGTGTGGCGCAGCGCTTGCGTGAACTTGTAACCTTCGGTCTCCGGCGCGTCGGCCGGAAGTTTGCGGCGGCGGCAATACAGGAACGATTTGCCGTCGGGGAGCCAGCAGGGGAGGGCATACTCGGCTTCGATCCGATCAATCGTGTCGGGCAGGTCTTGGTTAGTCGCCAAGTCGAACACGCGAATCGTCGTCTCCTCCGAACCGGAAGCCGCGAAAGCGTACAGCAGTTGCTTGCCGTCGGGCGAGACACGGAAGAAAGCGAGTGTGAAATGATCCTGGGGCGTTTGCTTGGGGAACGTTTCGGGATCGATCAACAGCCGCTCGGCGCCGCTTCTCGCATCGCGAACATAGATCTTGCCGACGTTTTCCGTAGCGAGCTGCTTAAGATAAAAGAGATCGCCGTTTGGGTGGCGCGCGACGCCGGAGATCGAATACGGAGCGCCGGCGTCGAGTTCATCGATTCGCTTCAAGAGCGCCTCGCGCCCGGGAATGGCTCCCAGCGCTTTCTCGGCATACTCGGCCTGCCCTTTCACCCAAGCTTGCACTTCGGGATTTTTGAAATCCTCCATGTAGCGATAGGCGTCGGAGACTTTGTCGCCGAAGTATTCGTCGACGACGGTACGCACGGGCGCCGCGGGGGGCTTCTCGGCCATGATTTTTCCTGGAGCAAGACAAGCGAGCAGCGCGAGCGCTCGGGCGACTCGGGGCGACCACTTCGCGAAAGTGAGGAGAGCGATCATCCGTCAACTACTCCTTGACCACCGGCGCGGTTTGTTCGGGCGTGGTGATGCCGGGCGGAAGTTCCAAAATACGAATCGTGCGGAAGTGGATTTCCGCCCCTTCCGATTCGAGACACAAGTAGCCCTTCTTCACCGACGCGCGGCTGACGCCGTTGACGAACTTGCCGTTCACGGCGAGCTTCACCGTGCCGTCGACGCAGACGACGTCGTACTCGTTCCACTCGCCGCGCGCCTTGCAACGATTCTCGATCGACCGGCTGCGGTTGCCGCGCGGATTGTCGGGCACCGTGGTGAGGCCGTTGGCGCCGAAAAGTTCGCCGTGGACGTAGGCGATCGGCGGTTCCGTGCCGTCTTTCTGCTTGTGGAGTTTCACCCAATCGAGTTCCAGCATTTGGATTTCCATGCCCTTCGGCAGACGCCGGCCCTCGGGCACGCTCCCTTCGCTCCAAGCAAACACGCCCGAGTTGCCGCCGGGTTCCATGTGCCGCCATTCGATGTGCAGCAGGAAGTTCTCATATTGCTTCTCCGACCGCATCACGCCGATCGGTTGCCCTTTGCAGACGAGCAACCCGTCGCGCACGCTCCACGTGTCGGGCGACGTATTGACGTCGACCCAACCGGTGAGGTCTTTGCCGTTGAAGAGTTCTTGAAACCGCGGCGGCTCGGACCCGCCGGCGACTTGCGAAGCCATGCCCAGCGCGAGGGCGAGCAGAACCAGGGGCCGTCGAAAGTTGCTACTCATCGAACGTTCTCGAAGTCGGGTGCTGGGGAAGCATGAAAAGCCTTCACAGTCGCCTCGCGGCGTCGGCGCAACGTATTCTTACGTTGAAAGCGGCAGATTGTAGCCGCTCCGGGAGACTCCGGCACGCCGCCGCCGGATAATTCACCGGGCCGCCCAAGCGGGCCTCGGCAAACGCGCGGTTTCACGAGGCTTCCACCCGATCGGTCCATCCGGACCGAACTCGCTACGAGCCTCTAGACGATCACCGACTTGCAATTGTTCGACCTGCTTATGGCCGTGCTCCGGCCTGATCGGCCAGATGCTTGGGACTAGATTACCACTTTCTTCTCGAGGCAATCAGGGTCGTCGAATTCACCATAGCGCTTCAGAAGCGTGGTCTGATTGCGCCAATTGAGTTTTCTAAGAAGCGGACGCAACCTACGCACCAGCAAGTCAGCATTCGGACATGTGAGAAACACGCGAAAGGCTCCGTCGGTATGCTCGTGACCATGGACGCTTCCCAAAAACTCGGAGTCTTTGGCTGTTGGATCATACAGTGTGGAATCCAAGTCATTCATGAGGTCATCAATTCTCTGTCTCTCCAATTTCGTAGGCCTAGCTCCGTCGGTCGCGAGCAGCAGAACAACTGTGTTGCCAATCGGCGATGGCGACTCCCGAGATTCCGAACGAGTCGATTGAGAGCTCTGAACAGGTTGGTCTTCGTCACGCCAACTCTTTCCCCTGGGAAGCGGCCACACCTTAATAAAATGGAACCCTTGCAGGCCGTGCTCGAAGACGCGATCAACGAAACATTGTGTGACGAACGTTGAAGAGCACTCTTCAACTAATCGAAATATCGAGAGTCCTTTCAAGCGATCGGCGATACACTCGTAGCGCCCGATCTCCAATGCACTGACATGACTCTCCCCCAACCACTCGATCTTCGATCGCTGATGATTCAAGACATCTGCCACTTTCGTTACGTTAAACGCAAAATATTCGCCTACCTTGGTCACGAGCGGAAGCAGTTCGCCGTTGGTCTCCAGATAATCGCGGAGCGCATCGACTGCTCTCCGGCTAAATGCCGGAATGGACATATTCACGCAAGGATAATCATTTGCCTTTCGGACGCGGCCAGCGACGGGCTGTGGTACCCAAACTCCGGATAACCTCGGCGCGGTCCATTTACGTCCTTTGGTTGGAATGTTGTTGGGCATGAATTCATCGTCAAGAATTCCATATCCGCGCAACGAACGTCCCCGCACGAACGCGAAGCCTTCGAATCTGGGATCGTCAGTAATGTGTTCAAGCTTAAAAAGTGCCGACTTATCGTTTGTAGTTTTTGCCACGGTAAACCCCTGCTTCTGCGTTTTGTCGAATCTTTTCTAAGGCAGTAATGATTTCTTGCTTGCCGCTTGCCCGAGCCTTACTCAAAATGCTTCCGAGCTCAAGAAAGTATTTATCACGATGGGTGCCCTTATGGCCGGCTCTTGCCCAAAATCCATTGCTGGCAGAATTGATTTCGATCCCCGCGAATTCAATCGCTGATCGCGCTTTCTTATTCTTAATTGCGCTCCGAACCTCAAGGCTTCGATTACTAAAGTCTCCGGTTGGCACAACGTGCGCGGCCTGCAAACCTTTGCGCCCCTTTTTCCCGGCATCGATCAAAGATTGTCCCAAGGCCCTTGAATCACATGCATTATGCGCCCAGAGTGCAGCATCCCAATCGGGCTTTCCGACGAAGTAGGTGTGTCCTTCGGCGATGCGGAAATTGTAGACGGTCTCGACCT
>CAZWDN010000224.1:0-8373 GCA_964633125.1 uncultured Pirellula sp. | reverse complement strand
TGCGCGATCGCGGTCACGAGTGCCACTTCTTCGGCATGCACTGCTGGGAAGGTCCACCGGACATGGTGTGCGACGGACTGCATTACCACGCCGTAGCGCCGAACATGCCGCTGTACGGCGCCGACGGCAAGCGGCGCATCGCACAACCGCTGCGCTTCGCCTGGGGCGTGCTGACGCGCCTCGGACGGCACGATCTGAAGTCATTCGACTTGCTGGACGTGCATGCGTTCCCGTTTTTTTCGGTTCCGGCGTTTTGGCTGGTGCGCCTGCTCCGCGCGCGACGCGTGCCGTGGCTCTTGACCTGGCTCGAAGTGTGGGGACGCGACTATTGGACGCGCTACCTCGGCGCGAAGGGGATCTTGGGGGCATGGTTGGAGCGTTGGTGCGCATGGATCGCGCCGCATCACCTTTGCATCTCGCCGACGACGGCCCGCCGGCTCCGGCAATTGCTCGCCGTGCCCGAGGCGCGGATCAGCACGATTCCGCGCGGGTTTCGTCCGACGCCGACGGCGCCGATGCCGTCGGAACGCGTGCCGGGGAGAGTCGTGGTCGCCGGCCGACTGCCGGCTTACAAGCGCGTCGACTTGGTGCTGCGGGCCTGGCCGGAAGTTGTGAGGCACATGCCTTCGGCGCGCCTGCATGTCGTCGGCGACGGACCGGAAATGGCGGCGTTGAAGGCACAGGCGCATGCATGTCAGGTTACGGAGAGCGTTTGCTTTCTGGGGCAGTTGCCGGAGCAGGAGCAGGTACTGCGCGAGCTTGCGGCGGCCGAATTGCTGCTGCAACCGTCGACGCGCGAGGGGCAAAGCACGGTCGTCCTGGAAGCGCTGACGCTCGGGACGCCGGTGCTGGCCGCGGTGGGTGAGGAGACGGCCGTCGGGGACTTTTTAGGCGACCCAACGTCGACCGGCCTGGCACGGCTCGAGAAGTCAGCGGATGCCGCGGCGTGGGGTGAACGGATCGTGCGGCTGCTCGGCGACTCGGCGAAACGGTCCGAATTGGCGACGGCCGGGGCTCGCGAGGTCGCCGAGCTAGGATGGCGCGATCATATCGCTCCGCGCGTGGAGCAGCTTTACCGGCGGCTGTGCGGCAAATCTTAGCGTTGGCGCTTTCGCCCGACGACGAGGAGGCAGGCCGTTTCGTCGGGATCGGCCGAGTCTTCCTCCAAGACTCCGCTTCCGGCCAGCCATGCCAACGGTCCGCCGAGCATACGAAGCGGCTTCGGCAATCCACGGCGCAACCCGAGGCTGCGCTGGATCTCAATGGGGCGGCTTTTCGAACCTTTCAGCCGGTAGAGCAGCCCCCCCGTCGCATTAGTCCAACGTTCCCAGCGTCGAACCTGGCGCACGGTGAGGTATCCGCGGGCTGATTCGAGGTCGAAGCCGGCATCGTTGAGGAGCAGACGCCAGTCGTCGACCGACGGATAGCGAAAGTGCAGCAGCCGCCGATCGGCTTCGGCGAGATACTCGGCGCGCGAGATCCGACGCGTCCAACCGGGGCCGGCCATCGCACGGTGGAGCCCCGGCGAGGGGACGGTCGCGAAGAAACGACCGCCCGGCTTGAGGCAACGTCCGACCTCGGCCAGGCACGGCGGCAAGTCGGGGATGTGTTCCAGCACGCTATTGGCAAAGGCGAAGTCGAACGAATCGTCCGGTTCGGCAATGCGGTCGGCTCCGGACTCATGAACGGCGGTGAACATCCCGGAATTGCGGGCCAAATGACACTCGGCGCCGTCGGGATCGACGCCGACCAACTGCCAGCAGGCGCCCGCGAGATCGCTCAGAATACGCGTAAGGATGCCGTCGCCGCAGCCGACGTCGAGCCCTCGGCCGGACTTCGGCATCGCTTCGGCCAGTACCGGCAGTTCAACGGCGCGCCACAGGTTCGTGGCAGGCTGAAACGGCGCATCCTCCATAAACTCGCGTAAGAGTCGAGCGCGAAGTTCGGCGCGTCGCTTGCTTGTTTCCCTGCCCGTTGCAGCGACTTCCGAGGTCGGCTTTTCTGATGCCCGTTCACCGCAATAATTCTCGGGCAGGACTTCATTCCTCATAATATCCTTACAAACTCCAGGCCGATCTTTAATGAAGTTCCGGAATGTGCTAAAAGCAAGCCGCTAACGGCATTTTGCACGTCGTGACCGGTTCGATACTAAGTCAATCGAAGCAGTTTGGGCATATTGTCTGCGAAAGGGCAGGTCTGAAATGCGCGATTTTGCGGTTATTCCTCGCGGAAAATTCGATCAATATGTTCGCCTCGCGGCCGACGTCGTCATCGGCTGCCTTGTGTTCTACGGATTCCGTTAAATCGGAGCTTGAACCTAGCCCGCCGCCGCGATCATATCGATCACCAGCGCGTGACCGTCGCGGCCCACGCCTTCCGATGACGCTTTGCTGGCCGCCGGCGGCGAGTCGGGCTCATAGTATTCCGGGCGAATCTTGCCCAAGTCGGCGCTCGCTTCGTTGTCTGCGACGTAATACGTCGCTTTCACCAACTGGCGCATGTTTCCCCCGCCCCGGTCGACCAGTTGTCGAACCTGTTCGAGTACATCGCGAACGCGAGCGGGTGAGTCTCCTTTCGCGTCGCCGTATAGGCCCGACGTATAGATGACGGCGGGGCTGCGCAGGCGTGCAACACGGCTGAATACCGGCGACGCCGTCATGCCGGGAGGGGTGAGATACTCGACGGCGCGCCCGGATTTGTTTCCTAACTCGGGCGGTACTGTCGCGACGACTTCAATTTCAATCGGCAGCGACGGGGATTGCCACTCGACGAATGTGAGAACGGGTAGCGGTCGATCGCCGAAGAACTCTTGCATGGCCTTGCGTGCATCATCGGCGGACGCAATCGGCTCAAGAAACGATTTGAGTTGCACGACGTGCGACCAATCGAGCCCGGCGAAACGGAGCGTTTTTTCCAGACTCTCCAGCGTGGCGCGCGTGGCCGTCTGCACGTCGCCAGGCTTGGCATCGCCGGCGATATAGAGCTTATCGCCGGCCGGCAGCACCGCCGCGCCGGCGAATCGAGCAACTTCGCCCGCAGCGGCTTTGGCGCGCCGCACGGCAACACAATCGGCGGCGACGACCGCGCCGGATTCCGCAAGTTTCCCGGTAACAAAGGTCACCGCCGGTTGATAGCGGCCGGAGAATCGTCGGGCGAGACGCTCTTGAATGATCGGCACCCACTCGTTGGACACGATGTAGTAGTGCAGTCGCACGGCATCGTCGAGCGTCGCCCCTGCCGCCGAGAGCCGCAATTCCAACGCTTGCTCCAAGCTCGCGACGACGACGTCCCGATCGGAATTCTCATTCTCAATCCTCGCAAACACCTGCTCCGTATGAGCCAATGGAACATTGCCGACCACGACGGCGCGCGACGTTCCCGTTTCGGAATCGCCGTCGAGGCATTCGAGATTGTGCCGCGGGGCGTCGTCGGATGCCGTCGCTGGGGCGGAAGGCAATCCGGAAATCGCCGCTGCCGCGGCCGCGCCGGAAAGCAGAAACTCGCGTCGGTCGGGCCTGGGGCTTGGATGCGTCATGGACGGCTTATTTCTCGGTGATGACGGATTCGACCATTTGTGAGTTCGGTGCCGTGTCCCGGTCGATCGGGAAGTGCCGGCATCGAAAAAGAAGCGTTGCAATCTAGGCGATTGCCACGATTGTATCGCCCGTAATACCGCAAACTACCGTCTTTCTCCGCATAGCGACCGCTTCCGGCGTACGATCTTGCATGGCCCCTGTTCGCTCTGGGGGCGGAATCCACGATTTGATACAGTTCCGTCCCCTCGTCGCGAAAAGTCACGTCGAGACAGGTCTCGTAGACGCGGAGTTCGACCATGTGCGGAATCGTCGGATACGTCGGCAAGTTTGACTGCATTGATTTTCTCGTTCAAGGACTGCGACGTCTTGAGTATCGCGGCTACGACAGTTCCGGCGTCGTCACGATCGATCCGTCCGGCGGAATGCACGTTGCCAAGGCCGCCGGGCGCATCGACAAACTGGTCACGAACCTGGCGCACGCCGAGATGCCGGGCAAGCTCGGCGTCGGCCACACGCGTTGGGCCACTCACGGACCGGCCACCGACGTCAATTCCCACCCGCACATCGGCGGCGACGGACTCGTGGCGGTCGTGCATAACGGTGTCATTGAAAACTTCCGTCCGCTCAAACAACGCTTGGAAGCCGCAGGCTATTGCTTTCGTTCGGCGACCGACACGGAGGTTGTTGCGCATCTCATCGCCGGCTATTGGGAGCAGGAGCTTGCCGATCAGCCCGACCTCACGCCGAAGTTGATTGCCGCTCAAAGTTACGAACCGCTCGTTCGCGCAGTTCGCGCGGCCTTGCAGAAGTTGCACGGTACCTACGGCTTGGCAGTCGTGTTTCGCGACTTTCCCGAGGTGATCATCGCCGCGAAACTCGGCAGTCCGCTGGTCGTCGGCGTCGGCGACGGCGAGCACTTTCTGGCGAGTGACGCGTCGCCGCTGGTCGGCGGCACCGACAAGATCGTCTATCTCGACGATCACGAGATCGCGGTGATTACCGCCGATTCGCTGCGCGTGTTGCATCGCGATCTGGGAGAAAAGCCCGCCGATGTGCAGACCTTGTCGACGAACGCAACCGAGGTCGATAAGGCCGGCTATGAGCACTTCATGCTCAAGGAAATCTTTGAGCAGCCCGACACATTGCGCAACACGATGCGCGGCCGCCTCAAGCCGGATGAGGCGACGGCCCACTTCGGCGGCCTGAACCTCACCGCGAAAGAGCTCCGCTCCGTCCGACGCATCGTGCTGACCGGCTGCGGCACCAGTTGGCACGCCGGACTCGTCGGGGAGTACCTCATCGAGGAGTTGGCGCGAATCCCCGTCGAAGTGGAATACGCCAGCGAACTGCGATACCGCAATCCGCCGCTTGACGACGGCACGCTCGTCTTCGCGATTACCCAGTCCGGCGAGACGGCCGACACGTTGGCCGCCATGCGCGAAATGAAACGCATGGGCCACATGACGCTGGCGATTTCCAACGTCGTCGGCAGTTCCATTGCAAAAGAGGCTCACGGCGGAATCTATCTGCACGCCGGGCCGGAAATCGGCGTCGCATCCACCAAGGCGTTCACCTCGCAATGCGCCGCGTTGACGATGTTGGCCCTCTATCTCGGCCGCATGCGTCACTTAAGTCCCGTACAAGGCGCGAAGATTATCGAACAGCTTCAAGCGTTGCCCGAGCAGGTGAACACGGCACTCGAGTGCGACGCCGTCGTGCGACGCATCGCGGAAAAATACGCCCATTGCGGGACGTTTCTCTACCTTGGTCGGCAGTTTAATTTCCCGGCCGCGCTCGAAGGGGCGCTCAAGCTCAAGGAAATCAGCTACATCCATGCGGAAGGCTACCCGGCCGCGGAAATGAAACACGGACCGATTGCGCTCGTCGATGCCGAGACTCCGAGCGTCTTTATCGTGCCGCAAGGCGCCGTGTTCGATAAAGTCATTTCCAACATGGAAGAGATCAAGGCTCGCGGCGGTCCGGTGATCGCCGTCACGTGCTCGGAAGGCGCGCAAGCCGTCGGCGCCCTGGCCGACGACATCATTGAGATTCCGACGGTCGTCGATTTCCTGCAACCGATCGTGACGGCCGTTCCGACGCAACTCTTGGCGTATTACATAGCCCTGCAGCGCGGTTGCGACGTGGACAAGCCTCGCAATCTGGCGAAGAGCGTCACCGTCGAATAGTTCACGCCGTTACCCGGCGGATCAGGCATTTTTCGCGGCCCCTTCCGAGCTTTAGGCATTCGCCTTACCATAGGAGCTCGGGCGACGCGATCAGATGCGAATTGTCATGGAAACGCGTCGCTAATCAGGGCCCGTAGCTCAGCGGTTAGAGCAGGGGACTCATAATCCCTTGGTCGTGGGTTCGAATCCCCCCGGGCCTACTTTGCGATGTGAAACGAAATGGCGCCGGTGCGACGGACCGCGCTCTTGCGAACTCCGGCGTCGTTCGCGCGATTGTTTCGGTTGATCGTCCGGCGGCGTGCCGATACGCCGCAATGGTCGTGCCGGGCGCAACACGGCATACGTGTGTTCTTTAGGCGCGTGCGGCGCACATTGTCGCACAAGTGTGTCATGATTGACCGGGGATTTTCGGCGTCACGGAAGCCGCTTACCCGACCCATCCGACCACTCGCAAGGCACGCGTTTTCGACATGACTCTCTCGCATTTGATCTACTTGAGTAACGTGGCCCCCTGGTTCGTTCGCATGAAGAATTTCGAGGCCAAGTTGCAGGCTCTTTGTTCCGTTGCGCGTGTTGCCAATCAAAAGCGGCGGGTCACGGGACTTTTGCTTTACAACTCCGGCCATTTTCTCCAAGTGCTCGAAGGAGAAAATGTCGAGGTAAAAAAGCTCTTTGAAAAGATTCGGGTCGACCTTCGACACGACGGGATCGTGCGACTAGCGCATTATCCCGTTCAAGAACGAGTGTTCGAACGTTGGGACATGGGCCTGCTGGACTTCAACTCTCAGTCCAGCCTGGATCCCGACCTATTTCACGAATCGTTGGCCTCCTTGCGCAACGCGGCATTCGGCGGCGTTCAATCGATACGAAGTTCCGTATTATCCCTGCTGCGCGTGTTCCAAGAGCACGAACGATTGCAATCGCTTGCGGAAAGCAGCGCGTAGGGCCGGAGTTTCGCCGGTCGTTGCCGTGCGCTTTGTTGCCGGAAACTTACGCCGTGATTAGACTTCGGTAGTCGTCGGCTTCGGCCGTCGTCGGTTTGCCCGTCGCCCGCACTGGGAAGCGGGCTGCCGGGAGTCTTTGAGACGTTGATCGAATTCCGCCGCATAGGAGCGCGCTTTGCCTCCAGAAGGCTCCGAACACTCATCGCCGACGCCGCGCAGCAGCATTATCAACTCCGCCGCTTATTGCAACGGCGTGCGCGTGGCGGTTGTTCCGGTCGCCGATCTCGGTGATGCCTGGCGCTATTCCGATCGCTTTATTTGGGTCGGGCTCTACGAACCCTCCGAACCGCTTCTCGCGCATATTCAAGAAGCGTTCGGGTTGCACGATTTGGCGATCGAAGACGCGCATCAAGCGCATCAGCGTCCGAAATTGGAGGTGTACGACGACTCCATGTTCGTCGTCCTCCGAACCGCGCGCTTGTGTGAAGGGGGCGACCATCGCATCGAGTTCGGCGAGACGCACGTGTTTCTCGGGCCGCGCTACGTCGTCACCGTGCGGCATGGGTCGTTGAAATCGCACGTCGGATTGCGCGCCCGATGCGAGGCCTCGCCGCAGCTTTTGGCGAAAGGCGAAGGGTTCGTACTACACGCGCTGATTGATTTCATCGTCGATCAGTATTTTCCCATCCTCGATGCGCTGCAAACGGAGTTGGACGAACTCGAAGAGCAAATTTTCAGTGGGACGTTCGTGCGCAGCATCACGGCGCGGCTCTATCACTTGCGACGCGACTTGCTGTCGTTGAAACAAGCCGTGACGCCGTTGATCGACGTGTCCTCGCGACTTTCCCGCATCACGTCGCATCTCATCCCGGCCGACACTCGTCCGTATTTTCAAGACGTGCACGACCACGTCGTTCGCATCGCCGAACTGATCGACAACTTACAGCACCTTTCGCATATCGCGCTGGAAGCGAATCTGGCGCTGATCTCCGTCGCGCAAAACGATGATACAAAACGCCTAGCGGCTTGGGCCGCCATCATCGCCGTGCCGACTATGATCGCCGGCCTTTACGGGATGAATTTTAAATTCATGCCGGAAACCGAATGGGCCTACGGCTACCCGGTCACGGTCGTTGTGATGTTCAGCATCTGCGGCTTTCTCTATCGCTGGTTCCGCAAGGTCGGCTGGCTTTAGCAGTCGACGGTCGCCGCAAGCCTTGCGTTTCTGTAAGGCGTCCGCGGTGTTTTTCCCGGCGGAACCCATCGGCGCGGATAGGCCATTTGTACTATTGGCGAAATTAGAAAGCTGCAAGCTCCGGTTGATCGGACTTCAAGTCGTCGTCGGCGCGGATCATGCTGAATTGCCGGCGTTTGGTGTGGCGACCGTCGGGCGTTCACGGGGCTCCGGCTTCACGTACGCTCTGCGTTTCGGCAAGGCTGATTCCCTCTCCCGTTAGTGAGGACTTTCTGTGGCCCTACGCGTTCACGTTTTGCACCGAAGAAATTGGTACGTACTAACTGTCGCCGTCGTCTTCTCTTCCCTCTTGCTGCGAGAAGGTTTTGATCATTCGCAGAAGAGCTACGGCTGCACGGGGTTTGCTCGTAGCGCCGTGGGGGGCGTGCGCGTCGACGCGTCGGGGGCGATCGAGCGCTTGGATCGGGACGCTTTGGGAACGCTGGCGGCGCAGCGGCGCGAGGCGCTGGTGC
>CAZWDN010000223.1:4895-8400 GCA_964633125.1 uncultured Pirellula sp. | reverse complement strand
GTCGGCACGCTTTGCAGTTCCATCGCCAGCCGCGCCGTGGCTTCGTCCATCAGGTCGATGGCTTTGTCCGGCAGGAAGCGATCGGTGATGTAGCGATTCGCCAACTGCGCCGCCGCGACAAGCGCCGAGTCTTTAATCTTCACGCCTTTGTGATGCGCTTCGTATTTCCCTTTGATGCCGCGGAGAATCGCGATCGTATCTTCGACCGACGGTTCGCCGACCATCACCGGCTGGAAGCGCCGCTCCAGGGCGGGGTCCTTCTCGATGTACTTGCGATACTCGTCGAGCGTCGTCGCGCCGATGCAGCGTAGTTCGCCGCGCGCGAGCGCCGGTTTGAGCAGGTTCGCGGCATCGTTGGCCCCTTCGGCCGCGCCGGCGCCGACGACCGTATGCAGTTCGTCGATAAACAAGATGACGTTGCCCGCGGCCGATTGCACTTCCTTGAGCACGGCTTTGAGCCGCTCTTCGAATTCGCCCCGGTACTTTGCGCCAGCGACGAGCGCGCCCATGTCGAGCGCCACGACGGAGCGATTCTTCAACGACTCCGGCACATCCCCTTTCACGATGCGCACGGCCAGCCCCTCGGCGATGGCCGTTTTGCCGACGCCCGGTTCGCCGATCAGTACCGGATTGTTCTTCGTGCGCCGCGAGAGCACCTGAATGACGCGACGAATCTCCTGGTCGCGGCCGATCACCGGATCGAGCTTCCCCTGTTGAGCCCGTTCGACAAGGTCGATGCCGTATTTCTTCAAGGCTTGGAACTTGGCCTCGGGATTCTGGTCGTCGACGCGCGCGCTGCCGCGGACCGTTTGCAGGGCCTTAAGGATTTCTTGCTCGGTGATCGCGTTGAGCTTCAGCAGTTGCTTGGCTTTGGAATCGACCTTGGCCAGCGCCAAGAACAGGTGCTCGACAGAAACGAACTCGTCTTTCATCGTTTCGGCTTCGCGCTGCGCCGCGTCGAGCACCGCCATGAAACCCTGCGAGCCCTGCGGCTGCGCGCCGCCGCTCACCTTCGGCAGGTGCTTGAGCTCCCCTTCGACGACCGATTCCAATTGCCGACGGTTGGCCCCGATCTTTTCAACAATGGGCCAAAAGATGCCGTCGGTCTCCTGCGCGAGCGCGGCGAGCAAGTGCACGGCGTCGATCTGCGGATTGCCCCGATCGGCCGCCAGCTCTTGGGCGCGCTGCACCGCTTCTTGGGCTTTGATCGTGAGTTTATCGAAGCGAAAGGCCATGTTGGTATCAATGGTGGGTGATGGGTGGCGAGTACAGGCGAGCCGCCGACGTTAGCCGGCGGGTAGTGTTTCAAACTCTACACTCTATAGCAGACAAAAAAACGGGGAGCGAAGGTCCCAGTCGAACCCTCACTCCCCGTGTAACGGCGGACCCGAAGTCACCCGGGTTATCATCTATCACTCGACCTCACAGTCTTGATGCGACTGTGTCGAGGTCGAATTACTTCTTCACTTCAAACTCGGCATCGATCACGTCGTCGTCGCCCCCTTGCTTGCCGGAGGCTCCGGCGTCGCCGGCCCCCGGTTGGGCGCCTGCGGCTCCGGCGTTGCCCGCTTCATAGAGCACCTTGTTCATCGCGTTCGAGGCGTGCTCGAGCTCGGTGATGGCGTTCTTGATCGCGTCGACGTTGTCTCCCTTCGCAGCTTCCCGGGCCTTGGCAATGGCGGCCTCGAGCGGTTGCTTGTCGGAATCCTTCAGCTTATCGGCGTGCTCCTTCATGAGCTTTTCCATTTGGAAGCACATCGAATCGGCCTGGTTGCGCGCCTCGGCAAGCTCCCGTTTCTTCTTGTCTTCCGCGGCGTGCGATTCGGCGTCTTTCTTCATCCGTTCGATTTCGGCTTCGTTCAGGCCGGACGATTGAGCGATCGTGATCTTGTGCTCCTTCTGCGTGCCGAGGTCCTTGGCCGACACGTTGAGGATGCCGTTGGCGTCGATATCGAACTTCACTTCAATTTGCGGCATGCCGCGCGGAGCGGGAGCGATGCCTTCCAGGTTGAACGTACCGAGCAAGCGATTGTCGTTCGCCATTTCGCGTTCGCCTTGAAAGACCTTGATCGTCACGGCCGTTTGGTTGTCGTCGGCCGTGCTGAACGTCTGCTTCTTTTCCGTCGGAATCGTGGTGTTGCGTTCGACGAGCTTCGTCATGATGCCGCCCAGGGTTTCGATGCCCAGCGAGAGCGGCGTCACGTCCAGCAGCAGCACGTCGGAGACTTCGCCGGCGAGCACGCCCCCTTGAATGGCCGCGCCGATGGCAACCACTTCATCCGGGTTCACGCCCTTGTGCGGCTCCTTGCCGAACATCTTCTTGACGAGCTCTTGTACCTTCGGAATGCGCGTCGAGCCGCCGACCAAGACGACTTCGTCGATATCCGACGGGGACATCTTGGCGTCTTTCAACGCCTTCTCGACCGGAATCCGGCAGCGCTCGATCAGGCCGTCGACGAGTTGCTCGAACTTGCTGCGCGTGATGCTCAACTGCAAGTGCTTCGGGCCCGACGCATCGGCCGTGATAAACGGCAGATTGATGTCGACGTTGCTTTGCGAGCTGAGTTCCTTCTTGGCCTTTTCGCAGGCTTCCTGCAGGCGCTGCAGGGCCATCGGATCTTTACGGAGATCGATCCCTTGCTCGCGCTTGAATTCGTCGGCGACATAGTTGATGAGCACTTGATCGAAGTCGTCGCCGCCGAGGTGCGTGTCGCCGTTGGTGCTCACGACCTCGAACGTCGAATGGCCTTCGTCTTCGGAAACGTCGAGCACGCTCACGTCGAACGTACCGCCGCCGAGATCGAAGACGACGATCTTCTCGTTCTTCTTCTTTTCCAGGCCGTACGCCATGGCCGCGGCCGTGGGCTCGTTGATGATACGAGCCACTTCCAGGCCGGCGATCTGGCCGGCGTCTTTCGTCGCCTGGCGTTGAGCGTCGTTGAAGTAGGCGGGCACCGTGATGACCGCTTTGTTCACTTTATGGCCGAGGTACGCTTCGGCGGCTTCCTTGAGCTTGCGCAGCACCATCGCCGAGATTTCCGGCGGAGTGTATTGCTTCTCGCCGACTTGCACCTTCACGTAGTCGTTGGCGCCGCCGACGACCTTGTACGGGACGATCTTCTCTTCCGAGGCGACTTCGCCGTGGCGCCGACCCATGAAGCGCTTGATCGAGTAGATCGTGCGGAGCGGATTGGTAACGGCCTGACGGCGGGCCGGCTCGCCGACCGGGATATCTCCCTTATCGGTGAAGGCGACGACGCTGGGGGTGAGCCGATTGCCGTCGGCATTGGCGATGACCTTCGGTTCGTTCCCTTCCATGACCGCGACGACGGAATTCGTGGTACCGAGATCGATACCGATAATCTTTTCACCCTTGGCCATATGCTGATGCTCCTCTTCTCTTTGGGGGCGACTGAGTTGTCTGCGACTGAATTGTCTGTGGATAGGCTTGTGATTTTGGCGGTCGAAACCGCTGCGGCCTAGTAAAAGCAAAGGGCGTGCCGAC
>CAZWDN010000223.1:0-4795 GCA_964633125.1 uncultured Pirellula sp. | reverse complement strand
GGCTTAGTATCGCCTGCTACTTGACAGCCGGCAGTGCCCGCCATTACAAGGGAAGCTTTTCGTAAGTCGCGTTCGCGTAGGGCGTTGGGGAGATTCTCCTCGAAGATCAGCGCCGCAATTCGAGCTTGGGCAAGGCATGGGCACCGAACCAGAAGGCAAACGCACGAAGCCCGCTTCGCCGCAGACGCCTGCGTCGCTTTCCCCCGCGGCGCTGCGCCGTGAGGCGGAACGGCTCGACCGTGAGCTGCTGCGGCTTCTCAACGAGCGCGCTCGCCTCGGTGCGGAAGCCGATCGGCAGGGAACATCGGCCGGCGACGATTCCGAGTCGACGGAAGCCGCCGCCACGGTCGACGGCCCCGCCTTGGAAGCCCTGCTCGCGAAGGTCGCCCAGTGGAACGAAGGGCCGCTGGCGGATGCCGCCGTGGCGTCGATTTACCGGGAGCTCGCTTCCGGCTGGCGCGCGCTGAAGCGCAAGGTGTCGGTCGCATTTCTCGGACCGGCATATACCTATAGCCACATGGCCACGCTGTACGGCTTCGGCGAATCGGTCGAGGCGGTGCCGGTCGGCAGCATTTCGGCGGTGTTCGAAGAAGTGAACGGCGGACAATCGAACTTCGGCGTCGTGCCGGTCGAGAATTCCACCGACGGCCGGATCGCCGATACGCTCGACATGTTCACGCGGCTGCGCGTGCGCATCTGCGGCGAGGTGCCGCTGCGCATCCACCATAGCCTGCTCGGCAGCGGCCCGCGTTCGGGCATCACGGAAGTACACAGCAAGCCGCAGGCCTTGTCGCAGTGCCGCAATTGGCTCGCGCGCCATTTGCCTTCGGCCCGGCTCGTGGAAGTGGCCAGCACGGTGACCGCCGCACAAACGGCCCGCCAACGTCCGGAAGTGGCGGCCATCGCCGGCGTGCAAGCGGCCACCCATTACGGCCTCGACGTGCTCGCGGAAAACATCGAAGACAACGCTTCGAACGTGACGCGATTCTTCATCATCGGCGAAGATTCGGCGGCCCGCACGGGGAACGACAAAACGTCGATCATGTTCGAAGTGCCGCACAAACCGGGCGCACTCGCCGACGCGATGAACATTTTCAAACGGGCCAAGCTCAACCTTACTTGGATTGAGTCGTTCCCGATCGCGCGACCGGAGGGGGGCTACATGTTCTTCATCGAACTGGACGGCCACGAAACCGATGCGCGCGTGGCGAAAGCGTTCAAGGCGTTGGCGAAGAAGACGATTCGCCTGGAAGTGCTTGGTTCTTACGCTAAGGCGGAACCTGTAGGCTAACCACTATGATTTCGGCATCGGTCCTCGTCATCGGCGTGTCGACGGCCGGCATCGTTTTCGGCGGTATGCTGGCCTCGGCGGAACTCGGCTATCGGGCCGGCAGGCGTATGGTTCGGGAGGTGTCGGAAGATTCGAGTCAGGTCGGCACCATTCAAGGCGCGATCCTCGGACTCTTAGCGCTGCTGCTCGGCTTCAGTTTCGCCGCCGCCGCGGCTCGATTTATCGAACGCCAGGACGTCATCGTGCAGGAAGCGAACGCCATCGGCACGGCCTATTTGCGGGCGGACTTGATGGATGAGCCGGACCGAAGCGAGTATCGCAAACTTTTGCGAGATTACGCCGTATCGAGGACGCAGTTGTTCGACGCGGTCGAGGCGGACGAAGGGGTCGCCGCGCGAACCGTGTCGGAGTCGCTTCACCCGCAACTTTGGCGAACGGCGGTTGCCGGCGTGCGCAAGTTGCCGCGCGTCGACCCCACGATCTTGCCGCCGCTCAACGAAGTCATCGATCTACACACGACCCGTACGACTCTGATGCGCCGACATTTGCCCGTGCCCGTGGTCGTGGTTCTGTGCGTAATCGCTTTTGTCGCCATTGCGGCCGTCGGCTACGGCAATGGGTTGCGCGGTCGGCGACATTTCATCATGACCAACACGTTGGCGATTCTGATCGCGACGGTGCTCTGGATTTCGATCGATTTGGATTTTCCCCGGAGCGGAATCTTGCAAATCGATCAACGGCCGATGACGGAACTTATGAAATCCATCTCCGCAACGCCTTAGAACGGCGGTGGCGACCCGCGAACGATCGCGGTATGCTGGTCGTTTCGCTCGCCCCCGAGACGGTCGCCGACCGCCTTGTCGAAGAATCACATCCCGGAACATTTGAACCTGGTAGCGAGAACCCACCGATGCGCATTCCGCTGATCGCCGGCAACTGGAAGATGAACCTCACGCGAGCCGAATCGGTCGCCCTGGCCAAGGGCGTGGCCGAGGGAGTCGGCGGCGCGACGCATTACGAAGCCGCGGTGTTTCCGCCGGCGCTGTACGTCGATGCCGTCCGCGAAGTGCTCCAGGGAAGCAAGGTAAAGTGGGGGACCCAGAACCTGTATCCCGAAGCGCCCGGCGCTTTCACGGGAGAAATTTGCGCCCCGATGCTCGTCGATTTGGGATGCACTTATGTGATTTTGGGACACAGCGAGCGCCGCGCGCTGATGGGGGAAACCGACGCCCAGGTGAATAAAAAGACGCTGGCGGCTTTGGCGGCGGGCATTCGGCCGATTGTATGCGTCGGCGAATTACTGGCCGAACGGCAGGCGAATCAGACGGCGGCGGTGATCCGCAAGCAGTTTGAAGGGTCGCTTGCGGGGCTTACGGAAGCCCAAATCAAGCAATGCGTCATCGCTTACGAGCCGGTTTGGGCCATCGGCACGGGCCTGACGGCGACGCCGCAGCAGGCGGAAGAAGTGCATGCCGACCTTCGCAAACTGCTGGCCGAACGTTACAATCAGCCCCTTTCCCAAGAGGTACGGATCCTCTACGGGGGTAGCGTGAAGCCCAGTAACGCCGCCGAGTTAATGTCGCAACCGAACGTGGACGGAGCCCTGGTGGGCGGCGCCAGCCTGAAGGCGGCCGACTTCTTGGGGATCGCAGCCGGAGTGAAAAGCTAATGTCGTGGTTTGACGTAATGACCTTCTTGGTCAAGACGCTCCTCTTCTTGGTAGCGCTGTTTATGATTTTGCTCGTGCTGATTCAGCGCGGCAAAGGGGGCGGCTTGTCCGGCGCGCTGGGAGGCATGGGTGGCCAAAGCGCATTCGGCACGAAGGCGGGCGACGTGTTCACGCGCGTCACGATCGTCGTAGCGGCGGTTTGGATTTTGCTCTGCGCCGCCGCGGTGAAGATGTTCAAAACGCCGGACGACATCGCCGACCGCGTGACCGGCGTGGGCGCGGCCCCGTCGACGGCTTCGTCACCGGCTCCGACCTCGACGCAACCGGCGCCGCAAGCCGCGTCGCCCGCGGCGACGACTCCGGCTCCGGCATCGACGGCTCCGGCTGCAACCGCTCCGGCGACCCCCGCCGCCGGCCCGACGGGCACGGGCTCGTAGCATTACCGTTGGATCGTCGGCCGCGCTCCCGGCGTTCGGCCCCATCGTTCGGCACGGCGCGTTGCTCGGCGACGCGTCGTGCGGTCGTTTTATAAACACCCGATCAGATCACCCCGGCGCAAGAGGTTCCGCACATGCTGCTGAGCATGACCGGTTACGGCGAAGCCCATCGGCGCGAGTCGGGCCTTTCGGTCGGCGTAGAAGTACGCACGATCAACAACCGCTACTTCAAGCTGAACGTGAAGTGCGGCGAAGGGTACAACGTGCTCGAAAGCGAAATCGAGCAGACCGTGCGCGACCAGATTCGTCGCGGTACGGTGCAGGTGAATCTGAAGATCGATCGCCTCACGGCCGCCGACGACTACCTGATCAACCGCGCGGTGCTGGCCGGCTATCGCGAGCAACTGCAATCACTCTACGACGAATGGCACGTCGTCGAGCAGGTGCCGCTGGAGACCTTGCTCGAACTGCCGGGCGTGGTAATCGAGAACCCGAACCGCACGACCGACGTGATGGCGCAATGGCCGGCGATTCGCGAGACGCTGGTCGCGGCGATGCAGAACCTCGCCAAGATGCGCACGGACGAAGGGCGCAACATGGCCGCCGACCTGCGGCAGAACTGCGCCGCGATCGCCGCGGAACTCACGAAGATCGAGGCTCGCGCGCCGCAGACCGCGGAACAATATCGCAAGCGGCTCACGGAGCGCGTGCAAGCCGCGTTGGCCGAACATCAGATCACGCTCAACGCCTCGGACCTGCTGAAGGAGGTCGCCGTCTACAGCGACCGCGCGGACATCAGCGAAGAGATCGTGCGGTTGAAGAGCCACCTCGATCAGTTTGAGAAGTTCGTGCAAGCCGACGAAAGCACCGGCCGAAAGTTGGAATTCCTCACGCAAGAGATGTTCCGCGAGATCAACACGATCGGCTCCAAGGCGAACGACGTCGAGATCTCGCGCTACGTGATCGAGATCAAAACGGCCGTCGAGCGCATTCGCGAAATGATTCAGAACGTCGAGTAGCTGACGCAGATCAAGTTCCCCCTCACCGACCGAACGGAAATGTCGCAGAACGCGGGCCATACGCCGCCGCCGACCGGTAAGCTGATCGTGATCTCCGGCCCCTCGGGCGCCGGGAAAACGACGCTGCTGAAGCGGATGTACGCCCAGTGCGAAGGCCCGCTCGAGGCGTCGGTTTCGGCGACCACGCGCCGCCCGCGGCCGGGCGAAGTCGACGGCACGGACTACCATTTCCTCACGCCCGAGGAATTCCGCCGTCGGCGGGAAACCGGCGATTTCTTAGAATGTTTCGAAGTTTACGGCCGCGGCGATTGGTACGGCACGCTGCGCAGCGAGGTGGCCCCTCGTCTTGCGGCGGGAAAATGGGTAGTATTAGAGATCG
>CAZWDN010000222.1:0-8410 GCA_964633125.1 uncultured Pirellula sp. | reverse complement strand
CCGTCGGCTTGGGATTTGTCGCACTCGCCCGACGGCGTGATGTTGCCGACCAGCGGCGGCTTGTCGCCGACCTGGACCACGCGCAAGTATGCGGCCGCCGACGTGTGGGCCTATCTGCCGGTGCGGCGCTACGCGGTTCCGAAGCGCACCGACGCGGCGGGGAAGCCGTTGCACCCGATCGACGCGTTTCTCCAAGAAAGGCTGGCCGCGAAAGAGCTATCGCCCGCACCGGCCGCGCCGCCGGGGGAATGGCTGCGCCGGGCGACGTTCGACCTGACCGGCCTGCCGCCGACGCCGGCCGAGATCGCGGCGTTCCAGTCCGCCGACGATAGATCGTATGCGGCCGCGATCGATCGGCTGCTCGCCTCGCCGCATTACGGCGAACAAATGGCGCGGCATTGGCTCGATGTGACGCGCTACGCCGACACGAGCGGCTTCTCCAACGACTACGAACGGCCGCACGCGTGGCGCTATCGCGACTACGTCGTGCGCAGCTTCCAGGCCGATAAGCCGTACGATCGGTTCGTGCTGGAGCAGATCGCGGGCGACGAACTCGACGCCGACGATCCGGAGTTGCAGATCGCCGTCGGCTTCTTGCGGATGGGCCCTTGGGAACACACCGGCATGAGCGTCGCCGCCGAGACGCGGCAGGCGTTTCTCGACGACGTGACCAACTCCGTCGGCGTGACGTTTCTCGGGCAGGGCCTGCGCTGCGCGCGGTGCCACGATCACAAGTTCGACCCCATTCCGACGCGCGACTACTACCGCATTCAGGCCTGTTTCGCGCCGACGCAATTCATCGATCGGTCGGTGCCGTTTTTGGCCGCGGAGAACGTGAAGTCGCTGGAGCACACGAAGCCGCAGACCGAGGCGCGGTTGGCCGAGGCGCAATCCCGACTGGCCGAATACAAAGCGAAGCGCGACACGGCCGTCGCCGTGTGGCTCAAAGAACGCGGGCATAAGTCGATCGACGAAGTACCGCTCGACAAGCGTCCGCAGATGACGCAGTTCGGACTGACGCCGCTGGAGATGAGTCTGCAAAAAATCAATCAAAAGCGCGAGGCGTACTATCAACTGGAGCTGCGGCGCTATGTGCCCGAGGCGCTCACGGTGTACGACGGGCCGAACGTGCTCTTCGACATGCAGCGCGGCCGGCCGCAAACCATGGGAATGAGGAAGCCGGGCGTGAAGAAGGATGCGGCGAAGCAATCGCAAGAGAAGATTGCGGGAAAGAAAACGCCCGCGGCGTTTGCGTCGAACGTCGCGCAGCCAGTGTTTATTCTCGCGGGCGGTTCCTTGGCGTCGCCCGGCGATCGCGTGACGCCCGGCGTGCTGAGCGCTTGCTTCCAATCGAGCGACTTGCATCAACCGACGGCCTGGAACACCGTGCCGCAAACGATGAACGGCCGCCGGCTGGCGCTGGCGCGGTGGATCGCGAGCGAACAGAATCCGCTGACGGCGCGCGTGATGGTGAACCGCGTCTGGCAGATGCACTTCGGCCGAGGGCTCGTCGCCACGCCGAACAACTTCGGCAAGATGGGCGCGAAGCCGACGCACCCGGAACTGCTCGACTACTTGGCCGTGTGGTTCATGGAGCACGATTGGTCGGTGAAGAAACTGCATCGCCTGATCATGACCTCGGCCGCGTATCGGCAGGCGAGCAGCCATCCGCAGTTTGCAAAGGTGAACGAACTCGACGCCAAGAACGAATTGCTGGCGTACTTTCCGGCGCGTCGCCTGTCGGCCGAGGAACTACGCGACACGATGCTCGCGGTGACGGGAGAACTCAATGCGACGGTCGGCGGCCCGCCCGTGTTTCCCGAGATCAACTGGGAAACGGCTCTGCAGCCGCGGCACATCATGGGCTCGGTCGCGCCCGCCTATCAGCCGTCGCAAACGCCGGCCGAACGCCATCGCCGGACTCTCTACGCGTTTCAGTGCCGCACGCTCGGCGACCCCATGCTCGAGGTGTTCAACCGGCCGACGAGCGACCTGTCGTGCGAGCGGCGCGATGCGACGACCGTCACCCCGCAAGTGTTCGCGCTCTTTAACGGCCAGGCCGCCCACGATCGGGCCCTGGCGCTCGCCGCGCGTCTCGACAAGGAACATCAAGAATTCGACGCCAAACTCGACGCTGCCTATGCCCTGCTCTACGGCCGCATGCCGACCGTCGACGAGCGCGCCGCCGCACGCGAGCACGTGGCGAAGATGACGGAGTATCACCGGAAGGAATCGCCGACGCCGACCGCCCCGCCGCAGGTCGTTCGCCGCGAAATGGTGGAAGAGCTCACCGGTGAACCGGTCTTCTGGGAAGAAAAGCTCGACGGCATGGCGACGTTCGTGCCGGACCTGAAGCCCTGGCAAGTCGACGCGGAAACGCGAGCCTGGGGCGAGCTGTGCTTGGTGTTGTTGAATGCGAATGAGTTTGTGTACGTTCGCTGAGGCCGCTTGGTCATTGGGATTTCTGAAATGAACGCTCACTTGAATCGCCGCCAACTCCTCTTCGGTCTCGGCGCCACGCTTGGTACCGCGGCCTTCAATAGTTTGCTGGCCTCGGAAAACGCCTCGGCCGCGCAGGAGCCTGCCGCCGGGCCGCTCGCGCCGAAACCGGCGCATGTCGAGGCCAAGGCCAAGCGGTGCATCTTTCTCTACATGGAAGGAGGCCCGAGCCATATCGATACGTTCGATCCGAAGTCGGCCTTGGCGAAGCTCCACATGAAGGAGTTTGAGCGGCAAGACAAATTCGCGTCGGCCATGGCGAGCGGCAAGCGGTATTACGTCGAGAGCCCGTTCAAGTTTCGGCAGGTCGGCAAGTCGGGCTTGTCGATGTGCGAGCATTACGAACATTTGGCGTCGGTCGCCGACGAGCTATGCATGTATCGCGGCTGTCAGGCCGAGAGCATCGACCATCCGACGGCCTGCTACCACATGAACACCGGCAATCGCTTCGCCGGCGATCCGGCCGTCGGCGCGTGGGTCACCTACGGTCTCGGCACGGAGAATCAGAACCTGCCGGCGTTCGTCGTCTTGAGCGAGGCGTCGTATCCGCAAGGGGGCGCGGCCAATTGGTCGAACGGCTACTTGCCGGCCTTCTATCAAGGGACGACGCTCCGCTCGCACGGCTCACCGATTCTCGATCTCGCGCCGCCGCCGCACGTGACGCGCTACGTGCAACGGGCCAACCTCGACCTGTTGGCGAAGTTCAATGAGGCCGACCATATGCGACATCCGCACCATGATGAGCTCGCCGCGCGCATGGAGTCGTACGAATTGGCGTTTCGCATGCAGGCCGAAGTGCCGGGCGTCATCGACCTCAACCGCGAAGACGCGGCGACGCTCGAACGCTACGGCGTCAACGATCCGGCGACGGCCGACTTCGGGCGGCGCTGTCTCTTGGCGCGTCGATTGCTCGAGGCGGGCGTCCGCTTCGTGCAGGTCTACGCCGGCGGCTGGGATTCGCACGATTACTTGGCCAAATCGCACGCCGCGCGAATTCGCGCTGTCGATAAGCCGATGGCCGCGCTCATCGCCGATTTGAAACAACGGGGACTGCTGGACGAAACCTTGGTCGTCTCGGCCGGCGAATTCGGCCGCTCGCCGGATAACGGCGTCCGCGGCGGGTCGAACACTATTGGACGTGACCACAACGCCAAGGCGATGACCGTCTGGATGGCCGGCGGCGGTGTGAAGCGCGGCGCCGTGGTCGGCGCGACCGACGAACTCGGCGCGGCGGCCGTAGAGGTCGTGAACCCGATCGCGAACCTGCACGTGACGCTGCTGCATCTGTTGGGCCTGAGCGACGACAAGCTCCGCTTCTTCCACGAGGGGCGCTTCAAGCAAATCTCGCAAACCGGCGGTCGGGTGATCAAAGAACTGCTGGCGTGATTCAGCCCCGGCACATCATCGCGATCCGTCAGCTGATCGATCGCGCCGCTGTTTCTTGACTTGCCGACGACCCCTCCTTAGGCTGGTGAAGGCTTCGATTTCGTGCGTGTTGCACGTACTTCTTCGGACGGGGATAGCCAAGTGGCAGGTCTCAGACAATCGTCGCCGGACGTGCGCGACATCATCTACCGGTTTGCCGCCGAACAAATGCAAAGCGGCGTGCCGACGGTGGAAGTCAGCCGCAGTCTGATCGCCCGCGGGCTCGAGCCGGAAGAGGCGGCGCAAGTGATTCGCAGTTTGAAAGCTTCACGCGCCGCGCACGGCCGCGGCGGAGGAGATGGAGGTCGGGCTTCGCAACGTGACGCCGGCTCACGCGACTTGATCGCGGGCCTATTGTGGTTCGGAGGCGGGCTGGCCGTGACGTTGATCACCTATAACATCGCCGCCAGTTCGACAAGCGGCGGCTCGTTCATCATAGCCACCGGCGCGATCTTCTACGGCGGCCTGCGTCTGCTTCGGGGCCTCGCCCAAATCGTGCGCTAACCAAATTGCCGGCGGCATTCGACTTTCTTCCCAAGAAAATCGAATGGCCGGGGCCTCATTTCGTTCTGTTCTAGACACTCGAACGGCCGGCGCTTGTGAAACGTTTCACGAATGCCGCGTCGGTGACGAAGTCGGAAAGTTCATACGGAATTTCCTTGCGTCGCATCGCGCCGCGCCGATAGGTTGATCTTTGTGGCCCTGACGCACGAATCGCTTGGGCGGCCTTGCTTGGCTTGCTGGTGATTTCTGCGCACCTACGACGAATGGCACCTTGACTGACGATGGCGGACCTACGGTATTTCGCTAGGCCGTCCACCCTTCGCGACGTCCCGCGCCACAAGATTTCGACGCACGAGCACTGAGAGCGCGAAAAAAACAATCGCGCTACGGCGGTCGGCGGCGGGGTCTGCGTAATGCTTGCGGGTTCATCTCTTCATCTGCCCGTGGTTCTCACGGAAAAACGTTGCGACTGTTCTGTTGCCTACGGAGGTGCCGCCGTGGATGTGCGCGTGAAACTTGCTTTGGAATGCGTCGACGAGGCCGATCCGATTCCGGCCCGTTGCGTCACTCCGCAGACCAGCCTGCGGGAAGCGTTCGGAGTGTTGGAAGAAAATCACGGCGGCGCGCTCGTGTGCCACGAAGGAATGCTCGTCGGCATCTTCACGGAGCGCGACGCGCTGCGTGCGCTGGCTCACGAAACGGCGCTCGACACGCCGATCGGCTCGCTCATGACGGTATCGCCGGTGACGGCGCGTACGAGCACGTCGATCGCCGCGGCCGTGCGCAAGATGGCGGTCGGCGGTTATCGCCGGATGCCGATTCTCAACCACGACAATCGCCCGGTCGGCGTCGTGACGACTTCCGGACTCGTGCATTATCTCGTCGACCAGTTTGCCCGCACCATCTACAACCTGCCGCCGACCTCGAGCGCCGCGGCCCCGGAACAGGAAGGAGCCTAACGGAGAGAATACTTCGACTGCGGAGTGCTGAATGCTGAACGGAGAAGATCGCATCGCCCACCTGATCTTTGGAAGCATCGCCTATGTCCACCGCTACACCCTCGCCCGGCGGAGCCGCTGAAACCGCCCGGCCTGTGCCGGTCACGGAGTTGTCCGACGCCACGGTTCGCTTTTGCGGCGATTCGGGCGACGGCATGCAATTGGCCGGCACGCAACTCACCAACACCTCGGCCTTGCTCGGCAACGACATCGCCACGTTTCCCGATTTCCCCGCCGAGATTCGCGCTCCGCGCGGCACGAAAGCCGGCGTCTCCGGCTTTCAGGTCCACTTCGCGGGAACCGACATCTACACGCCCGGCGATCAGGTCGACGCGCTCGTGGCGATGAACCCGGCCGCGCTGGCGACGAACTTGAGCGACTTGGTTCCCGCCGGCATTCTGATCGTCGATCGGGATGAATTCGAAGAGAAGAATTTGAAGCCGGCCGGCTATGCGAAGAATCCGTTGGAAGACGGTTCGCTGGCGAAGTACCGCTTGTTCCCCGTCGACATCACGCGTCTCACGCGGCAAGCGGTGGAAGAGTTGGAGCTCGGCACGAAGGAGAGCGATCGCTGTCGCAACTTCTTCGCGATGGGCTTGATCTTCTGGCTCTACGAGCGGCCGCTCGAGCCGACGCTCCGCTACATCGAGGCGAAGTTTTCCAAGAAGCCGCAAGTGGCCGAAGCGAATCGCCGCGCACTGAAGGCCGGCTACAACTACGGCGACACCACCGAGGCCTTCGGCGGGCGCTACCACGTGTCGAAGGCCGCGATGCCGCCGGGGCGCTATCGCAATATCATGGGGAACGAAGCCCTGGCCTACGGGCTCATCGCCGCCGCGCAGCAAAGCGGTTGCGATTTGTTTCTCTCGACCTATCCGATCACGCCGGCGAGCGACATTCTGCACGAGCTCGCGCGGCACAAGAACTTCGGCGTGCGGACGTTTCAAGCCGAAGATGAAATCGCGGCCGTGACGGCGGCGCTCGGCGCGGCGTTCGGCGGCGCGATGGGCGTCACGAGTTCCAGCGGGCCCGGCATCGCGCTGAAGCAAGAAGGGATCGGCCTGGCGGTGATGACGGAGTTGCCGCTGGTCATCATCAACGTGCAGCGCGGCGGCCCGAGCACCGGCCTGCCGACCAAAACCGAACAAGCCGACCTGCTGCAAGTGCTCTTCGGGCGCAACGGCGAATGCCCGGTGCCGATCGTCGCGGCTCGCAGCCCGGCCGATTGTTTCGAGGCGGCCCAAGAAGCGTGGCGGCTGGCCGTGCGGTTCATGACGCCGGTGTTTCTGCTCTCCGACGGCTACATCGCCAACGGCAGCGAGCCGTGGCTGGTGCCCGACCCCGCGAAGCTGCCGAAGATCGAGGTGAAGCATCCCAAGGCCGAAGACTACGGTCCGACTGCGGCCGACGGCGCCGCCGGGCGCGTGTTTCAACCGTACGAGCGCGACGAACGCTTGGCGCGACCTTGGGCCCTGCCCGGCACGCCCGGCTTGATGCACCGCATCGGCGGGTTGGAAAAGCAAGACGTAACCGGCAACGTCAATTACGAGCCCGCCAACCATGAGCACATGGTGCATCAACGGGCCAAGAAAATCGCCGGTATTGCGAACGACGTTCCGCCGCAAGCGGTCGACGGGCCCGAGCGCGGCGACTTGCTCGTCGTGAGTTGGGGCGGCACGTACGGAGCATGCGCCACGGCCGTGCATCAGGCGCAAGCCGCGGGCCTATCGGTGGCGCACGCCCATCTGCGCTACCTCAATCCGCTGCCGGTGAACCTCGGCGAACTCTTGAAACGCTACAAGCAGGTGCTCGTCCCGGAATTGAATCTGGGGCAACTGCGGTTGCTCCTTCGCGGCACGTATTTGGTCGACGCCGTCGGCTTGAACAAAGTGCAAGGGCGGCCGTTTCACGTCGGCGAGATCGTGCAGAAGATTCAAGAGCTCATTCTGGCGGGAGGTGTGCGATGATCCAAGAACTACCGCTGCTGACGCCGCAACAATTCGCCACCGACCAAGACGTCCGCTGGTGCCCCGGCTGCGGCGACTATTCGATTCTCGCGCAGATGAAAAAGGTCCTGCCGACGCTCGGCATTCCGCCGGAGCGCACGGTGTTCGTCTCGGGAATCGGCTGCTCGAGCCGGTTTCCGTATTACATGAACACCTACGGCGTACACGGCATCCACGGCCGCGCGCCGGCCATTGCGACGGGGCTGAAGTGCGCGCGGCCCGACCTTTCCGTGTGGGTCATCACCGGCGACGGCGACGCGCTGTCGATCGGCGGCAACCATCTGATGCATTGCATCCGGCGCAACTTGGACCTGAACATCGTGATGTTCAACAACCGCATCTACGGGCTCACCAAAGGGCAGTATTCGCCGACCTCGCCGCTGGGGAAAGTGACGAAGAGCACGCCGATGGGCTCGATCGACAATCCGCTCAGTGCGCTGTCGTTGGCCATCGGTTGCGAAGCGACGTTCGTGGCGCGCAGTATCGACGTGAACATCAAGCACTTGGCGGCGACGCTCAAGCGCGCGGCCGAGCATCGCGGTACTTCGTTCGTCGAGGTGTATCAGAACTGCAACGTGTTTAACGACGGCGCGTACGACTACGCCACCGATCGCGAGACGAAGTCGGATACGGTAATCGAGCTCGAACACGGCAAGCCGTTGGTGTTCGGCAAGAATCGCTCGAAGGGCATTCGCCTCAATGGGCTCACTCCGGAAGTCGTGGAGCTGGGCGCGGGCGTTTCCGAGAGCGATTTGCTGGTACACGACGAAGCGGCCCGCGAGCCGACGGCGGCGTATTTGCTTTCGCGGATGCGCTACCCGGAGTTTCCGGAGCCGATCGGCGTATTCCGCTCGGTCGACCGCCCGAAGTATGACGAGTTGCTCAACGCCCAAGTGGACGAAGCCCGCGGCACGCGCGGCCCGGGCGATTTGCAGAAGCTGTTTATGAGCGGAGATACGTGGGAAGTGAACTGACGGA
>CAZWDN010000221.1:0-8619 GCA_964633125.1 uncultured Pirellula sp. | reverse complement strand
ACCGCGCGGAAACCACCGGCACCGTCTGGCTCGGGCTCACGATCGGCTGCGCCCGTTGCCACGATCATAAGTACGATCCGTTCACGAATCGCAACTACTACGAACTCTACGCGTATTTCAACAACACGAGCGAGACGGGCGCGAATTCCGGCGGCGGCCGCACCGGCGGCATTCCGCCGGTGATTGATTTTACGACGCCCGCCGAGCAAGCCGCCCTGGCCGCCGCGGAAACGAAGGTGCGCGAGGCCGCGGCGGCCGTCGATAAGTTGGAACTCGAATTGTTTCCACGCGATGCAAAACTTCCCGCCGGGAAGTCGCCGGCCGCCGCGGATCTGTCCGGCAACGTACAGGCCGCGCTCAATCAAGAGCCCGTCAAACGCGGCGCCGACGCCCTGCGCGAGATGGTGAACTTCTACAAGGAACTCAAGCCCGACTACGCCAAGCTGCTCGCGAAGCACAAAGCGGCGGTCGACGAGCGCGATCGGATGGCG
Organism: uncultured Pirellula sp.; assembly: GCA_964633125.1. GTDB lineage: Bacteria > Planctomycetota > Planctomycetia > Pirellulales > PNKZ01 > PNKZ01. Next base: position 8,128 of record CAZWDN010000221.1, on the reverse strand, counting down.
AGTCGATTGCCGCGCGTGATGGTGATGGATACGCTCGCGACGCCGCGCGAGACGTTCATGCTCGATAAGGGCGCCTACGACAAGCCGGGGGAAAAGGTTGCGGCGGTGCTTCCCGTGAGCCTGGCTCCGGCGCCGAAAGACGCGTCGAAGGAAACGCTTGCGAATCGGCTCGGCCTGGCGCGTTGGCTGGTCGACCCTCGCAATCCGCTCACGGCGCGCGTCACCGTGAATCGGTTTTGGCAATCGTTCTTCGGCGCCGGGCTGGTGAAAACGGCCGATGACTTCGGCGTGCAAGGCCAGCGGCCGTCGCATCCCGAATTGCTCGATTGGTTGGCGGTCGACTTCGTTCGCAACGGTTGGGACGTCAAGCGGCTGCACCGGCAGATCGTGCTGAGTTCCGCGTATCGGCAATCGTCGAAAGTGACGCCGGCGTTGCTCGAACACGATCCGGAGAATCGCCTACTGGCCCGTGGCCCGCGGTTTCGGATGCCGTCGTGGATGATGCGCGATCAGGCTTTGGCGGCGTCGGGACTGCTGGTCGAAAAGCTCGGCGGCCCCTCGGTGAAGCCGTACCAGCCGGAAGGAATTTGGGAAGAAGCGACGTTCGGCAAGAAGACGTACGTGCAAGACCACGGCGAGGCTTTGTATCGCCGCAGCCTGTACGTGTTCTGGCGGCGGATCGTCGGCCCGACGTCGTTTTTCGACGTCGCGGCCCGGCAGGTATGCAGCGTGAAAACCCCGCGCACGAACACCCCGTTGCACGCCCTGACGACGTTGAACGACCCGGCCTATGTGGAGGCGGCCCGCGCCCTAGCGCAGCACGCGTTGCAACAGCCCGCGCCGACGACGTCGGCCGAGGCTCGCTTGGCCTGGGCCTTCCGCAAAGTCGTCCTGCGGCAACCTTCTTCGGCGGAAGCGAGCGTGCTGGCGTCGTCGCTGAAGAAAATGCGCTCGATGTACGCCGCCGACGCGAGCGCGGCGGCGGCGCTCTTGAAAGTCGGCGAGTCGCCGCGCGACGAATCGCTCGACGCCGTCGACCACGCCGCGCTGACGGCCGTTTGCCTGATGATCCTCAACCTCGACGAAGCGCTGACCAAACAATGACCCCAGAATCGCTATGGCGCGCCGCGCAAACGCGCCGCCAGTTCTTCGGACGTTCGGCCCTCGGCATCGGCGGAGCGGCGCTGGCGTCGCTCTTAAACGGCGAGGGGCTCGCGGCCGACGCCGGGGCGAAGCCGACCGTCCCGCGACGCTTCGGCGGCTTGCCGGGCGTGCCCCACGGTGCGGCCAAGGCCAAGCGGGTGATCTACCTGTTTCAGAACGGCGCCCCGTCGCACGTCGATCTGTTCGACTACAAGCCGATGTTGCGCAAGATGCACGGCGTGCAGATTCCCGACTCGGTCGTCGGCGGCCGCCGGTTCAGCACGATGACCGGCACGCAAACAGCCCGGCCGTGCTTGGCCGAGATCACGAAGTTCAAGCAACACGGCAAGAGCGGCGCCTGGGTTTCCGATTTCCTGCCGCGCACGGCGGAGATCGCCGACGATTTGTGCTTCGTGAAGTCGCTCCATACGACGGCCGTGAATCATGCGCCGGCGATTACCTTTTTTCTCACCGGCGCGGAGCAAGCCGGCCGCCCGAGCCTCGGTGCTTGGCTCACCTACGGCCTCGGCAGCGATACCGAAGATCTGCCGGCGTTCGTCGTCATGACGTCGCGCGATAAAGAGGCTTCGTGCGGCCAGATCTTCTACGATTTCTACTGGGGAAGCGGCTTTCTCCCCACGAAATATCAAGGCGTGAAGTTTCGCGGCAATGGCGATCCGGTGCTTTATCTTTCCAACCCCGACGGCATGAGCCGTGAAGTACGCCGCGGCATGCTCGACGAACTCGCGCGGTTGAACCAGTTGCAACTTGCCGAATACGGCGATCCGGAAATTGCCACGCGGATCACCCAGTACGAAATGGCCTACCGCATGCAGGCCAGCGTTCCCGAATTGACCGACTTCTCCGACGAACCGGAGCACGTGCTGGCGATGTACGGGCCCGACGTCCACCGCCAAGGTTCGTACGCGTACAACTGCCTGATGGCCCGACGTTTGGCCGAGCGCGGCGTGCGCTACGTGCAGCTCATGCACGCCGGTTGGGATCAGCATCGCAACCTCAACACGCAGTTAAAGATTCAGTGCACCGACGTCGATGCCCCGTCGGCGGCGCTGGTGAAAGACCTAAAGCAGCGCGGGCTATTGGACGATACGCTCGTGATCTTCGGCGGCGAGTTCGGCCGCACGCCGTTCCTACAGGGGAGCATCGAGAACACGAAGCAGTGGGGACGCGACCACCATCCGTACACGTTCACCACGTGGATGGCAGGCGGCGGCATCAAGCCGGGCCTGAGCTACGGCGCGTCCGACGAGTTCGGCTTCAACGCCGTGGAAAACAAAGTGCACGTCCACGACTTCCAAGCCACGATCCTGCACTTGCTCGGCATCGACCACACCCGGCTCACGTATAAGTTCCAAGGGCGCTACTTCCGCCTGACGGACGTGCACGGCGAAGTCGTGAAGCCGCTCTTGGCTTAGCCTACGATCTGCCGATTTCCCGTTCCGAGTAGTTGCCCGGAAGATTCGGCAACGGGAGCGGCAGCGGCGGGGAACTTTGGACGAGTTCTTCCCTGAGAATCGTCGTCGAGTCCGGAGCTTCGATGCCGATGCGGACCTTGCCGGGACCCAATTGTACGAGCGTCACGACGATGTCGTTGCCGATTCGAATGCTTTCGCCGACGCGGCGCGTAAGAACGAGCATGGCCACCTCCCTGTTGCCTGGCGAGGCTCCCAGGCCTCGACTCCTTCGCGGCCGCCGGCGAGTAACGCAGCGGCGACCGAACGGCTGCCAGCATAGCAATGCCGGCGGGGTGCGGCAAGTAATTTAGGGAGGTCGGCCGTCGTCGTCGTAAGTGCTTTTTGCAGCGTTATTTATGCGCCAAGTAAACGGCGTTCGCGGCGGCGATTCCGGCACCGTGTTCAAACCCGTAGGCCTGCTCGGCGAGCAGTTGTTCCAAGGCCGCCAGGAAACACAGGACGTTGGCTTGTCGCGACGCGTGCCCCATCAGGCCGACGCGCCACACCTTGCCTTTGTAGGCTCCGAGGCCGCCGCCGATCTCAATGCCGAATTTGTTCAAGAGCCCGCCGCGTACCTTCATGTCGTCGACGCCCGCCGGGATGTGCACGGCGTTGAGCATCGGCAAGGTATGGGCTTCGTTCGACGCGTAGCGAATGCCGATCGCGGCCAAGCCGGCCTTGAGCGCGCGGTGGTTCAAGGCGTGCCGCGCGAAAGCGGCCTCTTGACCTTCTTCCAAGATGATCCGCAGCGCTTCGTAGAGCCCGTAGGTCATATTGATCGGCGCGGTGTGGTGATACACGCGTTCTTGCCCCCAATACTTGGCGAGCATGCCGACGTCGAGATACCAGCTTTGCACCTTCGTCTTACGATTGAGAATCGTTTCGATCGCCGTCGGGCTAAACGAAGCCGGCGACAATCCCGGCGGGCAGCTCAAGCACTTTTGCGAGCCGCTGTAGATGGCGTCGATGCGTAGCTTATCGACTTCGACCGGCACGCCGCCGAGCGCCGTGACGGCGTCGACTAGCAAAAGCGCGCCGGCGTCGTGAACGATGTTCGAAATCTCTTCCAGCGGCTGTAGCGCCCCGGTGGAAGTTTCGGCCATGACGATGCCGACGACCTTCGGCTTCGCCTTGGCCAGCGCCTCTTTCAAGTGGGCAGGTTCGAAGATCTCGCCCCAAGGGCGATCGACGCGCGTCACCGCGGCGCCGGCCCGAGCGGCGACGTCGGTCATCCGCTCGCCGAACACGCCGTTGACGCAGACGATCATCGAATCGCCGGGCTCGATCAGATTGACCACCGTGCTTTCCATGCCCGCCGAGCCCGTGGCGCTGATCGCCATGGTCATCGGGTTCTGCGTGCGGAAGAGCGTCCGCAACATCCCCTGCATGTCGTTCATCAGCGCCAAATAGTACGGGTCTAAGTGCCCGACGGTGTTGGCCGCGAGCGCCCGCAGCACGCGCGGATGAATCTCACTCGGGCCGGGGCCCATCAACAAACGCACGGGAGGATTCAGCGGCGGAGGAAGGTGATCAGACATATTGACGTTTCCAGAATTTAGCCGCGGTGCTCGTCACCGCGCGTTTTGTTGGAGTAAATGTTTCGCCTATTGCGGAGCCGTCTCGCGCACCAGTGCGCTAATTTGCTTGAACTCCGGCGTTCCGGCACGGCCGCACCATTCAAAAAGCGCCGCTTCCGTGGTGGTGAGCGTCGCGCCGGAACTCTCCAAGCGACGCAGCGCCGTCTGATAGTCGACGTCAAATCGCGAGCCGACGGCGTCGACCGCCAGAAACACGCGAAAGCCGTGCGCCAATAGGTCGAGCGCCGTCTGCTGCACGCAGACATGCGCTTCGATGCCGCAGAGCAGGATTTTGCGGATGCCCCGTTCGGCCCAGTCGCGAAAGATGCCGCCGCATTCGCCGCAACTGAATGCGGTCTTCGCGGGAAACGCGCCGAGCTTCGCGGCGAGTTCCGGCACGGTCGGGCCGAGGCCTTGCGGATATTGCTCGGTGCCGGCGGCGGCGACCTGGAGCGCGGAGGCGCCGTCGAGCAGTCGACGAATATTCCAAATGATCCGCTGATGCTCGGGCACCAGCGTGATGAGTTTCCCTTGCACGTCGATGACCAGCAGGCCGGTATCGGCGGGCGACATCAAATCAGGGCTGCGCGGGAGCGGCGCGGCGTTGGCGGGCGTGGGAGCGTTCATGTCGGGTAGCATACCGAATCGGCGCGACGGCTGCCACCTGCCGCGACGATGCCGACGGCGCGACGGGACGTCCGAGAATCACGGCGTCGGATAGTCGCTGCCCGAAAGCTGTCGCAAGTTGGCGAGCGTCGCGTCGTCGAGCGGCGTGCCGAGGTCGCGCAAACGCTTGGCGTCCTGCCAGGCCGTGGTGAAGTCTCGCAGTTGTACGGCTAGCTCCCCTCGGGCGCGCAGGGTCTCCCGATCGTCGGGCTCGATCTTGAGCGCCTGCTGATAATCGAAGAGCGCCTCGCCGTAGCGTTTCATCTTGCCGTAGAGATCGGCCCGATCGCGGAGCAGGGCCGTGCTAAAGGGATCGAGGACGACGGCTCGGCAGAGGTCGTCGAGCGCCGCTTGGATCGCACGCGGCTGTTTGCGTTGTTCTCCCAGCAAGCGATAAGCACGCGCACGTTCCTGGAGGATCTGCGCGAGCCGGCTGCGGTAGGGGAACCGCTCCAGCGCCATCGTGATTTCCGGCGACACCGGCGCGCGTCGGCCGTCGACTTCCGCCAGCACGCGCTCGGCGGCCGCCAGCGCCGGCGCGGTCTCCTTACTGTGGGAAAGCGTCGTCGCTTCGCGGCGGAAATTCGTCAGGCAGCTATCCAACGCAGCGATCGCTTCGGCGGGGCGATCGAGATTGTCGAGGATCGTCCCCTTGAGCAGGTATGCGCGAAACGAGTAAGGATTGTGACGCAACGCGGCCGCGACGTCGTCGAGCGCCGCGGCCGTCAGCACCGGGTCTTTCGGGCCGAGGATCATTTGCACATTGGCGCGGCTTAAGTAGGCGTCCGTTCGACCCTTCATGATTTCAATGATGCGAGTGTAGTCGGCGCGGGCCAATTCATAGAGTCCGGCGTCAAAGAAGGCCTGTCCTCGGTTGTTCATCGCATTCACGTCGAAGCGGTTCCAGCAAAGGGCTTCCGTCGAGTCGGAGATCGCCAAGTCAAGCCGCCTCCCTTGGCGCTGGCGAAAACGGGCGACCGAGCGATTCGAAAAAGCGTCGGAAAACTGCGGGTCGAGTTGCACGGCCCGATTGAAGAGCTTCAAGGCGTCGTCGAACGCGCCGCGATCGAGCAGAATCTTGCCGTAGTTGCTCACTCCGCGCTCGTTGTTCGGGAACACCTCGACAATGTGGCCGTAAAGCGTTAGGTCGTCGAGATAGACCTTGTTGCGTTCATGGCTTGTGCGCGCCAGCCACGCGATCGTCGCCGCGACGATGACGAGCATGGCGATGTTTCGCGGCGCAAGTATTGGTCGCGGCGCGGATGGTTTGAACGGCGCCTCGCCCGGACGTAGTGCCGACCAAGCCTGGGCGGCGAGGGCTGCGGCCGCGATCAATACGGCGATGAGCGGCAAATACATGCGCCGTTCGGCGCCGATTTCGGTGACGATCGGCACGAAGCTCGACGTGGGGGCGAGGATGAAGAAAAACCACACGCCGAGAAAGCCGACCCAAGGGCGACGGAGCCAGCCCCACACGGTCGCGGCCAAGGCGGCGGCAATCAGCAGTGCGCCCGGCAAGACATGCGCCGGATCGAGCACCGGCGTGCGGCCGTAGTCGACGCAGAGCTTGCCGCCGAGCGGGATCAGCGACAGGAACACATAGCGCCCGAGGCACCAGCATTGCGTGATTAGGTAGTCGTGCCAGGGAAATTGCAGGTGATCGAAGCCGACCGAGCTGCCGCGTGGGACGCTGAACATGATCGCCGCCAGAATTAGCCACGTGGCGGCGAGGCAACCGTAGAACAAACCGCGCCGGCGGAACATCTCGCCCCACGAAGCAAAGTGAAACGCGCGATCGTAGGCCAAGACCAAGAGCGGCGCGGCAATCATGTTTTCCTTAGACGCCATGCCGAGCGCGCAACAGGCGACGGTAAACGTTTGCCAAGCCACGCGCGGCCCGCGCTCGGCGGCGACCAACGCACGGGCATTGCCGTAAAGCGTGAGCAGTAGGAAAAACGACACCAACTGCTCGGTACGCTGTGTCACGTAGACGACGGTTTCCGTGTTTAACGGATGGACGAGCCACACCAGAGCGCCGAGCACGGCCCAGCGGAACGCCGTCGTTTGGAAGCGGTCGCCGAAAGCAGGAGCCAAGAGCGTGCGGCGGAGCAAGGCATAGAGCAGGGCCGCGTTCAGCACATGCAGCCCGAGGTTCACATAGTGGAAGTAGGGGAAGTGGATCGGCAATACGCCGTGGAAGTCGGCGAGGCCCGACGGACGCATGACGGTGGCCCACCAATGATTGAGCGCGAACGACAATGCGACGACCGGCCGCCCGGCAAACGGCGTATCGTCGGCGGCGGAGGCGGCGTATTTCCAGGTCGACCACTGCCGGCGCGTCGACGGGTCGACCAGCGCGAAGACGTGAGGGTTTTGATCGATGGCCGTGATGTCGTCGAAGAACAGCCGACCGGAGAGGCTTTCCCGATACGTGTAATAGCCGACGACGCCGAGGAGCAGCAGTACGAGGAGCGACTGCAGGTGCAAACGATCCGCAAGTTGCCGCCACGGCCGGGCGCGCGGCGGCGCGACCTCGAGCGACGGCTCGCTTTCCACGCGACGGGCATGTTTCGACTTCGCCAACTCGGAACGGCTCCGCTTCTGACGCGCTCGCCACGACGGCCGCGCAGGTGCTATGCTCTCGTCTAGTCTAACCCGCCGCGACGCGGAGGTTGAAGGGTCATGGCTCGTTCCGGCGATCGGATTCGCCTCGCCGTCGCGAAGCCTTGCCTTTCGCAGCGGTTGTACGAAGAATTGCGGCCGGCACCTTCGCTCCAACGCTTTTGTAAACCCCATGACCGAAACGCTCGTGCAAATTCTGCTGTTCGCCGCTTTGGCGACGGCGGTCGTCGTCGGCTGGATGCTCGCCGTGGCGGCGTTGCCCGGAACGTGGCTGATACTCGTGGCGACGGGGCTTTACGCTTGGCTCACGCCCGACGGGAGTCGGTGGGATATCAGCTTGGAGGCCTTCAGCGTCTTGTTGGCGCTCGCCATTCTGGGAGAAGTGCTGGAGACGTTGTCGGCGGCGGCCGGCGTGAAGAAGCTCGGCGGCAGTCGGCGCGGTGCCGTGTTGGCGATCGTCGGCTCGGTGATCGGCGCGTTCTTCTTTACGGGACTGATTCCGATTCCGATCGTCGGCACCGTGGTGGGCGCGTGCGTCGGAGCCTTAGGGGGCGCGATTCTTGGCGAGCTATGGAAAGGGCGTGAAGTCGACCATGCCCTGAAGGTGGGCAACGCGGCGATGTGGGGCCGGCTCGTCGGCTCGCT
>CAZWDN010000220.1:0-8716 GCA_964633125.1 uncultured Pirellula sp. | reverse complement strand
GTTAATCAACGCCAGCCCCTCTTGAATGCCGCTTTCCGCCACGAGACGTTCGACCTCGGAATGCAGCGAGACGATGGCGCGGCGTTCCGGTACTTCGAGCCACAATTCTCGCGTGAGGCACTTCATTCGCGGATTCTCCATCGCTTCGAACAACCTTGTTCCGACTATGCCGATGGAAGCGATTGTAGCGAAGACTCCGGCGCGACTTCGCATACGGAAGATTATCGTGAGGGATTTACACCAGTCTGAGAAAGGTGACCTATGTTTTAGATGGGACACGAATCGACGATTGCACGACGAACAAACATGTCCGATCGACGAACCACTTATCGCGCCGTGTTGGCCGAAGCTCGCGAAGCCGAACTGCGCGTGGGGCGTCGCTGCTTGTTGGCGTCGATCGTGGAAGAATCGGCGGGTGGCCTGTGCGCATCGGCCGCCGAGGCCCCCACGTTCGCCGTCGGCGTCGAAGGAGAACTCACGACGGAAGACGGCGATTGTTTACGCGTCGAGATCGTTCATCTCGAGCGCGATCAAGGCTTGTATCGCATCGGCATGAAGCGTCTGAATGCCGATCTACGCGGCCGACGCATGCGGCCGGCGCGTTCTACTTCGCCGCTGCTCTTACTCGTCGGCGTCACGCTGGGCCTTTATGCGGGCTTCGCGGTTCAGGTCGAACCGGTACGCGCATGCATGGCGAACGTACCCGCCATTTCGCGCATCTTGTACCGCTTCTAGAACCGCGCCCGGCGGCCTTTGCAGGAGCAAGCCATCATCGGCGACCGAAGGGGGCCGTTCGTTGCGGCCACGAAAAAAGCCTGCTCAGGTTTTACCTGAACAGGCTTTCAAGTGGAGGATAACGGACTTGAACCGATGACCTCTTGCATGCCATGCAAGCGCTCTCCCAACTGAGCTAATCCCCCATCGGTAACGCGGTACTTTGCAACGCCGCTTGGGAGGGCGTTTTCAAACATTCTCGGCGAACATTCTCGCATTGCCGAACCCCTTGCGACGGCAAGCCTTACGGCCGACCGAGTGCTTTTGGGGTTGCTCAATGCAGATCGGCAGAATATCACTGTGCTTCGCGAGTGTCAAGTGGTCGGTCGGTCAAGCAGGCCAACGACTTACGTCACACGAAACGTCTCTCAATTCGCCTTCGTTTTCCGGCACGTACGAGATACATCCGCTTATCGAACCGCTCGGGGTGAAAAGTCGCGTGAAAAACCTCTTACGCAACAAATATTTCACCGGCTTCGTTAAGTTTGCCTTGGCCGTGGCGCTTATCGGCTGGCTCGTCTACGACGCCTCGCGAAAGCCCGAATTTTCAGCGATTCTTCGCGAGCCGAAAGATTACCGCTGGATCGGCTTTGCTTCGCTGCTGCTGTTTATCGGGGTGCTCGGCACGTTTGTGCGCTGGCAGCTCTTAGTCCGGGCCTTGGGCTTCCCGTTCACCATGCGCGACGGCATCCGCCTCGGTTTCCTCGGCTATCTCTTCAACTTCATCGCACCGGGCGGCGTCGGCGGCGACATCTTCAAAGCCGTCTCCGTGGCTCGACAGTTCCACGGTCGCAAAGCCCAGGCGGTCGCAACCGTGTTCGTCGATCGCATCATCGGCCTCTACGCCATCCTGCTCGTGGCCTCGACCGCCATTCTGTGGGAGGGCTTGGCGACTTCCGAATTGGCCGATGTTCGGCGTATTTCCATCGGCACGCTGGCATGCACGGCCGTGGGCGGTTTCTTGTTGGCCATGATGCTCATTCCCGGGTTCACGTCGGGGCGGCTTTCGCGCCGGCTCGCCGAACTGCCGAAGGTCGGACGTATTTTCGCGCAATTGCTCGACGCGGTGCGGATGTATCGCGAGCGAATGTCGACGATCTACCTCGCGCTGCTGATCAGTTTCGGCGTCCATTGTTGCAGCGTCGGCAGCTATTACTTGCTCGGCAAATCATTTCCCGGGGAAAGTCCGTCGCTGGGAGAGCATTTCGTCATCATGCCGCTGGCGATGGTCGTCGGCGCGCTGCCGATCACCCCTAACGGACTCGGCACGTTCGAATTTGCCGTGGAAGCGCTCTTTCCGATGATGTCGACGGAAAAAGTGTTGGCGTCGCGCGGCCTGATCATCTCGCTCATTTTTCGACTGATCACCATCGGCATCGCGCTGGTCGGCGTCGTTCTCTATTTTATTTCACGACGTGATGTGGCCGCGGCGCTGCACGAGGCGGAAGCCGAGGAAGAAACCGACGAAGTTTCCGCCGCCTAGCCGATGTTCGCGTGCCGGCGGCGCGCCGCGGCGTCGGTCCCGCTACTAGGCTCAGCGCCGAATAGACCCTAGAATCGCGATTGTTCGGCCTCCGCATTCCCTCATTCCCATTCGGAGCACGTTCGGGTGGCATCACTGTTCGTCGTGCGCGGCAACGATCAAGGTTGCCGGTTCGAGCTCGAAGCCGATGAAATTACGATCGGCCGTGACGTCGGCAACCGTATCCAGTTGCACGACACGGAGATTTCGCGCCGTCACGCAATCGTGCGCCGCGAAGGGCGCGACTACGTGTTCGTCGACAACAAGAGCTCGAACGGCACGTTTATCGGCGAGCGGAGGATTGCGTCGCACACGCTCCGCGGCGGCGAAGAGATCCAACTCGGCAGCACGGTGCTGCTCTATACGGCCGGCGGCGACGATTCCAGCCGGATGGTCGGCAATATCGACGTCGTCTCGCGCGGCAAGTCGGACGACCGCTCGCGGATCGTGCGAACCATGCCGCAGGCCGAAGGACGCGGCATGTTCGAAGTGCCCGAACCGTCGGCGTTGGTACAAACGCGTACGCTCGAGCAAAAGGGGAATCTCGACCTGATGTACCGCACGACGATGGCGGTGCGACATACGCTCGACATCGATCAGTTGCTGCACGCCGTCATGCAACTCATCTTCGAGTGGGTCGGCTGCGACCGGGGCTGCGTCATGCTCGTCGACGCGAACTCCGGCAAGCTTGAACCGCGCGTGCGCCGCAATCGCCTTTCGTCGCAAGACGACGAGCGGATCGTGCTCTCCAAAACGATTCTCGATTACGTGATGGAGAAGAACGAAGGCGTGTTGACCAGCGACGCTTCCGGAGACGAGCGTTGGAACTCCGCGCAAAGCATTTTGCAAGCCGGCGTGCGCGAAGCGATTTGCGCGCCGATGCAGGGCCGGCACAGCCTCGTCGGCGTCATCTACATCGATACGCTCACGACTCCGCAGCAAGCGATCAAGACCGGCAAGGCGACCAAGTTCGACGAGGAGCACTTGCGACTTCTGGTCGCCATCGCCTATCAGGCGGCGTTAGCGGTGGAAGACACCCGCTACTATTCCGCGATGGTGCAGGCCGAGCGTCTCGCGGCCGTCGGACAGGCCATCGCCAGCCTCTCGCACCATGTGAAAAACATCCTGCAAGGCATTCGTAGCGGCAGTTACCTTATCAAAGAAGGGCTCTCGAAGCACGACGAACGCATGGTCTCTAAAGGGTGGGAGTTCGTCGAAAAGAACCAGGACCGCATCTCGCACATGGTGATGGACATGCTTACGTTCAGCAAAGAACGTGAGCCGGAGATGGTGTCTTCCGACCTCAACAAGGTGGTCGGCGAAGTGGTCGAACTCATGGAAGGGCGGGCACGCGAGCGAAACGTCGGCCTGCAATACGATCCGGCACCGTTTATGCCGAAATTGCTATTCGACCCGGAAGGCTTGCATCGCGCGGTGCTCAACGTCGTATCGAATGCGATCGACGCCAGCGATCCGCGTCATCGGCCCGAGCCGGACCCGGTCGAAGGGGCCGATCCCGAGGCTCCGCCGCCGGAGCCGACGCCGGGTCTTGTCAAAGTCCGCACCGTATACGACCCCGTCGAATCGCAGGCCCGAGTGATCGTCGAGGACAACGGCGGCGGCATCGCTCCGGAAGATCAGGAACACGTCTTCTCGTTGTTCGTGTCGAACAAGGGAAATCGCGGCACCGGACTGGGGCTGCCGGTCAGCCAGAAGATCATCCGCGAGCACGGCGGGCAGATTATCGTCGGCGGCGTGCCGGGCCAGGGAGCGGAATTCACGCTGGAGATTCCGGCGGTACTGGCGGACGTTACCCGCAATCTGGACGAGCATCGCGGGTAGAACCGCCCAGGATAAGGAGTCGGCCGGCTATTGCGAGGCGGCCGCCACGTCGTCGACCAATTGTCGTAGAACCTCGCGAGTGATCTCCATCGGGATCGCACGGCGTGGTTCGCCGGCAGTTTTCTCAAAGCGGCGAAGGCTGATCGCTCCGCCCCCCTGGATTTGCAGTTCGTAGTAGCTCGTTGCATCGTCGGCCTGACGCGGCGGATTCGAACGCAACTGCACGATGCGCGCCTCGCCGTCGGCTTCGATCGGGCGCACCGGCTCGCGCAAATAGGTCAACTTCTGAGCCAGCCGCTCCGAGATGGTCCGAACTTGGTCCCACGACGCATCGGCCCAGCGGAGATTTCGAACCTCAAACTTCGACATCGCGCAGGCCAATCGCTCGACGGCCGTGAGTTCGGCCTGAACGCTGACTTCTCCCGCTTCCGCCTCGATGGACCACGGCGCCAATCCCTTGGCGGCGGCCGCCGTAACGGCTTGTTCAAACTGTTCGCTCAAATTCATCGTTCCGCCCCTTCGCAAAAAAAATGGCGCCCGACAATCCTTGTCGAGTGCATACGTCGTTCCGAACTCGAACCTTGTTTTAAAAGTGAGGTAAACCCCGAGAGTTACGCTGTCTTTTCGACCGCTTGTTGGGCATGTTGCGAGCCGTCGTACGAGAGCACGACGCGGGCTCCATCGAGCATCGTCTCGATGTGCACCGGACGCGCCCACAACCGGCACAGGTTGGTGAGCGTGTCGCGCGCGTAGTTCATCTGCAGGTCGACGCCGTTGTGATGGTGTTCTAAATACAACTCCCCCCGATTCTTATAGTTGCCGTCGACTACCTGAATCATCGGCCTGCCGGCATTGGTAAGGTTAAACAGCAACCTTTCTTTAATTGCCGGGAACTCGCGACTCTCGATTTCGTAGGCGTCGCTGCCGGAATTGAATCCAAAGCTGAAGAGTCGGTGTTGGCGGCAGAAATCGAGTGTTAGGTAGGAATCGATGAAGGTCAGGTCGTTGTGAATGCGACGAACTTCGAAGATCTTTTCTCGGCCGAGCCCGGCCTTCGTATCCCAGCGGCGTTTCGTCTCATAGTTGTCACATTCGTCGTATTCCTTGCCGTATTGGCCGCGATTCCAGCGTTCTTCGATGTCGCGATAAAGTTCGAGACCGATCTTGTACGGGTTCAGCCTGCCGGGGGATGTGGCCATCGTGCCGGAGTGGTGGTCGCAGTAGCAGATGAGGTCGCTCGGCGCGATGCCGTGCCGGGTCATGATCGTGCTATGCCAATAGCTGGCCCAGCCTTCGTTCATGATCTTGGTTTGCGCTTGGGGAGCGAAGTAGTAGGCTTCGTCGCGAATGATGCTCAGAACATCGGCCTGCCACGAACGCAGCGGAGCGTGCTGGAGAATAAAGAGCATGACGTCGCGCATCGGTTCGGCCGGGAAACGCCGCTCGACCTGTGCGTTCTTGGCAGCATGGGCTTCCGCCGCCGCCGCCAGCACATGCCGCGGATTGACGTATGCGTCCATGTAGTCTTTCGACTTGAGACGGCCGGGAATCGGCTGGTTCTCGTCCTCTTCTTCCGGCCCGTCGAGTTGCGGACGCGCGACGCTCGGGCGGTCGTCCGTGCGACGAATGTGCGGGGCGTGAATATCGATCAGGTCTTCCACGCTCAAACAGGCGTCGATGAAGTTCTCGACGGTGTCGACGCCGTAACGATCCATGTATTGGCGAATTCGATTTCCGTGATTCGCCGTTTGGTCCATCATCTTTCGATTCGTGTGGGCGAACCAAAGATTGTTTTTGAAGAAATCGCAATGGCCATACACGTGGGCCATGACCATTTTCTGGTCGGTGATTTCGTTCGACGTCATCAGGTACGCATAGCACGGATCGTTGTTGATGACGAGTTCGTAGATCTTCTGCAGCCCGTAGTGATAGCCTTTGGAGAGTTGCTCGTATTCCATGCCCCAGCGCCAGTGAGGATAGCGCGTGGGAAAACCGCCGTAGGCCGCCACGGCGTTGAGCTGATCGCAATCGACGAGTTCGAAAATCGTCGGGAAGAAGTCGAGCCCGTAACTGCGCGCATGCGCTTCCATTTGCCGCTGAATTTCGGCCAAATGCGCGGGAAAGCGGATTTCTTTAACCATCGACATGGAGGCGACTCCTAGCCCGGGCGACGCATGGGACGATAGATCGCGACGGCTACTTTCCTTTACCGAGGAACTGCTTGATCGAATCGAAAATCGCTTCTTTGTTCTTGATCTCCGAAAGCACGAGATTGTCGAACTCCTCGCCGAGCGCGCTCTTCAGCGTTCGTAGGTATTCGCCGCTGCCGTACGGGCTTTCGACTTGGCCGTAACAGCAGAGATTCACACGAGGTAGAATTTGCTCGCGCAGCATTTGGATGCTTTGTTGATTGTCTTCGCCCCAATTGTCGCCGTCGGAGAATTGGAAGATGTAGACGTTCCACTCGGTCGGCGAGAACGTGGTGTTCAGCAGTTCGAGGCAGCATTTGTACGCCGAACTGATTCGCGTGCCGCCGCTTTCACGCGTGTGATAGAAGGTGTGCTCATCGACAGCCTTCGCCGCGGCATCGTGAATGATGTACCGGCGTTCGAGCCCCTGATAATGGCTGCGCAGCCAAGTGTCGATCCAGAACGCTTCGGTGCGCACGACATGCTTCTGGTCGTCGGTCATCGAGCCGGAGACGTCCATGATGTAGATCGCCACGGCATTGGCGTCGGGCAGCGGATGGCTCGTCCAGGCCCGATAGCGTTTGTCTTCGCGGATCGGCACGACCATCGGATCGACGACGTTGTATGTGCTCGACGAAATCTGCCGCTTCAGAGCCTGCATGTATGTGCGACGAAAATGACGCAACGACTCGGGGCCGGTCGAGCGAATGCTCGAATAGCGAATCTTCTCCTCGACGATGTTCGCCTTCCCCTTGGGCTCGATGCGAGGCAGATTCAGCTCATCGCCGAGAATTTGGGCGAGTTCTTCGAGCGAGACTTCGACTTCAACGACGTGCCCTCCCGGATCGCCGCCGGCTTGTCCTTGTCCGGACGCTTCGTCGTCCCCCTGCCCGATCGGTTGCCCCGGCTCGCCTTCACCTTGGCCGACGCCGCCGGAGCCGTTTTTGCCGTAGCGGAAGTGGGGAACGTCAAGTTGCGGAATCGGAATGCTGACGAGATCACGACCTTTACGGCCGATCATCTCGCCGTGCGTTACATATTTCCGCAGATTCTCGCGAATCTTGCCTTTGACGATCTGTCTAAACCGATGCAGATCGTGTTCGATTTTCATCGACATAGTGGTCAACCCGACATCCGTCCTGAAGACCGGAGCCGGCAAACGCCGAATAAGCAGCCCTGCTTAAGGGGAGTCGTCGGTTACGGCGGAACGATTCGCTGGGCCTTTCGCTTGGGGCCGGCGCCGCACGTCGGGCATTCCTACCGACAGTGCGAACCGGCCGGTGATCGAGTTAAAAAACGTGAACGTCACGCTCTCTGTATTTAACGGGGGTTACTTTTGTTGTTTCGCGTCGCCGCGGGCGAAGATGCTGGCGACGAACGTCAGCACGTCGGTGGCGCTTTCGTCGTCGTAGCCGTAATCGCGGATCAATCGTCCTTTCACGACATCAATCTTGGCCTGCGTCTCGGCGTCGACGACGTTGGAGACCAAGCTCGTGAGTTTGATTGTGTCTTTCTGGTCCTCGAACAACTTCAATTCCAAGGCCCGGTACAGGCGTTCGTTCGTCTTGTAGTCGAACGTCTTGCCGTCGATCATGAGCGCGCCGATGTAGTTCATAATCTCGCGGCGGAAGTCGTCCTTACGGCTCTCCGGCACGTCGATCTTCGACTCGATCGATCGCATCAGCCGCTCGTCCGGTTCGTCGTATTGGCCGGTGAACTTGTTCTTTACCTTTTCGCGTTGCGTGTAGGCTTTGACGTTGTCGATGTAGTTGGCGCACATCCGCTTGAGTGCGTCTTCGTCGGCGGCGATCGCGCGCTGTACTTCATTTTTCACGATGTTCTCGTATTCCTCCTTCACCACGCCGAGCAGTTCGCGATAGGTCGCTTTCGTGTCGTCGCTGGTGATGAGGCTATGGTGTTTGAGTCCCGCTTCGAGTTCGTTAAGCACCATAAACGGATTGATCGACTTCGCCTCAGGATGGGCCACGAGCGCGTTGGAAATCTTGTCCTGCACATAGCGGGGCGAGATTCCGAACAGCCCTTCGGTTGCGGCCTGTTCGCGGAGCTCTTTGATGTTATCTTCCGTGAAGCCCGGCAGCGACTTGCCGTTGTAAAGCTTCAACTTCTGCAGCACGGAAAGGCTGGCGTGCTTCGGCGGCTCCAGACGCGTAAGCACGGCCCACATCGCCGCCATTTCAATCGTATGGGGGGCGATGTGCTTTCCTTTAACCTTATTGCGGTTGTAGTCCTTCTCGTAGATATGGATTTCGTCGCTCAGCTTGGTCACGTACGGAATGTCGATTTTCACCGTGCGGTCGCGCAGAGCTTCCATGAACTCGTTATTCTGCAGCCGGCGATACTCCGGTTCGTTCGTGTGGCCGAGAATCAC
>CAZWDN010000219.1:0-8846 GCA_964633125.1 uncultured Pirellula sp. | reverse complement strand
GCAAGGCCCGCTCGTAGTAGCCGTCTTTCGCCTTGTCGTCGGCGATGTAGTTCCACGTCACGAGCACGCGATCGTCGGGGAGCACGTCGGCCGTGCCGGGATACACTTCGAACTTCGGCGCCTCGCGAATCACGTTGGGCCGGCGCGCGGTCGTGGCGATCGGCGTCGGCTGCTCCCACGTCGCGCCGCCGTCGGTCGAACGCGACGCCATGAGCACGTTCGCCCCTTTGTAAACCACGACGAGCGTCCCGTCGCGCGTCCGGCAAATCGAAGGATGGATATGCCCGCCGATTTTCGCCGCCAAAATAGAAACCGGCTGCTCCTCCGCGGCCCGCGCGGCGCATGTACTTAGCGCCATCACGCCGAGGAAGCAAGTCAGTGGAATCAGCCGTAAGTGAGCCCGTAAGCAATCGGCCGAAGAGAGGCGGAGCATGGCGGCAACCTCGTGGTGGGCGGCGTCGGGTAGGCAGGCTGATTGTATCGTCCCCCATTCCGCGAGGATACAATCGCTCGCTACGAACCGCGCGTTCTCTCGAATCCAGCGAAGCTCACGCCGCAAATGCCGCTCATGCCCCCCTTCCTTAGCCGTCACGCCGTCGCGACGCTCCTCGTCTTCGTAGCCGCGCAAGCGTCGTCGGCCGCGGCCGCGCAACCCAAGCGTCCCAACATCGTCTGGCTCATCGGCGAAAATCTCTCGCACGACCTCGGCTGCTACGGCGCACGGAACGTCCGCACGCCGCACCTCGATCGGCTCGCCGCCGAAGGCCTGCGGTTCACTAACGCCTTCGCCACGAATCCGGCCTGCGCTCCGAGCCGATCGGCCTTCTTCACCGGCATGTACCAAACCAGCACCGACACGCACCCGATGCGTTCGCACCGCACCGACGACTTTCGCCTCCCCGAGGGCGTGCGGCCGATCACGCATCGCCTCCGCGACGCCGGCTATTATTGCGCGAATCTGAGAACGCTCGACGGCCGCGAAATCGGCACCGGCAAGCTCGATCTCAACTATGTGAACGAGGGGCCGATCTACGAAGCCGGAGCCGACGATTGGTCGTCGCTCCCCCGCGATCGGCCGTTCTTCGCCGTGGTCAACGCGCTCGAATCGGAGTACGACATCTACGATCGCCAATCGTGGAAGCACCCGCGCGTCGAGTGGGTCGGCGAGCGCGAGCATGAGCGGATCGCGACGCCGGAGAACGTCGCGCCGCCGCCGTACTATCCCGAACATCCGCTCGTGCGCGAAGAGTGGGCGCGCTACCTGAACTCCGTTTCGGGTATGGACCGTCGGTTCGGCATCGTGCTCGAAAAGCTTCGGGCCGACGAGCGTCTCGACGACACGGTCGTCATCTTCTTCGGCGACAACGGCCGGCTCGAACCGCGCGGCATTCATTGGTGCTACGATTCCGGGCTGCGCGTGCCGCTCATCATTCGCCTGCCGAAAAACCTGCCGGCCCCGCCGCAATTTCAGGCCGGCGCCGTCTGCGACGACCTCGTCAGCCTGCTCGACGTCACCGCGACCACGCTCGCAATCGCCGGCATCGCGCCGCCGCTCACGATGCAGGGGCGTAGTCTCTGGGGCGACCGCGTCGCGCCGCCGCGCACGTATGCCTTCGCGGCCCGCGATCGCATCGACGAAACCGTGCAGCGGATTCGCTCCGTGCACGACCGCCGATATCATTACATTCGCACGTTCAGCGCCGGCCCGACGTTCGCGTCGCTCAATCGCTACAAGGAAAAGTGCTTTCCGATCCAGTCGCTGATGCGTGAATTGCACGCCCGCGGCGAACTCGCCGGCCCGCCGCGCGAGCTGATGGAGCGCGTCGGCCCCTGCGAAGAGCTGTACGATCTCGAGGCCGACCCGCACGAAATCCGCAACCTCGCCGCGTCCGACGATCCCGCGCACGTCGCGGCCCTGGCACGCCTGAGGGCCGCGCTCGATACTTGGATCGTCGAGACCGGCGACCGCGGAGCCGTGCCGGAGCCGGCCGCCGTCGTCGCCCCGTTCGCGAAAGAAATGCACGACTGGTTCGGCACGCCGGCCTGGGCGAAGTAGAACGGGGATTAGAATTCGGAGACTGAAGCTACTCACCACTCACCACTCGAACCGCTAAATCGCCATGACGTACCGCCCCCTGCTCTTCGCCGTCGCCGCATTCACCGTCACCTCTTCGCTCTCGGCAGCCGAGCCTGCGCTCGTCTATTCCGATGGGAATCCGCAGCGTTACGAATTCACCGCTCGTGCGAGCGAGCTCGACCCGCAGGCCCGGCCGCATCCGGAGATCGAATTCGTCTTCGAGAAAGCCGGCAAGCCTGCCGACACCGAGAAGGCGATGGTCGATACGCGCGTCGCCCCGCAAGGCAAACTTGTCATTTGGCTGATGGGTTACAATCCGGCCCTGTTCGAACGCTTGGCGAGTTACGGGCTGCACGCGATTCAGCCGCACTACGCCAACGGCTGGTTCGGCAAGCTCTCGAAGCTCGCCCCGGCCGACGACGACCAATACCTGGGCAACATCCGCCTGGAAGCGGCGACGGGCCAAGACTTCAGCAAAGCGATCGACATTCCCGCCGCCGACGGCATGAAACGCCGCGCGTTGGTGTTCGTGAAGTGGCTCGCGAAAGAAAACCCGCAAGCGCGTTGGGATTACTTTCTCACCGCCGACGGCAACGACCTGCGTTGGGACCGCGTGATCATGTCCGGCTCGTCGCACGGCAGTACTACATCGGCCCGCTTCGCGATTCATCAAAAGGTCGATCGCGTCGTGATGTTCTGCGGACCCCGCGATCAATACGATCGCTGGCAAGCCTTGCCGTCGGCCACGCCCACCAACCGCTTCTTCGGCTTCAGCCACGTGCTCGACGGCGGCTGGTCCGGCGACCACTATTGCCGCTCCTGGGAATTGTTGGGCCTGAACCAATACGGGCCGATCGTGAACGTCGATCAATCGTCGGCCCCGTTCGGCAACTCGCGCCGGCTGATCACCGACGCCGACGTGAAAAACGACGACAAACGAGCCCACAGTTGCGTGACGCCGGGCCGAGCCTCGATCAAAACGGCCGACGACAAGTTTGCCCACGAAGCGGTCTGGCGCTATCTCTTTATGCACCCGGTCGACGAAATCGGCGAACCGACGGCCGCCGACCCGCACTGCGAAAAGAACCTCAAACCGGAAACGGCAAAGCGGTAAGCATCCCGAACGCCGCGGGCCGTCGACGGCGTGGCGGACGGTGTCGGCGATCATCGATGCGCGCTAATTCGGCCGAGTGCGGCGTCGCATGAAGAAGCCTACCGCATACGCGACGACGATCGCCAAGCATGCGCCCGCCGAAATGTTCTCCCGAGCCGGCGACGCCCAGTGCGTCGTGTCGGTGAACGGAATCACGACGCTCGGAAACGTGGCCAGCGCCAGCAGATCGGCCGCCAGCGTAAAGGTTCGCGCCTGCAGCCAACGACTCGGTGCGACCATCCCGACCACGAACGAGGATGCCAGCACGGCGAGTTGATGACCGGCGACGATCGGGAAATTGAGATATACGAACGCCCAATTCCAGAGTGTGTAGCCGGCGATCCAAGTACGCGTCATTCCCGCGTATTGCAGGTCTCGAAAGCGGTTGCCGGCGTCGATCTGGATCGCCCGCAGCGGATGCGGCACGGAAACGATGAGCAAGATTCCGGACAGTCCCAAAAGATAATGGGCCGCGTGACCGCCGAAGGCGTCTTGCGTCACGGCTTCCAAGATGTTGAGGGGCAACATCAGAAACAACACCCCGCGCGCCCACCGCAAGTTCCCCAGCGACGTAAAGCGGAGCGCCGTCAGCCAACACGCCCCGATCTGCAGGCTACAGAGTTTGATCCACGGGAACAGCGCTCCTTCCGAGTAGTCGCCGGCCCGGCCGATCGCCGACCAATACGGCGTCAGGGCGAGCGGCAGCCCGAAGAAAACCGCCCACGCGACCCACTTCCCCGCCCGCCGGAACAGTTCCTGGACCAGCAACAGTAGCAGCGCGACGGCCAGTAATCGGAAGATCAATATCAATCGAATGTCCTCTACCGCTGAACGACGAAGCGCGGCCGCCTGGAGTCGAGTTGTCGGTTAGAAAAGGGGGACATTCTACTTTTCCCTTGTGAAAAACCAGAATGTCCCCTTTGTTTGCCAGACGGCGAGGATCAACCCCGCCGCGCCCCGGTAGGAATCAAGGTGCCGGCAAGCTTGCGTCCCGGGAACCGTCGCCGCCGCCGTGACGCCAATGCCGGCACTGCAGGGCGACCGCGCGGCGTCGTCGACCGCCGCAAGCGCGGCGATACGACACAGGCCGCGCGCCTCGTTCGGCGTACCGAGGGAATTTCTCACGCCGCCGTTATGCGGCATGCGATGACATAGATGGTCTGCCCCTATTCCGGATGATTCGCAGCGCTTTCAATCGGGTGCACTATGCATACGACTCGCTGGTCGATGGTTGCGATCGGAACGCTCTGGGCATGCCTCGCGCACTCGGCGCAGGCCCGCGCCGAACTAACCGGCGCCGACCTCAATAGCGCCGCAGCGCAGCCCGTCGACACTGTGTTCGCGAGCACGCCTCCCTTGCTCGGCGTGGACGAGCTCACGGTTCGCGACGGAACGTGGGACGAGCTGTGGCGGCCCGTGGCACGGCAGGCCCCCGACCGCGTCAATCCTTGGGACGGGCTCTATTTCGGTTCGTCTCTCGTTATCGCCAAACCGCATCTCAAAGAGTCGTTCCAAGCCACGATCTACCAGCCGCTGATCGACACGATGACGCTCGTGCCGTTTTCGTCCGACTATCGGACGGCGCCGCGCGCTTGGCTGGGGTACGGCTTACAAAACGGCTTCGGCGTGCAAACGCGCTACTGGGAATACAATCAGGGATTCAACCCCTTCAACTTCGTCACGACTCCCACCTCGTTGCCCGGCGCGCAAACGGCCACGATTATCTTCCCCGCGGCGATCTTGTCGACGATCCCCGGCGACGTGCTGTCGGTGAGTTCGGGCATCGAAATGCGTTCGTTGGACCTCGAAGCCACGATGCGCTACGAGTTGCAAAACACGCAGGTGCTCGTCAGCGGCGGTTTGCGCTACGCCCTGATCCGTCAGGACTACAACGCGAGCGTCCTCTCCGGAGGAGTTCCGAGTTCGACGCTCAGTTGGGATCGAAAGCTGGAAGGCATCGGTCCGCTGATCGGCGCCCAGTTGCGCCGACCGTTCGGTTCGTGGGGTTTGGCCGTGATCGGCGGCGGTCGGGCCGGGCTCATCTTTGCGAGTAAGGATATCCACCGCACGGTCGTCAGTCCGCTGCCGGCGCCCCCCACGAACAGCGCCGTCAATTTCGACGACGCTGACGAATTGTTGATGAACCTCGAAGTGGACCTGGGGCTGGAATGGTCGCGCCGCTGGAGCTTCGGCGACGTCTTCGTCCGCGGCACGTACGAGGGCCAACTCTGGAGCGATTCCGGCGGCAGCGCTCTCGGCTATCTCGGCGTGGAAGGCTTCGGGCTGTCCGTGGGGATGGCTCGGTAAGCTCGGCAACTCCCCGCGCCGCCGCCGGAAAAGTCCGGCAGCGCTCCGCTGATGCGACCGACCGCGGCACGGGTTGCGATTATCTTTGGCCGCATCCGCTCCGTCGTGCCGCCGAAGGAGCGATGGAGGAATGGAAGGTACGTCTGCAGGCCCAAACATCCCGGCCGCGGATCGCCCTTAGTTGATCATTGCGTGGAACGCGCCGACCGACAACGACCGGTCGGCGCCATGACCGGCTTCCACCTCTCATAGACCCAGTCTATAACGCAAACCGGGTCACCCGCGGCATCACCTTTGCTCTCCTGAAGGTGGCATCGCAGTCGGAAGCATGTTTCGTCTCGTGAGTTCTTCAATGTAGCGAGATCACGCCGTATGAATCGCCGTTTCACAATTGCCTTCGTTGTTTGGTCGATGGTTTCGACCTTCGGCTTGCATTGTGCGCCAACGTGCCTAAACGCACAGAAACGTGCCGCCGCTCCGCCCACCGGCTGGATGAGCACGGCTTTGGAAGACGTGCTAAGGACGAAGTATCGGCCGCTCAAGAATTTCCAGAATTTTCAATCTTGGCTCGGCGACCCCAATGAGTTGGAGGTGCCCGAACTAGAGGAGAAATTGGCTTCGGTCGTCTACTGGCGCGATTTGGAAGCGAAGAACTGGAAGGCTCTTCAGGGAGCGCGGCGCGCCGGCGTGGCGCGGGCGCCGTTTGATCCGCAGATTAATGCGGCTCGTTTGCTTCAGGTCGCTCGTGAGCGGCAATTGTCGATCGACGAACTGCATGCGGAAGAGAGTCGACAGTTTTACGACGCCCACGGGTTCAACCTCAAAGAAGGCTTTTTGGCTCATACGCCTGAGCAGGAAAAGATTGCCGCGCAATGGATGAGCTCCAAGGCGCACCGGAATTTCGTCGAGCAGGAGGCGGAGTTGGTCAAGGAATACGAAGCGCGCGTCCAAGCCGTGTTGAAGGATCATCGGAATAAGACCGATCCCACCGAGCGCGAGATCGATCGTTTGGAGAAAGAGACGCTGGCCCATTATCAGGAAATCTTCAAAGCGGAAAAGTTGATCCGCGATGCCATCGACCGTAAACGGAATGCGCCACCTCCTCCGCCGCCGGAGTTGATCGCCGGCGAAAGCGGCAGCTTGAAGGTCACGTGCGGGCAGTCGAACTATGAGGCGGCGGTCGGCGAGACGATCAACGTCGTCGTGACGATTGCCGGCGGTAAACCGATGTACCATCTCAGCATGAGAAAGCTCGACGGCGAAACGCTGATCGACACTTCCCTCTCGGAGGAAGGGCAGAAGACGGTGCCGATCTCGTTTGATCGGCCGGGCACCCACACGGCGTACGTCGCGGTGCGCGATGAATCGCCCACGGCGGAGCTGGCGCAATTGACCGTTTCGTTCCGCATCACAGGGGACGAACCCGCGCCGCCTGAGCCGCAACCAACCGCGACCAAGCCGCAACCGTCGGCTACGAAACCTCAGCCGTCGGGAACGACGCCGCAGACGCCCCCCGCACCGCCGCAAGTCGCGGAGCAGCCGTACACGCCGTGGCGTCTAGCGCCGGGAACGTATCAAGCGCTGCTGTGGCCCGGCTTGAATCTGGCGGGCATCTCCCGCAAAAGCACGGATAATCGATACTTCCCGATTCCGCTCGATGTGACGATCGACGCCGGAGGAAAGGTCGGCGGAAACGCCGCGTGGCAAATGCCGCCGAGTGAGATGGCGCAACCGAACTCCGAACCGAATTCGCAGTACACCAACGAGATCTCTTTTTCACTCTCGGGAAGCGTCGATTGGAACACCGGTGCCGCGGAACTGAAGTTACTCAATGGTCGGCAGATTCGACGCTCGACCGTGCCCCGCAAGGTCGACCCGCCGGGCGTCGATCGCACCGTGCACGAACTGGAGTTTGAATACGACTTCTCCGGTTGGCGGGTGGGGCATCCCGCGCTGAACGAGGCGCTGCATCGAACATTACAGAAGTCGCCGCTTCCGGACGCGAAAGGGGACATGGATCGCTACGGAATACCGAAATTTGAGTACGTCGACGGCAAATTAAAGATGTACGGCGTGGGCTGGGCGGGAATGCCGGAACTTACCATGACCGGCACGCAGACCAAGATTACGCCCGGCCCCGGCGGAGTCGCGAAATACAGAGTAAAACGTTCGGTTTATGAATACATTTGGCCCGATCATCGCGACAGCGGCGACGCCACGGAAACTCAGCGGATGTTATCAGCGCATCAAAGTTGGTATCTGAAAATTCTCGGCCAAGCTATACCGCCCGAGCCGCCGCACTCTTCGACGCCCCCGCCGCGCCCCGTCGATAAGGGAGAACTCACGGCGTTCGGCATTTGGCCGATCGATTCCGTGACCGCTCGTGCGGGCGAGGCGTTTCAAGTCGAGGCCGTCGGCGTGTACCTCGCAGATCCGTTTGAGGCCGTGAAGTTGAGCGACCGCGTGACGTGGGAACTCCCTCCGGGGCTGACGCGAAACGCCGACGGAACGTTTCGAGCCGCCGCGCCGGGCAAGTACACGGTGAAGGCCGTGTTTCGCCGCTCCGACGGCGACGTGATGAGTGACATCGTCCAGGTCATCATCGGTCCGGGGCAAGACTAGTTGAAACAAAGGTGTTCATTTGTCCTGCGGTTTTCCAATCCCGGTGCTCAGCAGATACGTGGACACGCCCGCGAGCGCCATGAAGAAAATCGGAATGAGTAACGAGAATATTTTTGGAGGACTGCCCGAGCTGGTGGGGAGCAGTTGGGCTAGCGGGTGCGTGAGTATCGCAACTCCCCAGACCGCGAGGTTAGTCGTGATGAGTTTCTTTCTCTCGGATGTTTTCATGAGCTCGATGATGTCTTGTTGTTTGGTTGAAACAAAGGTGTCAGGAACCAATATTTAAGGTTTCTGACACCTTTGTGTTCTGCGCGACAGGCCGTCTGCCGACATTATTTTGCAATTCGCGTTTCGACCGGCCGGCCAAGATGCCGGCGATCGATGATGGCGCAACAAATGAGGTACGCGAAGAAGCTGACTGGCCAATAGGCAAGAAATACCGCAACCGAGAGAGCAAAAGACATGACACGGTTGTTCGATCGCTTTTCGACGTCGAAGAAGACATAGAGCGCCGTAAGAGCACGGAAACATGCAACGAGCGCGGCGACCGGAGCCATGAGCAGCACACTGATCCATTCCATGAAGTCTGCTGTGGACATGTTGAATCACCCATGCGTTTGCGTTTAATGGCCGTGCAACTGCCAAACGATGCTTAACGTGCTACCGACCATCGGCGAGAAACTGTTT
>CAZWDN010000218.1:7525-8937 GCA_964633125.1 uncultured Pirellula sp. | reverse complement strand
CGCTGCCATGACCACAAGCACGATCCCGTGCCGACGGCCGATTACTACTCGCTGTACGGCGTCTTTGCCAGCGGCGTCGAACCTTATGACCGCCCGCGCATCGGGCCGGTCACCAAGGCGGGTAAGACGTTCGAAGACGAGTTTACCGCGAAGCTCAAGGAGATCACCGATAAGCAGAAGGCGCACTACGACGCGACCTTGAAGACGGCGCGCGAACGAACGCCGGACTACTTGGCTCACGTGGCGACGACGGAGCCCGATATCACCGAGACGACCGTTTTCTTTCTGTCGCTGATCCCGGATCAATTGCGGCCTCAGATCACGAATCGGTGGAGGCGACTCATCGCCCGACGCGCCTTTCCCGACGATCCGGTCTTCGGGCCCTGGTAT
This sequence comes from uncultured Pirellula sp., assembly GCA_964633125.1. Classification (GTDB taxonomy): domain Bacteria; phylum Planctomycetota; class Planctomycetia; order Pirellulales; family PNKZ01; genus PNKZ01. Next base: position 8,547 of record CAZWDN010000218.1, on the reverse strand, counting down.
GATTTAATGCACGACTCGGTGCTCAAGCCGGCGGAGTGGAAAGCGCGCGGGATCGATCAACGAGTCATTGACGGGCTCGCGGCCGCGAAGCCGACGGGCAAAGCCGAGGTGGCACGAGCCTATGGCTCGATCTTACTCGCGGCCTGGAAAACCGGGGCGGATGAGAACGATCCGCTCGCCTCGCTACTCACGGCGCGCGACGGACCGGTGTGGTTCCCGCCGCGCGATGTCGCCTTCTATCTGTCGCGACGGGAAGCCGATGCGTATCGCGGTCTTCTTGGGCAACTCGACGCGATTGCCGTAAAGCACAAAGACGCCGCGCCGCGTGCGATGGTCGTACAGGACGCGGAAGTCCTCTGCGATCCGGTCATCTTTCAGCGCGGCGATCCGAGTGCCCGAGGCACTCCCGTCCCGCGCCGCTTCCTGGGGATTCTTTCTACGCCCGACCGTTCCCCTTTCACACATGGCGGCGGTCGACTCGACCTGGCCGATGCGATCGCCTCGCCGACGAATCCGCTGACGGCCCGCGTCTGGGTTAATCGCGTGTGGATGCACCACTTCGGCGAGCCGCTCGTCGAGAACCCGGCCGACTTCGGCTTGCAGGCCAAGAAACCGGTGCAACTTGACGTGCTCGATTTCCTCGCGAATTACTTCATCGAGCACGGTTGGCGGACGAAGCCGTTGCACGAACTGATCCTCACGTCGCGCGCCTATCAAAGGGCATCGCGCGTACCTGAGACCGATCAAATGGCAAATCAGCAACGGATCGACGCGAGCAATGCGCTGCTGTGGCGCGCGAATCGGCGGCGATTGGATCTCGAACAGATGCGCGACGCGCTGCTGGCCGTCACCGGCGAATTGGACGAAACGATGTTCGGTCGTCCGACCGTCATCACCGACGACGCCAATCGCCGCCGCACGATCTATGCCTTCGTCGAACGCCAAAATATTCCCGCGATGGTGCAGACGTTCGACTTCGCCAATGCCGACACGAGCACGCCGCGACGCAACCTGACGACGGT
>CAZWDN010000218.1:0-7425 GCA_964633125.1 uncultured Pirellula sp. | reverse complement strand
GAACACCCATCCGCTCGCGCCGCGCAGTCCGCATTTCGCCCCACGCGCCAAGCACGTCGTGCATATCTACTTAAACGGAGGACCGTCGCAGGTCGACACCTGGGATTACCGCCCTGAATTGCAGAAATGGGGCGGCAAGAAGCTACCGTTGGGCAACCTCACGACCGAACGCGAAACCGGCGTAGCGCTCGCGTCGCCATTTCGGTTCAAGCAATACGGCGATAGCGGATTGTGGTGTAGCGAGATCTTTCAGCAGACGGCCGGCCGGCATGCGGATCGGCTTTGCGTCATCAAGTCGGTCTATGCCAATACGCCGAATCATGAGCAGAGCATGCGACTAATGAACACGGGCGACGAACGACTGTCGCGCCCGAGTTACGGGTCGTGGCTTACCTATGGTTTAGGCTGCGAAAACCAGAACTTGCCGGGGTTCGTCACGATGTGCCCCGGCCTGCCGGTCGCCGATTCTTCAAACTGGCGCAGCGCCTTTCTGCCCGGCATCTATCAAGGCACGTACCTTGACACGCGAAAAACCAAGGCTGCGGACCTGATTGCGAACATTCGAAGTCCGCGGACTTCTCCGCAAGATCAGCGACGACAACTCGACCTACTCGCCGCTCTCAATCGCCGGCATCAAGCGACTCGTCACGACGACGCGAACCTCGAAGCGCGCATCCAGTCGTTCGAACTTGCGTATCGCATGCAGATGGAAGCCACCGATGCGCTCGATATATCGCGGGAAACGAAGGCAACTCAGGAGCTCTACAAGGCCGACACGGTTCATGGTCGGCAACTGCTCATCGCACGGCGTTTGATTGAACGCGGCGTGCGAGTGGTCCAGTGCTATCACGGCGACGTGCAACCGTGGGACTCGCACAACAACCTCGCCGCCGAACATCGCAAACTCGGCAATGAATGCGACGGCCCGATCGCCGCGCTGCTTACCGATCTCGCTCGGCGCGGGCTGCTCGACGAGACGCTTGTGATCTGCGGCGGCGAATTCGGTCGCACTCCCGCCGTCGAGATCCCCATCGGCGGAGGCAACCCGACCGGTCGTGATCACAACCATCACGGCTTTACGGTGTGGCTCGCGGGCGGCGGCATCAAAGGCGGTCTCGCGTATGGATCGACTGACGAATTCGGCTACCGGGCCGTCGAGAACCGGGTCCATGTCCACGACATCCATGCCACGATGCTGCACCTCATGGGTTTCGACCATCGGAAACTTACCTATCGCCACGCCGGCCTCGATTTCCGCCTGACCGGCATCGAAGAGGCCCATGTCGTCAAGGAGATCTTGGCATGAAGACGTTACGATCGTCGAACTGCATCCGAACCGTCTGCATGGCGGGCCTGCTCGTGTTCTCTCGGGCAGCCTGGGCGGAAGTTGTTTCGACCGCGACCCATGTTCCGATGCGAGACGGTATCGAACTCGCGACGGACATCTATCGCGACCACGGGGGGAAACCGGCTCCGGTCGTTCTCATTCGCACGCCTTACGATCGCACGAAGCAGAAGGCGACCGGCGAGCGTTGGGTCAAGGCGGGATATGTCTTCGTTGCACAGGATTGTCGCGGCACACGAGCCTCGGAGGGCGTGCTCGCTCCGTACAACAACGAAGGTCAGGACGGCTACGACACCATTGAGTGGCTCACGCGGCAACCGTGGTGCAACGGGCGCGTCGGCATGGTCGGCGGTTCGTATGTCGGCGCGGTGCAGTGGCAGGCGGCGGCCGAGAATCCCCCGGGGCTCGTCGTCATCGCCCCACAAGCTACTTGGAGCAGTTTCTATAGAAATCTTTACCTCGGCGGAGCGGTGCGACTGGCGCTCATCTCCAACTGGATCGCCGGCAACACGCCGAAGCCCGAGAACGTGAAGCCGGCCGACATGAACGACGCTTTGATGCGTCTGCCGCTCAGCGACGTCGATCAAGCGATCGGTTGGCCGATGCCGTGGCTGGACGCCTATCTCACGCATCCCGAGCCGAACGGCTTCTGGACGCGACTCGATCTCACGTCGAGACTTCCGGAACTGCAACTCCCCGTGCTACACGTCGTCGGTTATTACGACTTCTTCTCGCGCGAGTCGGTTGACAACTTCACGATTATGCAAAAGCAAGCCCGTGATCCGCAGACGCGCCGACGGCAACGACTCATCCTGGGACCGTGGGATCACGGCACGATCGGAAAATCGAAAGTGGCCGAAGTCGAGTTCGGCTCTGAGGCGGCGCTCGATGTGGGAGCGATTCAAATCGATTGGTTTGATCGCTATTTGAAGCAAGACCCGGCCGCGCAAGTCAAAGCATTCCCCGCCGTCCGCTACTTCTCCATGGGAGATGATGCGTGGCGCGATGCCGACGCCTGGCCGCCTGAAGGCTTCGAAGCGACGCCGTTCTATCTCCACTCCGACGGCCAGGCCAACACGCGTCGGGGAGACGGTAGGCTCTCTCGTACCGCCCCCACGTACGCGGAGCCCGCCGATACCTTCCGGGCCGATCCCTCGAAGCCGGTCCCCGCGTGTCCCGTCACCGATGCTCGACCGATCCAGGCCGCTGTTTGGGGACCGGTCGATCAGTCGGCGCTAGAAGACCGTGACGATGTGCTCGTGTACGGGACGGGTCCGCTCACCGAACCGCTTACCTTTGCCGGCAACGTGGCAGCGAAACTCTATGTTAGCACGGACACGCCCGACGCCGATTGGGCCGTGAAAGTAGTTGATGTTCGCCCCGACGGCGTTGCGATCAACCTCGCCGCCGGCATTCTTCGCGGTCGCTATCGCAACTCCCTACTCAAGCCCGAGTTGATGAAGGCGGGTCAGATTTACGAGATCACCGTCGACCTCGGTCCGTGTGCCGCGACAATTGCGAAAGGTCACCAACTGCGAGTGGACATCTGCGGCTCGCTCTTTCCGCTATACGATCGCAATTCGAACACGAAGGAAGGCATCTTCGGCAACGCGACAGCCGTCGCCACGGAGCAGGTACATCATCATCCCGAAGCATTGTCCCGTCTCATCCTTCCGATTGCAGCCCGAAACACGAACTAAGACATGAGCAAACTACCCCGCGTGGTCGTGACCGATTTGATTCCCGAGCCGCTGGAGTGCGAGCGGCGCGTGCTCCATGGGCATGCCGAGGTCGTGGCGCTCGACATTCGCCGACAGTCGGAGTTGAACGGCCAACTGGACGATGCCGATGCGATCATGATCTACCACTATCTGCGCTTAGACGGCGAACATATCGAGCGGCTCCGCAACTGCAAGGTGATCGTGCGCCCCGGCGTCGGCTACGATAACATCGACATCGCCGCCGCGCGTCGGCGCGGAATCCCCGTCTGTAATGTTCCCGACTACGGCACGGAGGAAGTGGCCGACTCGGCCCTGGCAATGGCGGTGAGCTTGGCCCGCGGGACCCATTTCTTGAACAGTCGTTTGCGGCGCGGGATCGGCGCGTGGAACGCCGATCAAGCCGCGCCGATTCAACGACTGCGGGGCCGAGTGTTCGGCATCATCGGTTGCGGGCGGATCGGGGCGGCCGCGGCCCTACGCGCCAAAGCATTTGGATTTGACGTGGTAATCTACGATCCTCCGCTGCGCGACGGCGTCGAGAAGTCGCTCGGCGTGCGCCGCGTTGATGCGTTGGAAGTTCTGCTGCGGCAAAGTCATGTCGTCAGCCTGCATTGCCCGTTGACTTCGGAGACGCGCGGAATGATCGGTGCCGCGGAACTCGCGCTGTTGCCTCGGGGCGGCATTCTCGTCAATACGGCGCGTGGCGGAGTCGTCGATACGGCGGCGGTCGTTGCGGCGCTGGCCGACGGGCAATTGGCGGGTGCCGGGATCGACGTGCTCGAACAAGAGCCGCCGCCGGAAGATTCGCCGGTGCTCCGCGCCTGGCGCGATCCGGAACATCCGGCCCACGACCGGTTACTGCTCAATCCCCATTCCGCGTACTACTGCGAGCAGGGAAGTGAAGAGTTCCGCACGAAGGGGGCGCAGGAGGTGCTGCGAGCGCTACAGGGTCGGCCGCTGCGGAACCAGGTGAATTGACCGGCATTCGATGGGGATCGGGCGAGGAACATCATGAGATTCATGTTCACACTCGGCGCCGCGATTCTGCTCGCCGTAGCGTCGACATTTGCCGCGCCGCCGCCTGCCGCGGTTACGGCGATTGTGCGAAAGAACTGTCTGGCGTGCCACGACGCCGAGACAAGGGAAGGCCGGCTTGATCTCACGGCGCTGCCGTTCGATTTGGCCGAGCCGAAGTTGCTGGAGCGATGGGTGCAACTGTTCGATCGTGTCGAGAACGGCGAAATGCCGCCGGATTCCGAGACGATGTCGGCCGACGAGCGGACCGAACTGCTAAAGTCGCTGGAGGCTCCGCTGCGTGCGGCCGGCGAGGCGGCGACGGCGCACAACGGACGGGGAGCGATCCGGCGACTGACGCGCGCGGAGTTCGAAAATAATCTGCGCGTGCTGCTTAAACTGCCGTATCTCGACGTGCGCGACAAAGTGCCCGAGGATCGCGATGCTCACGGTTTTACGAAGGTCGCCTCGTTGCTTGATATGTCTCGCGTGCAGTTGGACGGATATCTCGCGGCCGCGGAAACCGCCCTGCGGACCGCGATGGCCGCGCCCGCTCCCCCGCCGATGATCGAGCAACGATTCACCGGGACCGACTTGTTTCCGGAACTGGAAACGTTCGGCGAACGTGAAGCGATGTTCTTCGCGCGTGACAATCGGATGGTGTCGATCACAAATCAGCAGTTCGCCGCGATGACTTCCGAGCAGCGGCGCGACCCAACGTTGGAACTGGCCTTATTCCGCTCGGCGACCTGGCCGTACTACGGTTATCCTCGCGGATTTCGCGCGAAGTTCGACGGCGCTTATCGCGTGCGATTTCGGGGCCGCGCGGTACGGCAGGTTCGCGACTTCCGAATCGTTCCGGCGAACGAACCGGTCGCGATGAGCTTTCGGGCGCGGCAACCGTCGGGCGCCGACGTATCGGGAGATGTGCGCGAGACCGGCGGCTGGATTGATTTGGCCGCCGAACCGCGCGAGTTCGAGACGATAATTCGGCTCAAAGCGGGTGAGACGTTCGAGTACAGCCCGTTGGGGCTCCCGGTCCCGTTCATTCGCACCGACGGCGGATTCTTTTACGACTACCCGCCGATGCCGCCCGAGGGGCATCGCGGCGTGGCGATCCAGTGGCTCGAAGTGCAAGGGCCGATCGTCGAATCGCAGTGGCCGCCGGAGTCGCTTCGTGTGTTGTTCGACGACGTCGCCCCCGAGCGAGGCGCTCCGGCCGACGCGACGCGACTCTTCCGACGCTTCGCCGCGCTCGCCGCGCTACGTCCCCTGAGCGACGACGACTATCGACCTTTCCTCAAACTCATCGACGACAAGCTCGCGGCCGGAACGCCGTTCGCCGAGGCGCTGCTGGCCGGATATCAGGCGCTGCTTTGTTCATCGCATTGCCTTTACCTGACCGAACCGCGAGCCGGAAGTGCCGACGACCACTTCGCCGTCGCCGCGCGACTATCGCACTTCCTGTGGAACTCACGGCCGGATGAAGAGCTAACACGGTTGGCACGCAACGCCCGCCTGCGTGATCCGGCGGTGCTCAAGGCCCAAACCGAGCGCCTGCTGAGCGATCCGCGCGCCGAACAGTTCATCCGAAGTTTTGCCGACGAATGGCTCGACCTGCGCCGATTGCGACGCGACATTCCCGACGAACGGCTCTATCCGGAGTACCGAAAAGACGACTATCTCGTCGACTCGATGGAGCGCGAGACGCACGCGTTTCTTGGGGCGATGATCCGGGACAACCTGCCGACGACGACGCTGGTCGCATCGGATTTCACCTTCGTGAACGATCGACTGGCGCGGCACTACGACCTGCCGCGCGTCGACGGTTCGGCGATGCGACGCGTCACGTTGCCGCAGGACAGCCCGTTCGGCGGATTGTTGACGCAAGCGGCGATTTTGAAGCACACCGCCAACGGGACGACGACGTCGCCCGTGGTCCGCGGCGCATGGGTCATGGAGAAACTGCTCGGCAAGCCGGCTCCGCCGCCGCCGAAATCGGTTCCGGCGATCGAGCCCGACATTCGCGGCGCCGCTTCGATTCGCGAGTTGCTCGCCAAACACGCGGCGGACAAGACCTGCGCCGGCTGTCATGCGCGCTTCGATCCAGTCGGCTTCGCGCTGGAGAACTTCGATGTGATGGGAGCTTGGCGCGATCGGTATCGCGGTCTGGAGCGCGGGGAGAAAGTCACCGGCGTCGATCCGGCCGGGCATCCCTATACGTACTTCGTCGGCCGGGAGATCGATGCCTCCGGACGACTCCTCGGCGGAGAATCTTTTCAAGATGTTCGCGAACTGAAACGCATTCTCGCGGCGAATCCGCGATTGCTCGCCCGCAACCTGCTCTATCACATGACGCTCTACGCAACGGCGACGCCGGTCGGCTTTGCGGACCGTTCGGAAAGCGAGGCTTTGCTGGATGCGTGCGCGAAAGACGGCTATCGCGTGCGCGACCTGATCATCGCATTGACGTGCAGTCGCATGTTCTTGGGACAGTGAGACAAACCGCAACCATGCAATCACCACCCCGACCAATTTCTCGACGACACTTTCTACGAGGGCTCGGAGTCGCGCTTGCGTTGCCGACTCTCGAATGCCTGACGCCCCTACTTGCGCGTGACGATGCCGTTGCACCGCGTCGGATGCTGCTCATTTCGAACAATCTCGGAGTCTTGCCGCAACATTTCTTTCCGCGCGACGTTGGGCCCGACTACACGCCCTCGCTCTACCTGCGGGAGTTGGCGGCGCAGCATCGGGATTTCACGGTGTTCAGCGGGCTGTCGCATCCGGCGGTCGTCGGCGGACACAGCACCGAGAACTGCTTTCTCACGGCGGCCCGCGACCCGACGCGCAGCGGCTTTCGTAACAGCGTCTCTCTCGATCAGTTCGCCGTCGAGCGACTCGGCCAACAGACGCGTTTTCCCACGCTGAATCTGGGAGTCAACATCGACAAGGCGAATCGCAGCCTCTCCTGGACGCGGGACGGCGTGCTGCTGCCGGCCGAAGACAGTCCCGCGGCGGTGTTTCGCACCATGTTCCTGCAAGGCGATGCGCAGGCCGTAGCCGCGCGGCTGAATCGGCTGCGCGAGCGCGGTAGCATTCTCGACGCCGTCCGGGAGGATATGCACCGCTTTCAGAGCAAGTTGGGAGAACGCGATCGCCGGCGACTCGATCAGTACGTTACCTCAGTCCGAGAGCTTGAAGAGCGATTGGCCATCTCCGGCGAATGGGAGCAGAAACCCAAACCCGCGACGACCGCGACACCGCCGCAGGACATTCCCGATAAGTCCAAGTTCTTTCCGAAGCTCCAACTGATGCTCGACATGGCCCGGCTTGCGCTGGAGT
>CAZWDN010000217.1:0-8992 GCA_964633125.1 uncultured Pirellula sp. | reverse complement strand
TATACACCTCCACGCCGGCGTCTTTCAGCCGCTTCAATTGCGGCATGAAGTTCTTTGTGCCGTTCTCGAAGCGCGGGTCTTCAAACATGCCGAGCACGCCGTTGTAGAAGGCCGCCGGAGCGGGGCTGCCGGCCGGACGCGATTTCAGTTCGGCGATGTACTGCCCCACGGCGTCGGCAAAGTGTTGCGATGTGCCGGGACCGACGTCGAATTGCTGTTGCTCCGGTCCCATCGTCGCCGCAACCGTGCCGTCGCCGAGCGTGAAATCGACCGGCATGACGAACTTGATGCCCTTCGCCCGGCCGTCGACCAGCAGTTGCTTGGCCTGTTCCACGCGGCTGCGCTCGATGAACCACGGCTGCTTGGCGTTTTCCGGCTTCTCGGCCAGGCCCATGCAGAATTCCTTCCCGGCGAGTTCGGCATCGGCTTTCTTGAGCGCGAGCACGAAGTTGCCGGCGACGAACACCCACTTGACGGTGCCGCGATCGACCACGGCCCGCAGGTCGTCGAGCTTGTCGGTCTTCAAGCCGGAGAAGAAGACGAAGTCGGCGTTCAAACAGCGCTGCATCGGCTTATCGAATTCGTGAGCGACGTACGCCCCGAGAGCGACGCGCTTCATGCCCGCGGGCACCACGGTGCTGGAAGCGTCCATGCTGCCGGCCGAGAGGGCTTCATTGACGTACACGGTGGCGACCTTGGCGGCGAATTCGTCGGCGAGCTTCGCCATTTGCGGGGCGACCTTGGCGGCGTCTTCCGGCGCGGCATCCCAAAGGACGCGCTCGACGCCGTACTTGCGTGTGTTTTCCAGCATGATCACGGCGCCCGGCGGGGCGGCTTCGATCGCCTTCTTCACCGAGTCGAGAATCGTGGTCGAGCTTTCATCGAGCCAATCAGTGATGAGCGGCACGTCGCAATTGAGGATTTCGCCGAGCCGCTTGGCGACCTTCGCCAGCGTGCCGTCCGGCTTACGGCCGATGTGACCGAAGAGGATTTGCTTCCAGCCGCGCTTCCGGCCGAATTCGAGCGTCTCGACCATGGAGCGGAGGCGAATGTCTCCTTCGCCGATCGTCGCGCCCGGCTTCGCATCGACGTCGGCCCGCACCAGCACGGGCGTGCCGGAAGTAACGTCGGCGAGCGACTCGAGCCGGGGAATGCCGGCCAGATAGTCTTGCAACTTCAGGCCCGACACCGAGGCCGGCGGAGCGGTCAGGAGCGTTTGAATCCAAGGAACCATCTTGTCGGCGGTGGCGGTCATATGCGCGAAATCCAACGAAGTGAGAAGCGATTGGGAAAACAGTTCGTCGCGACGCAGGCAATTGTCGCCGACGTGCGCCAAGATGCGCGTGGAGCAGAATACACCATCGCCCGCGGAGCGACTAGGGACCGGCCCGATGTCGCGACACGGAGGCAAAATCTACCGCTGTAAGCGGAAAGCGGTCACACTTTTCGCATCGGAAATGAAAAGTGTGGCATGCCCGTCAAGCGTGCCGATCGCGATGCCGTGGATCGCCTCGCCGGTGGCGAGTTGGTCGATCGGTTTACCGTCGGGCGCGACGAGGTGGATGCTACCATCGGCGCCCGCGAAGACCCACGCGCCGGGTCCGTCGTCGAACACGCGACCGCCGACGACCATTTCATTTTGCATCTGCGGCACCGGCTGCACGCCGGCCGGCAGCGGATAGTTCCAGAGTTCGCGTCCCGTGCCGTCGAAGCCGACGGCCGTGTCGGAGCCGGGCCCTTGTGCGGCGAGCGCGCAAAGCTCGGAACTGCCATCGCCGTTCAGATCGGCCGCGGCGACGAGCCTCACGGCTCGTGCGCCGATCGGCATTTCTTTCAGCGTCTGTCCGAGCTCGTCGATCACGGCCGCCGTCATGAGCCCGGTCGTGCAGATGAGCAGGCGTTTACCTTCGGCATTGGCTCCCGTCACGGCGACGCGCAAGATGTTTTCCGGCAGCCGGCGATTGCTCCACTTGCGCGTGCCGTCGAGTTCCACGGCCTGCAGCCCGACGAGTCCCCAGTAGCCGACGCAAATCTCGGGCTTGCCGTCGCCGTCGAGATCGCCGAGCTGCACATCGGATATGCCGGCGTGCGAACCTTCGGGAAAGCTCAAGAGTCGCTTCCAATCGGAATTGAAGACGTGTAGTTGTTGCTGCGACGAAAGCGAGCCGACGAAGACGCGCTTGCCCGACTTGTCGACGGCGGTGCGCAAGAAGCCGACGACGCCTTCGGGCTCCTTCGGCAGGTCGAGCGGCGTCGTGCGAACGAGTTTGCCTTGGGCGTCGAGTTCGGCGATGCTCTTCAAACCGTCGACGACGAAGATCTTCGGCGGGCCGTTCTTTGCTTCCGTCACCAGTACATAGCCGGGCTGTTTGATCTCGGTCGACTTCCAAACCTCGGTGAGCTTCAGCGACTTCGGCCCGGCCTTCGCCGCGACTTTGGCTTGCGGTACCGCGGCGGCCGCGCTTGCTTGGGCCTGCGCCTGTTGCGATTGGTCGTACTTTTTTAATCGCTCGGTGTAGCGATTGCGGCAGGCCTCGACGAGCGACTTGCCCGCCGCCAAGTCGGCGACGCGGGCGGTGAACTTTTCGACTAAGTCGGGGCTCAAGCCGACTTCGTTATCTTGCACGATGCCGGCTTTGTCGATGAAGTAGACGTTCGGCACGAAGCGAACGTCGAGCGCTTTGATCGCGCCGTTGTCGACGTCGCGGGCGATCGGCAAATCGAGCTTGGCATCCTGGAACATCCGGCGCAGTTCGTCGTCGGCGATGCCGCCGTCGCCCGTCGGATCGATGCTTACGGCGAGGAACCGTACGGCGTCGCGCGACGGTTGTTTGGCCAGCGTTTCGTTCATCGCGGCGAGCATCGGTTGGCATTCGCTACTGCCGAGCGACCAGAACATCAGCACCGTCGGCTTGCCGGCTAGTTCGCTGCTTTTGAGCGTCGGGCCGGCGAGTTGTTGGAGGGCAAAGTCGCCGATCTTTTCGCCCAGCACGCGCGCCGGCGGCACCGGCGGCGGAGCGGCCCAATTCGGGTCGAGTTTGTCGACGACCTTGATCTGCGGCGGCGGTTCGAACTGAAACGACTCCGGCGAAATCTGCGGATTGATTTGCGCATCGACGAACTCGGCGAACATCGCCAGATCGGTCGGCGGGTAGGGATCGGCCAGGGCCGAAGCCAGCCGCTTCGTGGGGAAGTCCATGCGGCGGAGCGTGTACGAGGTGCGATCGATCCAATAGATCAGGTCGCCGTCGTCGCGGCGGACGCGCACCCGACGGCATTCGTTGCCTTCGACGTAGTCGTCGCTCAGCGTCTCCGGGCGCTGGCCGCCGGCGCGGAGCAGTTCCATGGCGTCGGACCCTAAGAGCATGACGAGCGGCAGGGAGCCGCCGGCGAGCCCCTCGCTCAGCACGCCGCGGAGCACTTCATCGGAGTAGACGTCGCCGAGCGTGAGGACCTTCGAAGCCGGGCGCTTGAGCAAATAGCCGGGCAGGTCCTCCGTCCAACCCCAGACGTTCGTGCCGTCGCAGACGAAGTTGCCTTGATAGAGCCGGAGGTGCAACTTGGTCGGGCGCGAGAGCATCACGGAGAAGGGGACTTTCCATTCCGTCGGCTGGCCTTGGCGCTTGCCGGTGATGCGGAGCTCGCCGCGGTCGGCGTAGCTGTCGGCCTTGGCGTAGGCCGCGACCATGTTCGCCAGCAGGCGTTCGGCCTCGTTAAGTGCGGCAGGGGGGGCGGTGCCCGGCTTGAGTTCCGCCGGCGGCGGATCGGAACAACCGGCGAGCAAGATCGCCGCAAGCGCCGTAGCGACGAAGGGGCCGGCAAATGGCGCGAGCGACGGACGAACATTCTGCAACATCGACAACCTTCCCTGATGACGATTGCATCGGCGACTTCAACGAAGCATTATGTCCGAGAATCGCCGCGGGCCTCAAGCTCGGCTTCTTGACCGATCGGGGGCGGGCTCGATAATCCAAGCAGGGAGCCCCGTCGCGCGGTCTCTCCATAACTCATAGGCTTCCCATAATGTCTGTTTCCGTGCGCTTCGGAGCTTCCGGTAGTTTGACGATCGCCCTCGATGGCGACCGCTTGATCGGCGTCTGCGGCTGCGCGGATGCTTCGGCGACGCTACCGGCGGTAGCTGGTCGGCCGTTTGCGGAACTGGAGTCGGCGGAGTTTTTGTCGAACGTGCGTCAGGCCTTGGTGAGCCCGTTGGAGTTTCCCGACTTGGCGCACTCGGTCGTCGTGGGGGATCACGTGACGATCGTCGTTGAGCCGGGCGTGCCGCGGTCGCGCGACATCGTGGAAGCCGCGGCCGAGCAACTAATCGCCGGCGGCGTGGCGCCGGACGACATTACGGTGTTGCATGTCGACGGCGAGCTCTTGCAAGGAGCCCGCGTGCGCGGCGGCGCGGCTTTGGCGGCGGTCGGTGAAGCGGGCGCGGCGACTTCGGCGCCGAGTGCCGAGTTGCGCGCGCTCCGCACCGAGCGGCATGACCCCGCCGATCGCGGGAAGCTCAGCTATTTGGGAAATACCCGCTCCGGCCGACCGGTGTACTTGAACCGGCTGATCACCGACGCCGACATGGTCGTGGTGGTCGGCTGTTATCGCGGGCCGGAAACGTGGGCCTATCGCGGCGTGTACGGCGGGCTGTATCCGACCTTCTCCGACACCGACACGCTGCAGCGTTTCCGGAACGCGCACTTGCTCGATCGCGACGACGAGGCGTTCGCGAAGTCGCAACAGGAGATCGAACTCGTCGGCTGGCAAAGCGGTGTGCAGGCGACCGTGCAAGTGGTGCCGGGGCCCGGCGGCCGGGCGGCGGCCGTGGTCGGAGAAATACGCGCCGTTGAACGGCGTGCCGCGGAGGCTTGGAACGCGCTGTGGTCGGCGACGTTCGCGGCGAAGGCCGATTTGGTCGTCGCGGCGCTGGGAGGCGCGGCGTCGCAAGCGTGGAGCGATTTCGGCAGAGCGCTCGACGGGGCCCTGCAACTGGTCGACGACGGCGGCGCGATTGCGCTCTGCACCGAGTTGAGCGAGCCGCCGGGGAAGGCTCTCGAAGCGCTGGCGCGCATCGAAGATCGCGACGTCGCCGCGGCGGAGATTCGCAAGGCGCGGCCGCTCGACGCATTCGCGGCTCTGTTGCTCGATCGGGCGCAGCGGCGCGTGCGCGTGTACCTCTTGAGCAAGCTCGATGCGACGGTCGTCGAGGAACTCGGAATGGCGCCGATCGACGCCCCGGCCGACGTCGAGCGCTTAGCGACGCGGCGCAAGTCGTGCATTGTGTTGTGCGATGCGCAGTACGCGGCGCCGCGAGTCCTCTAGCAAGCGATCGTTCTCATGACCGCCGACACGGAAGCAGCTCAGGAGTGCGCCTTCGTCGACTTGTCGCCCCGCGCGAAGGTGTGGATGAGCGGCGCGGATGCCGTATTGCATTTGCATAAGTTTTGCACGAACGACGTCGTGAACCTTCCCGTCGGTCGCGGCTGCGAGGCGTTCGTGCTCGACGCCAAAGGGCAGGTGCAGTTCTACGTACTGGTGCACCGGCGCGACGACGGGCTGTTGTTGGAGTTGCCCGCCGCCGAATGGGAGACGGATGCGGCGGCCCGACTGATCAAGTTTCTCGGCAAGTACGTGATCGTGGAAAAGGTCGAGTTTGCCGACGAAACCGACGAACTGGGGGCGCTTTGGATCGGCGGAACGGACGCGACGGCCCTGCTGGCTGATGCATTACAGGTCGCGCCGCCGGACGAAGTGCTGGAGGCGGTCGATTGCCCGTCGGTCGGGGTCGGAGCTTGGCTCGTACGCGGCATGCAAGGGGAGCAGCCGAACTTCATGCTCTTCGGCAGGCCTGAGCAACTCGACACGGCCCAAGTGCGGCTTTCGGCGTCGGGCATCACGGACCGGGATTACGCATGGTACGACGCCGCGCGCATCGCGGCCGGCGTGCCGTTGCTCGGCCGCGACATCTTGGAAAAGACGCTGCCGCAAGAGGTCCATCGCAACGCGCAGACGCTCAACTTTCGCAAAGGGTGCTATCTCGGACAAGAAACCGTGGCCCGACTCGATGCGATGGGGCACGTGAACAAGACGCTGCTCCGGTTGCAGGGAGCAGAGGATGTCGGAGCGGGGGCATTCGCGCCGCTGATGGCCGACGAAGTCGTCGAACTCCGCGCGGGGGATCAAGTCGTCGGCCGCTTGACTTCGCTGGTCCGGGAGACGTCGGGCGCGGTCGTCGCCCTGGGCATGGTGCGCGTCGCCGTGAATCAGCCGGGCGTCAAGCTGGCCAGCGACCGCGGCACGTTTGTCGTACGCGGGTCTACTTAAATTCGTAGCAGCTCAACTGCGAGCGGCTGCGCACATAAAGCCGATTGCCTGCAACGGCCGGCGAGGTCCAAGTCGCCTCGCTCGTCAGCTTGTGGAGCGCAAGCTGTTGGAACCGTCCCCCATCCGCCGCAAGTACCGCGAGTTCCCCTTGTTCGTTGAGCGCCAGGATGCGGCGGTCGACGAGCACGGGCGTGCAGTAGTAGCCGTGATTGCCGCCGCGCCAGAGGAGTCGGCCGTCGCGTAGGTTCGCGCAGTTCCACTCGCCGCCGTCGTTCATGCCGAACACCAAGTCGCCCGCCGAGACGACGCTGGAAAGATAGCTCGACATGTCTTCGGATCGCCACGCCTCGGTGGCCGTGAAGCCGTCGCCGTGCGCCGAAATGCGCCACGCTGTAAGCGGTCGTCCGACGGCGGTGAGCAGCACGTAATCGCCCGCGACGACCGGCGTGCCGATCGTTTCGTCGTATTGGTTCTGATAGGGGACGCTCCAGAGCAACTTGCCGGAAGCGACATCGAGGCCGACCAATCGCGGACCGGTCGCGACGATCACCTGGCGCTTGCCGGCCGGCGCGGCGACGATCGGCGAGGAGTACGAAACGTTCTCGTCGAGGGCCTTCCAAACAACGGCGCCGGTCCCCTTGTCGAACGCCATGATCGTGCCGCCGCGTGTTCCGCCGACGGGCGTAATCAACAGGTCGTCGACCACGATCGGCGAACCGGTGTAGCCGAAGAGCGGTACCGGAGCGCCTTGGCCGGGGCTTACCGGCACGACCACGCAATCTTCGCCGTCGACGTACATGCGGTTGTCGGGCAGTGGTCGCAGTTCGCCGAATTCCGCCGGCAAGTGCCGCTTCCAAAAAAGGGCGCCGTCTTCGGCGTTCAAGCATTGCAGCCAACCGGCGATGCCGAGCGAATAGACGCGACCGGCGCTATACGCCGGCGTCGCCTTCGGACCGTTGCCGTGGCGTCGACCGACCGCGTGGGGTGCGAAATCGACCGGATTCGTACGCTCCCAAAGAAGTTTGCCGGTCGCCGCCTCGAACGCACGAACACGTTCCGCGGCGTCGTGCCGATCGGTGACGAATACCTTCCCGTCGGCGACGATCGGCGACGACCAGCCCTCGGCCGTCGCGGCTTGCCAGAGCGGCGCGGGCGCGGATTGCGGCCATGCTTCGGGAAACTTGGTGCGCTCGGCAAGGCCGACATGCGCGGCGCCGCGCCAGCCGGGCCAGTCGGCGCTTTGCGAGTCTCGCGTCGTTTGCGCGTCCGCAACGCTTGCGGCGGCAAGGAGTAGGCTCGCCGCGGTAAGCGCGAAGCGCAGCGCGATTCGGCGGGGGCGACGTTCGGTAGGCATACGACCTCGAGAGCGGCGGGCGAGCAAGATATTCATTCGATTCATTGAATCTGCGGCGTTCGGGCGAGATTATACCCTTTGCGAATACAACAGCGGAGATTAGAAAGTGAAGTACGGCTCGGCATTGTTCGCCGCTTGCCGGCAGTCCATTCTCAGGGGCGGCGCATTTGCCTCGGTTCCGTTTTTTTTCGAAGAAGCGCGGCGATCGACGCACCACGTCGGATATCGGCGGGCGCGTTGCGCTGGCCGGCTTCTTTGCGGTGTTGGCGATCGTCGGCGGCTCGATTCTGGCCGAAGTCGTCGAAGAAATGACGGCTCCGGAATGGCGCGCGAATCACGAGTTCGTGGAAACCCGTTGCGTCGTCTTGGAGAAATACATCGCCGAGCGGCCCGACGCTCCGCCCCGGTATCGGCCGGAGTTCAAGATTCGCTACACGGCCGGCGGCGAAGAATACACCACGGCCACGTACGATGCGGCCGGCGTGTACTTCAGCGAACGCGCCACCTGCGAGCAGGTGCTCGAAGGCTTTGAAATCGGACAGGAGTACCCTTGCTGGTATGACCCTGAGTCGCCGTCGAATGCCGTATTGCGACGCGGGTATAGCTGGATCGCGTGGGTCGTTCCGCTGCTGCCGGCCGCGTTCGTGGCGGTAGGCATCGGCGGCTTGCTCTACGTGTTTCTTACGTGGGGAAAATCGGCCGAGCGGCGCGCGCTGATGCAGCAGTCGGCCGGGGTCGATCTTTTCGACGCGGCAAACGCCGCCGGCCGATTGCCGACCGTCCCTTCCGATCGCGACGTGACGAACAGCCCGGGCACGACGCTCAAGTATCGGATTCCCAATGCGACCCCCGGCTGGAACTCGCTGTTCCTGCTGTTTGCGGCGATCGGTTGGAACACGCTCGTCGGCTGGTTCGTCTACAAGGCGGTCGCCGAATCGCTGGACGGCAAAGCCGACTACGTGCTCTGGCTCGGCCTGATACCGTTTCTGGTTTCCGGCGGATACCTGGCGTTTCTTGCCGCGCGTTCGGTGATGGTGGCCGGAGGCATCGAGCCGACGCTGGTCGAAATCTCGACGCACCCGCTCTACCCCGGCGGCCGCTACGATTTAGCGATCATTCAGTCGGGCCGGCTCAACGTACAACGATTGTCGGTCGTCTTGGTGTGCGACGAAGAGGCGACGTTTCGCCAAGGAACAAATTCGCGTACGCATACGCAACGCGTCGTCGAAGTCGAAGTCTTCCGCCGAGAAAGCTTCAGTATCGAGCGCAACGAACCGCTCGTGGCGCGCATCGAATTGCGGGTGCCGGAAAGCG
>CAZWDN010000216.1:0-9047 GCA_964633125.1 uncultured Pirellula sp. | reverse complement strand
TGTTGCGCCGCTGGATGCCGATCAACCAATGGCTGCTCCATCATCGCGATCCGAAGCTGGCGCGCCGCGTGACGATCGACGTGCTCTGCAGCATCACGTTTTGGGCGACCGTGGTGACGCTGGTGAGCTATTTCGGCGCTTGGAGGTATTTTGTCTTACTTTGGGTCGTGCCCAACGCCACGTTCTACGTCCTCTACATGCGCATCCGTTGGATCGCCGAACATCCGTACGATCAGCAGGCCGACGTCGCCGATTCGACGCGCCACGTGCGCGGCACCTGGCTTGAGCGCTATACGATTGCGCCGCTGAACATCAACTACCACATCGCGCATCACCTGTTCCCGGCCGTGCCGCTCTACAATCTGCCCCGCGTGCATGCGCGGCTGATGGAGAACGAAGTCTACCGCGAGCACGGGGAGCTTTTTCACGACTACCTCGGCGCAGCCGACAGTATTCGCGCGGAGTTGGTCGTCGGATAGTGAGCAATTGCACAGCGAGCGGTCGGCGTAAGCCGGCCGGTGAATCATGTCGACATCGCTCACGCCGTCGGAGTTGGGAGTTCAAAAGGCTCGCGCCGACATCGATGTCGGCAAGCTACGGATGTACTTTGGAATTCCGTCGCGGGCTCATTGGGCTCCGGATTTGTCGACGACGATGATGCAGCGTTTGGGTGTCGATGTCGTCTTTGTTGGGGATCTCGTAAACGGCGCTGAACTGGATTTTCATCGGGCCTATAACGTGACGGTCGAAGCGTTCTTGGACGGGCAGTACGGCTCTGACGCAGTAAAGAGAGTGTGGACCGAAGTTCAAAAGTGTCGGGAGGAGTCGCACGAAGACTGGCTGAGAGAAAACGCCCCGCGAAAATAAGCCGGTTTTTGTGAGTGGCGCTCGTTCGGCCTTCACCTCGCCCGATTGACGAAACGCCCCGCCGCTTCCAAAATAGCAGGTCTTATCCCTGCTCCGCTTCTCGTCTCGGTGAGTGCTCGTACGATGAATATTCTGGCCCAGGACGATCCCGAAATCTGGTCGGCGATCGAAGCTGAAGAAGAACGCCAGGCCGACGGCCTGGAAATGATCGCCAGCGAAAACTACACGAGCGCCGCGGTGCAGCAGGCCGTCGGGAGCGTGCTCACCAATAAGTACGCCGAAGGCTACCCCGGCCGTCGCTATTACGGCGGCTGCCAACATGTCGACGTCGTCGAAGACTTGGCCCGCAATCGGTTGAAGGAATTGTTCGGCGCCGACCACGTGAACGTGCAGCCGCATTCCGGCAGCCAAGCGAACATGGCCGTTTACTTGGCCACGATTCTGCCGGGCGACACGGTACTCGGCCTCGACTTGGCTCACGGCGGCCACCTCACGCACGGGATGGACCTGAACATCTCGGGCAAGCTTTACAAATTCTTCCGCTACGGCGTGACGCGCGACACCAACCGGATCGACTTCGAACAAGTCGCTAAGCTGGCCCGCGAACACAAGCCGAAGCTGATCGTGGCCGGGGCGAGCGCCTATCCGCGCGAGATTCCGCACGAGAAGTTCGCCGAGATCGCCCGTGAGGTCGGCGCAAAGTTGTTCGTCGACATGGCTCACTACGCGGGCCTCGTCGCCGCCGGCTTGCACAACAACCCGGTGCCGGTCGCCGACTTTGTGACCTCGACCACGCACAAGACGCTCCGCGGTCCGCGCGGCGGCATCACCATGTGCCGCGCCGACTATGCGAAGGACATCGATCGCACGGTGTTCCCCGGAATTCAGGGCGGCCCGCTCATGCACGTGATCGCCGGCAAGGCGGTCTGCTTCGGCGAAGCCTTGAAGCCGGAGTTTAAGCAGTACGGCAAGCAAGTGATCGCCAACGCCAAGACGCTGGCGGATACGCTCATGGCCGGCGGCGTGAAGCTCGCCTCGGGCGGCACCGACAATCACTTGATGTTGCTCGACGTTACGAGCGTCGGCACCACCGGCAAGATCGCCGAAGCCGCGCTCGGGCGGGCCGAGATCACCGTCAATAAGAACATGATCCCGTACGACGAGCGCAAGCCGATGGACCCCTCGGGCATTCGCATCGGCACGCCGGCGCTGACGACGCGCGGCATGGGCATTGATGAAATGAAGCGGATCGGCGGTTGGATTCTGGAGATCTTGAAGAGTCCGGAAGACGAAGCTCTCGCCGGCCGGATTCGCGGCGAAGTGAAGCAGTTGTGCGAATCGTTCCCGGTGCCCGCCGCGCGCTTGGCCGTCGAGCAATAGGTCGTAGTTGTCCCACATTCCGAGTAGCATTCATGGCCGAAGCACCCCACCGTAGTCGCATCCTCATCGCCGACGACAACGCCGTCAACGTGGAACTGTTGGAAGCGTTCCTGGCCGACTCCGATTACGAAATCGGCGTCGCCGTCGACGGTCGCGATACGCTCGACAAGGTGAAGACGTTTCAGCCCGACCTGATTCTGCTGGATGTGATGATGCCGAAGCTCTCCGGCTTCGAAGTCTGCAAGACGCTCAAGAGCGATCCGGCGACCAAGGGGATCATGATCCTGATGGTCACCGCGCTCAAGGAGCTCGGCGACATCGAGCGCGGCGTGCAGGCCGGCACCGACGACTTCTTGAGCAAGCCGGTGAACAAGCTGGAGCTGACGCTCCGCGTCGAGCGCATGCTCCGCCTGCGGCACGTGAGCGACGAACTCGAACGGCTGCGCCAATACATCAACGGCATGGAAGACGCGGCGGGGCCGAAGAAGTAGGTCCCCTGCATGCTGCTCGGCATTGAAATCGGCGGGACCAAGCTGCAGTTCGGCGTCGGGCCGGGCGACGGGACGCTGGTCGGCGACGTGCTGCGATTGAACGTCGATCGCGCGGCGGGCGCGGCCGGCATTCGTGAGCAAATCGAAGCCGCGGGGCGGGAACTCATCGCGCGGCACGGCGTCACCGCCGTCGGCATCGGCTTCGGCGGACCGGTCGATGTTGAGCAAGGTCGCACGATCACAAGCCATCAGATCGCCGGCTGGGACGACTTTCCGCTGGTCGACTGGTGTCGGCAAACGCTCGCGGTCCCCTGCTCCATCGGCAACGACGCCGACCTCGCTGCGCTGGCCGAAGCTCGCTACGGCGCCGGGCGCGGGCTTGATCCGGTGTTCTACGTCACGGTCGGCACCGGCATCGGCGGCGGCTTCGTTCAAGCCGGCCGGCTCTATCACGGCCACGGCCCGGCGGCCGCCGAGATCGGGCACTTGCGCCCCGGCCCGACGTCGGTGAGTCCGTACGACACCGTCGAATCGATCGCCTCGGGCCTCGGCATCGAACGGGCCGCCGAGCGACTGCGCGACGACGAAATCTTCGCCGGTCTGGAAGTACAAACACTCACGGCTCGCGAGTTGGCCTGGGCCGCCGCGCGCGGGCATGTGGCGTCGCACCGCGTTCTCGATCATGCAATCACGACGCTCGGTTGGGCCCTGGCCCAAATGATCACGCTGCTCGCGCCGCAAGCGGTCGTCGTCGGTGGCGGCGTGGCGCTCGTCGGTGAAGAGCAATTCTACGTACCGCTCCGCGCGGCCGTGGCGCGCTATGTGTTTCCGCCGTTGGCCGGCAGCTACCGGATTCTCGCCCCCGCGCTGGGCGAAACGATGGTCGTGCATGGCGCGCTGGCGATCGCCGCGCCGGTTACGGAAATATAGCTGCGGTGCAAGAGCCGATTTGGCCGGCCAAAAATCGCCTGGAGATCGCCCGCCGGTTTCGCTACCGTGCGGGGTGATCTTTGGCAATTCAAATGTTGCGGGCACGCTCCGTGTGCCGTGAAGCAGCAGCGTCTTGGACGGTCGTCTCAAGCGTCGTCGGTTTTACGACCGACGGCACACGGAGTGTGCCTACTACTTGGACGTAAGTAGTTCTTCGTGTTCCCTACTTACGTCGACGGTCGAAAACGGCCTGCGCACATAACTTGAGTTATCTACGCACAACCCCAAAACCCACAAGGGGTGCGCACATAACTCGAGTTATGTGCGCAGGGCGAAAATGAGAATCGACGTAAGTCGCACAAGCGTCGTCGGACTTACGTCGAATTGCGGGCTCTGTAGGGAACGCCCTCTGCGGCGTTCCGAGCGAAATGTTAGTCGCGGAACGCCGCAGAGGGCGTTCCCTACGGAAGCTCATGCAGCGATGTGATTCGCGGCGCTAGATTCGGCGTGCGGTTGCGGCGGTCGAGAAAAAGGGTCGCGAAGCCGAGCGTGCGGGGGCCGAGGAAGTCGTTGTCGGCGTCGTCGCCGACGATGAGCAATCGACTGCGTTCGGCGAGGCCCAGCCGTGTGAGGCAATGCTCGAAGAAGCCCGCCGACGGTTTGCGGCGGCCGACCAGCGACGACGCGAAGACGCGATCGGCGGCGACGGCGGGTAAAAGTTTTGCGACGATCGGGAGCAGGCGTGCGTCGAAGTTGGAGCCGACGGCGACGACGACGCCTTGCGCTTGGAGTCGTTCGATGGTCGGCCCGGCGTCGTCGAAGGCCTGCCAGGAGGACGGCTTCGCAAAGTGTCGCCACAAGTCTTCAAAGAGCGCTTCGTGTCCGTCGGGCGGAACATCGCTGAGCGTCGCCGACACGATCGTCCGCCAGCGCCGCAGTTCGCGGGCTTCGTCGGTCTGCAGCGTGCCCGAGGCGGCGTCGACCGCTTCCTCGGCGGCGAAGGAGGCCCGAAAGCGACGATCGACTTCGTCGAGAGCGAGACGCGAGCCGTGACGCAGCCCGGCGGCATGATAGGCCGCGGCCACGCTCGGCTCCGGATGAATGAGCGTGCCGACGGCGTCGAAGAGGACTGCGGAATGCCGACTGCGGACTGCGGAATGGAGCATTGGGGTCACCGGCCGGCTGCCGCCGACCGCTCGCCGACTATCTTCGTTCAGCAGCTCGCCTTTACTTCGAGATGCGGATGATGTCGTTCGTCAGCGCGAAGAGCATTAGGCCCATCAGGCAGAAGAAGCCGAGCATCGTCAGCAAGCCGTGCAGGCGTTCGGGGGGCGGGCGACGGAAGATCCCTTCGTAAATGAGGAAGACCATATGGCCGCCGTCGAGCACCGGGAACGGCAAGAAGTTGAGCACTGCGAGATTGCAACTGAGCATCATCAAGAAGAGCAACAGCTTGGCGAACCCGCCGCTGGCCGAAGCGCCGGCTTGTTCGGCGATGGTGATGACGCCGCCGACGTTGGAGGCGGGAATCTGCCCGATGAAGAGCGCGTGCAGGAAGCGGTAGACTTGCGTGAGCGAGTCGCGCGTGTCGGTCCAAGCAAACTGCATCGCTTCGCCGAGCGATTCGGCTTTGCGCTCGATCGTGTCGTAGTTGAAGGCGAAGCCGCGGCGCGGATAGAAAAACTCCTTCGAATCGGCGGGAGCAAGTTCGACCGATTTTCCTCCTTCGAACTCCAGCTTTACCTTGGTGCCGGCCGGCCGGCTGTGCAGCACGGAAAGCACGGCGTAGGCCCAATTGGTTTGGTCGGGCTCTTCCGTGAACTCGATCGTGACCGGCTTGAGAACTTCGGCTTTGAGGTCGGCGACGGGCGACGGAGTGATCGTCGCTTTCGTAACGACGTCGCCCGGCTTCACGCCGGCGGCCGCGGCGGGCCCCCCTTCGACGACGCTCGCAACTTTCGGGCGGACGAAATAAGCCAGGCCGAGCACGGGCACGGCGACCGGCGAGCTATCGCGGAGGCCGAGTTCGAGCCTGTCGGCTTCACGCGGCGTGATGGTGAACGATTTGTCTTCGGTCTTGCCGTCGACGGTGCGCTCGACCACGACGGTCCAGGGCTTCGCCGGATCGGCATGTTGCAGCCGACGCAAGCGTTCGGGAAGCGTAAGCGGGTCGCCGAGCGCAGCGGACGCGCCGCCGGTGTTGATCGACTTGAGGCGATCTCCCTTTTGAATGCCCGCGGCTTTAGCCGGGGAGTTGTCTTGCACGCCGGAGACGGGTCCGAACTCCATCGCGAGCCCGAGCTCGCGGAGCGGCGCGGGAGCGACCTGGATCGTAAGTTCTTTGGCCGGCGCCGATTTCGCATCGGCGGCAGGCGTTGCGCCGTCGGCCGGCGGGTCGCGACGGCGTACGACTACGGCGACCGTTTCGCCGGCGTGCAACGTCTCGGCGCGAATCACGTCGGCGTAGTCTTTGATCGGCTCGCCGGCGATGCTCACGATTTCATCGCCGCCGGCGAACTTCGGCGTCGCGGCGAAGGCGGGGCTGCCGTAGTAGGCCGGAATCTTGTCGGGGTTTTCGGGCGTGGCTCGAGCCAGGCGAGCCAGCGTCGTGAGCTGCGGCGGCAAAACGCCGATGGTCGGCGGGCGATCGGGGCGGTCTTGACGCGGGTGGAGGACGAGGTCGAAATCTTTGCCGTCGCGCTCGATCGTGGCCGGGAGGCCCTTGTCGAGATCGGCCAGCATGACGCGCGCGCGGAGGTCGACGTCCCAACGCGGGTGCCGCACGTCGGCGATGCGCGTGAAAGAGTCGCGGCTGCGAATATCTTGTTCCCAGGCGGGACTGCCGGGAGCGACTTCGTACACTTTGGCGGCGAGGAAGTCGGTGCCGAGCAAGTAGGCGCCGACGGCGAACAGAAACGCCGTGATCGTGTTGAGGATCACGCCGGCCGAAATAATAAGCATGCGTTCCGGCACGGTTTGCGCCGGATAACTGCGCGGATCCCACACGGCGGCGGCTTCGGGGTCGACCGGTTCGCCGTGAGCCGCGGCGGCGCGGGCGCGCTCGGCTTCCTCGGCCTGTTTGCCGGGGTTGTCCGTTTGGCCGAGCATGTAGACGTAGCCGCCCAGCGGAATGGCGCCGATGCCGTACTCCGTTTCGCCCCAACGAAAGCGACAGAGCCGCAAGCCGTAGGGGTCGAAGCCGATGTAGAACTTTTCCACTTTGACGCCGCAGAGCTTGGCGGCGGCGAAGTGGCCGAATTCGTGAATGAGAATGACGAGCCCGAGCGCGATGATGCCTTGGGCCAAGTGCCCCCACCAAGACCAGTCGAGCGAAAAGGCGGCGATTAGTGACAGATCCAAGTCGATATCTCCTGACGAGCCCAAGCGTCGAGCGCGATCAAACGTTCGAGCGTGGGCTGCGGTTCGAAATTGTGTTGGGCGAGCACGGCGCGGCAGGCCGGCACGATATCGGTGAAAGGAATTTCACCGGCGAGAAACTGCGCGACGGCCGCTTCATTGGCGGCGTTGAGTACGGCGCCGGTCGTGCCGCCGGCGCGCGCCGCTTCCAAGCCGAGCTCCAACGCAGGGAAGCGTTCGAAGTCGGCCGGAAAGAATTCCAAGCGATGGCTTTGGGTCCAATCCATGCGAGCCGCCGGGCCGGGCACGCGCTCCGGATAGGTGAGCGCGTATTGGATCGGCAGCTTCATATCGGGCGGGCTCAACTGAGCGATCACCGAGCCGTCGACCCATTCGACCATCGAGTGGACGACCGATTGCGGATGCACGACGACGCCGATTTCGTCCGGCGCAAGGTCGAACAACCAGCGGGCCTCGATGATCTCCAAGGCCTTGTTCATCATGGTTGCCGAGTCGATCGTGATCTTGCGGCCCATGTTCCAGGTGGGGTGCGCCAGGGCGTCGGCCACGGTGACGGCGGCCAATTGCTCCGGCGTATAGTTGCGAAACGGGCCGCCGCTGGCGGTGAGAACGATGCGACGCAGTTCGCTGCGACGCCCGGCCTGCAAGGCCTGGAAAATCGCGCTATGTTCGCTGTCGACCGGCAGGATGGCGACGCCGCGCTGCTTGGCGAGCGTCGTGGCCAACGAACCGGCCATGACGAGCGTTTCTTTGTTGGCCAAGGCGATGGTCTTGCCGGCCTCGATCGCGGCCCAAGTCCCTTCGAGCCCGGCACTGCCGACGATGGCCGTCAGCACGACGTCGACCTCGGCACGGCGAACCACTTCGGCCAGGGCGGCCGAGCCGGTGAGCAGCGTGCACTCCTTGGGAAGGGCCGACCAATCGACTTTGCCGGCCGCCGCGGGATCGACCGCCACGACGATGCGGGGGCGAAACCGGAGTGCCTGTTCCAGCAAAAGCTCAACGTTCGAGTAGGCCGAAAGCACCGTCGCTTGGAGGCGCTGGCCCGAGGCGGCGATCACCTCCAGGGCGTTGCGTCCGATGCTTCCCGTCGAACCCAAGACGGCAACGTTGGTGAGTTGAGGGTTCATGCGGAAAGGGGGAAATACGACGACTTGCGAAGCGGAAGCGGGGTAGTGTTGCGGTCGGGGAGGTGTCGCTCGTACGACCGCGCCGCACGGGACGGGGCGTCCGCAGGCGATTTCGCTTCGAGAGGCCGCGGACGGCGTCGAGCTAATATCAAGCGCCGACGCAAGTTCCGCCGATTCTGCGTCATTCTAGGGGCTCGTCGGCGGAGCGACAACCCGAGCTCGCTGCTTCGCCCGACTCTGGAAGGCGTGTTACAATAACAAGATCGTAAACGTCCTGAACTTGTGAACCTAACGGCAATCGCATGGAAAACCCGTCGAAAGAGCGCCCCACCCCCCCGGAAAAGAAGCCTTCCGCGGCGGGGCCGTCGATACTGGTCTGGATCATCATTGCGCTCGCCGGGTTCTTTGCGTTCTCCTTCCTGCTGGTACGGCCGGGCCGCGAGGTCGAGATTCCTTACCTGGAGCTGCTACAGCTCATCAAGCAGGGGAATCCGCAGTTGGACGACCTGCTGCCGCGAACATCGGTAACGCCGAGCCCCGCGGGCACGGCCGCGCCGGAGATCAAGGCGTCGCCGGAGATTTCGAACCCGACGACAGCCGCGGCTAAGCCGACCGGCACCAAGCCTGCATCGACAAAGGAAAGTGCAAAGGACGAGGAAGCCGCTCCGACCGTCGCTGTCGCCACGAACCCGGCTTTGCAGTCGCTCCGTAAGCAAGCGCGGTACATCGACATCATCGTGGAGGAACAAGGGGGCAAGCGGCGCGTCGTACGTTTTAGCGATCTGGCGAAGATCAAGGTGACGCCGATGGAAGTGACCGGCACGGTCACGATGGAAGTCGTCGAGGGAACGGGCAAGGCGCCGCCGGAGCC
>CAZWDN010000215.1:0-9084 GCA_964633125.1 uncultured Pirellula sp. | reverse complement strand
TGAAGCCGGGCTTCCAGATGAGCTCGTGAAACTGTTGCGGCGTCATCTTCTCGGCATCGGCCTCGGTGATGAGACCGCGCGCGAGGGCTTTGGCGCGAATCTTGTCGGCATCGAGGCCTTTGCCGTCGTCGGTCACCTCGATGACGATGCGGTTGCCGCGATGGTAGGCGTTGAGCGTAATCGTGCCCTGACGGGGCTTCCCTTGGGCTTCGCGATCGTCGGGAAGTTCGATGCCGTGGTCGGCCGAGTTGCGCACGAGGTGAATGAGCGGATCGCCGAGTTCGTCGATCATCCGCTTGTCGAGTTCGGTGTTTTCGCCGAGGATCTCGAGATTTATGTCTTTGTGATTGCCGCGGGTGAGGTCGCGCACGGCCCGCTTGAAGCGGGCGAACAGCGGGCCGATCGGCACCATGCGCGTGTCCATCACGGTATTTTGAATGCCGTCGGATACGCGCTCGAGTTGGTGAACCGCTTCGTTCAGGTCGCCCACGAGGCTGCGTACTTGATGGAGCTGCGCGAGATCGCGGTGCAGCGCTTCGAGGTCGTCGTGCAGCTTTTCGGAGAGCCCTAGCAGAGCTTCCACGGCGCTGCGTCCGCCGCCGGAACATTCCTGCAGGCCCATGGTCAGCCGCGTCGCGCAATGCTGCGCGGCGGAGAGCGAATGAACCATCGTCCGGAGCGACGTGACCCCCTTGAGGCGGTCGCCGATTTGCGTAAAGCGGGCCCGATTGATAACCAACTGACCGGAGAGATTCATCAGTTGATCGAGGCGTTCGATGTCGACGCGGAGGGTTTCGGCGGGCTTGGCCTTGGCATCGGCGGCGGATTTCGACGAATCGGCCGACGCCGCGACGGGCTCGGCGGAGGTCGCCTGTTGCGGAGCGGCGACCGCCGTTACAGGCGGGCTCGCTGAACTCGATTTTGCGGATTGCCCCGCGACGGGCGAGGGGACCCGCTCGGCAACCGCTTCGACTTCGATCGCGACGGCTCCTTCGATGCGCAAGATGCTT
The DNA here is from genome assembly GCA_964633125.1 of uncultured Pirellula sp. Taxonomy (GTDB): domain Bacteria; phylum Planctomycetota; class Planctomycetia; order Pirellulales; family PNKZ01; genus PNKZ01. The sequence goes on along the minus strand of CAZWDN010000215.1, from coordinate 8,074 downwards.
TGCAACGCCGCGGCCTTGAGATCGGCGGCGAGCGTGAAGATCAGACGAGACGCATCGCCGGCGTCTTCGAGGTGGGCTTCGTTCGGAGCCGAATAGAGGAGCTTGCCGTGCGATTGCAATCGCTCCAGCAAAACGCGGATCTTCAGATCGATGAGCGGGAGTTTCTCGTCGAATGTAACCAGCCCGATGAGGCAGGCGCAATCTTCCGGCGCCGCGGCGCGCGGCGCGGCGCGCCAATCGTCGGCCGTGGTCGGCGCGGCGGGACGTTTCGTACTTTGCGACGGCGCGGCGACGGGGACGGCGACTTCGGCCTCGGGGAGAGCCAGCAACAGGCGACAAGCGTCGCTCAGTTGGGCCGTGTCGGGCGAACCGACGGCCAAGCCGGCCACATAGGAACGAAGCGCATCCACTCCCTTGAGCAGCACGTCGATCTCCCGCGAAGTCGGCGCGGCCCTGCGGCGACGCATGTCTTGCAGCAGATCTTCCATGTGATGCGCGACGCGCGCCGCGCGCTGCAAACCGATCGACGCGGCCGAGCCCTTGATGCGATGGCAACCGCAGAGCAGCGACTCGACGTGCTCCGCTTCACACACGGAGATGAGCGATTCCGCAAGGTCTTCCAGCGTCAGGCCGGCTTCATCGACGAAGATCGCCAAGTATTTCGGCGGAACGTCGGCGTCGTCGCGCACGTCGGCCAACGGGTCGTCGACCGTGATCGCCGCCTCGAGCGTCGCCGCCACGGTTGATTCGGAAGGATCGACGACGAACGACACGGCTGCGACCGCCGGCGGCTTTTCCGCGGCCGCCGCATTGCGCGCCGCGGCAAAGAGCCCGGGGTCGACGTCGGCCTGACAACCCATTTCGCGGGCCGAATTATAGCGATTGAGCAGGTTCTCAATGCGTCCCAGCGACTCTTCCGTCGCCACCTTTTCAGAGCCGGGGTCTTTCAGCGCGTCGATCATCGCGGCTAGGCAGTCGATCGCCTGCAGAATCACGTCGACGCTCTCGCCCGTCACCGGCAGTTCGCCGTTGCGCGCCGCGTCAAAGACGTTTTCCACTTTGTGCGTGAGGACGTTGATTTCGCTCAATCGCAGCATGCCGGAAAGGCCCTTGATGCTATGCGCCGAGCGAAACATTTCGTTGAGCAGATCGGTCGGGCGTTCCCCTTCGGCGGCGTGCGACTTCGTCCATTGGTCGAGTTGCAGCAGGTTCTCGTTGAGGCGCGAGACGAGTCCCGTCGATTCGTCGAGAAAATCGCTCATCAAGCCGTCGGTGAAGTCGTCGTTTACTTCGGCGGCGTTGGTCATGACTTCACTCCGGTCTTGATGGTCGCGGGAACGCGATGGAGCCAACCATTCGTGGTTTCATAATCGCGAATGAGTTCCGCCACTCCTTCGGCGGCGCCCGTGATAAGCACGCCGCCGGGGCGAATGACGCGTCGCACTTGTTCGAGCACTTTCTTTTTGGAGGCGGCGTCGAAATAAATGAGCACGTTCTTGAGCAGCACCAGATCAAACGGCGCTTCGCGCAGCGGCTCCAGCAGATTGTGCGTGGAGAATCGCAACATATTGCGAAGCACCGGCTTCGACGCCCAGCTCAGACCGTCGGCGGAACGATCGAAAAAGCGTTTGCGCATGCTTTCCGGCACGAGCCGAACGGCGCGTTCGCCGAACACTCCGCGTTGCGCCGCCGCGACGGCGCCGCAGCCGACGTCGGTACCGACGATTTCGACCTTCCAATCGCCGAGCGGCGTCAAGCGATCAGCCGCGCAACAGGCGACCGACGTCGCTTCGTCGCCGGTGCTGCAAGCCGCCGACCAGACGCGCAAGGTCGGCCCGCGCGTTCCGGCGCGCACTTGCGCCAGAAGGTCCGGCAGAAACGTGCCGTGAATCCAATCCCAGTGCGACTTGTCGCGGAAGAGAAACGTCTCGTGGGTCGTTACTTCTTGGAGAAACGCTTCCCATTCGGGATCGGCCGTCGCGGTGCGGCATAGCAGTTCGTAGTAATCGTCGTAGCAATTAAGGCCGGTGGCGCGCAACCGGCGCCGGAGACGGTTCGAAAGCAGCGTCGCCTTCTGCTCCGAAATGGTCACGCCGATCTTTTGATAAACAAGCTGCGCATAGCGACGCAACTGTTGCGGCGTGACGTCGGATTGAAGTCTGGGGGCGAGCAGGCTCATGAACGGGCACCTAACCGTTGAGAGGAAACGTGGCGCGGGGCGAGCATGCCGCGGTTATCTGCCGCGCGCATGCTGCGCCCCGTTCCGTGGGGAAACGTCGCCTACTTGGCAACCTTGAAACGCGAGACCAATTCCCGCAGCGAGGCGGCCTGCGCGCCCAACTCTTCGCTGCTAGAAGCCATTTCTTCGCTGCCCGCGGCCGATTGCTCGGTGACGTGCGAGATCTGTTGAATGGCCTTGGAAACTTCGATCGCGCTTTGGGCCTGCTCCACCGCGGCATCGGCGATTTCCGTGATCTTCTTCGCCGTCGCTTCCGCGCTGTGGATGATGCGCGTCAAGGCTTCGCCCGTTTGCGTGCTCAAGGTCGCCCCTTCGCTGACGCGTTGCGTCGACTCCTTGATGAGCGCCGAAATCTCCTTGGCGGCCTCGCTCGAACGTTCGGCGAGCTTGCGCACTTCGTCGGCGACGACGGCGAAACCCAGGCCGTGTTCGCCGGCCCGAGCCGCTTCGATGGCCGCATTGAGGGCGAGCAGGTTCGTTTGGCTGGCGATCTCCGAGATCACTTGGATGATCTCGCTGATCTGCGTCGACGACGCTTTGATGCGTTCCATGGCGTCGACCGACTTGCGGACCGCGGAACCCCCTTCGCCCGCCAGAGCGCTGGTTTGCTGGGCGACGCCGCTGGCGCCGGCCGCGTTTTCCTTAACCGCTTCGATGCTGCGGGTCAGTTCTTCGATCGTGGCGCTCATTTCCTCCACCGAAGCGCTTTGCGTCTGAGCGCCTTGGGCGAGCGTTTGCGCACTCTCCGAAACCACGCGAGCCCCTTCGGTGAACTGTGCGGCTCCTTCGACCACTTGCATGATGATGTCGCGGAGATCGCCCATCATGCGACGCAAGCCGCCGGCAAGTTCGCCGACCGCGTCGGTGCCTTGCACGCCGAGTTCGGCCGTCAGGTCGCCGTTGGCGGCCGCGTTGACGACGGCGAGAATCTGATTCACCTTGTCGCGCAGATCGGCCTGAGCCCGTTGCTCGCGTTCTTGGTTTTCCTTCTCGCGACGTTCGGCCGCCTTCCGTTCCGTGATCACTTCCCACGAAACCATCGGGCCCACGTACTCGCCCTTATCGTTGACGATTGCCGAAGCATTAAGCAGCAGAATCTCGTCTTGCAGCTTGATTTCCGACGTATACGGCAAGTTCTTCGGATCGGCCAGCAGTCGGCGCTGATGCGACGGAACCTTGTGGAACACGTCGTACGATGAGCCGACGATCTTCTCGACCGGGATCGGCAGCAGCTTCTCGATCGTCTTCAACGTCTTGAACGACGCCGGGTTCATGTACGTCACAATGCCGTTCAAGTCGGCGAGCATGATGTTGATCGGCGCGTTTTCGACGATGGCCGACTTCTCGGCGGCCGCGGCTTGCAGCTGCTGCGCCTTCGTCACGTCGCTGGCGAACTTGATCACCTTGCACGGCTTGCCCGAGGCGTCGTTAATCGGGAAGTACGTCGCTTGGATCCAGATCTCTTGGCCTTGCTTCGTCAGCCGCTTGTAAATGCCGGAATCAAATTCGCCCCGATTGAGCTTCGCCCAAAAGGCGTGGTACTCGGCCGATTGCGTATATTTCTGTTCGCAAAACATGCGATGGTGCTTGCCGACGATTTCTTCCTTCTTGTAGCCGGTGGCGCCGCAGAAGTTTTCGTTGGCGGTCACGATCGTGCCGTCCATCTTGAACTCGATCACCGCCATTGCTTGGCTCACGGCGGCGAGTTGCGCCGTCGCGTCGCGGTTGGCCTCTTCCACCTCGAGCTTCTTCGTGATCACTTCCCAAGTGACCATCGGTCCCAGGTACTTGCCCGCGGCGTCAAAAACGGGCGACACCAACAGGTCGGCCTTTTCCGGGCCGATGGCGATCGTGGCTCGGTGCGGCAGGTTGCGCTCGTTGGCGAGCAGCCGACGTTGCATTTCCGGGTTCTTATGAAAGATGTCGACCGACTTGCCGACGATTTCTTCCACGCGAACCGGCAGGTAGGCCTGCAACGTGCGCAGCGTCTTGATGCTGGCCGGGTTGGCGTAGGTGATGTTCAAATTCACGTCGGCCAACAAGATGTTGATCGGCGAGTTCTCGGCCATCGCCCGCGTGACCGTCAGGTCGCCCTGCAGGCGTTCCATCTCGGCGCGGGCGGCATTCGGTTTTTGTTTCGAGGCGGCGACGGCTTTCGCTTTTCCGGAGGCGGCGGGCATGAGTAAGTTCCTTGATATGACGAAGTTGGAAGTGGTCGGATAAGAACGAAAATCGCCCCAAAAACAGGGCGATTCAGGCTAGTTCAACGAGGCCGTCGGCACGGCGAGCTCGTGTTGTTCGGTCAGAATGCATTCCACGTCGAGCAGAATGAGCAACCGCTTTTCCAGTTTGGCGAGGCCCGTCAGGTATTCGCGACCGAGGCTCGAAACGGTCGGCGGCGGCGGGGCGATTTGATCCTTCGAGATCCGCAAGACTTCGCTCACCGCATCGACGATGATGCCGATCGTCTTGCCGCGGACGTTCATCACCATGATTCGCGTTTCATCCGTCGGCTGCTCTTCCGGCATGCCGAAACGGAGTCGAAGGTCGACGATCGGAATGACCGTGCTACGTAGGTTGATCAGGCCTTTGATATAGCGGGCCGTTTGCGGCACGCGCGTGATCTCGCCGACCAGGATGATTTCCTGAACCTTCGTGATCTCAATTCCGTACTCTTCGCTCGCCAAGCGGAAGCTGACGACCTGAATCGTTCCCGCATCGGCCTGATGCCGACCGCTCGCCGAAGCTTTTAGAACCGAACTCGACATGTGGATTTTCCTTCCGATGCTGGACGACCGGCCGCTAAGGCATCGACGTCGATCGATCGATGTTCGAGCAATGCGGATAGCCCGCAAACCTTGCTCGAAAGAAACATAGCGCCGAGCTTACGCAGACTGAGGGGCGGATGCGGTAAACCACGCGCGTTAGCGGTAACCCGACGAAAGATCGCCCCTGCGGGTACCCACACGACGGGAAACATACGAAGTGGATTTAGAACGCCACGCGATGAGACGCGAGCAATGAATCACGCCGGAATCGAACTGATAATACAGCTCTGAAGAAGCGCCGGACATTCGACGGCTATGCGCCTTGCGAAGGCCTTTTCCGGCGCAAACAAAAAGGCCGCGCCATCAAATTCGATAGCGCGGCCCTCGATGTCGGGGCGACATGATTTGAACATGCGACCTTCTGGTCCCAAACCAGACGCTCTAGCCAGGCTGAGCTACGCCCCGAGGTTCGTTGCGAACTTGGTCGATTATGCGGTAGTTTGCCGTTTCTGAATAGGCCCGATTTGGCCATGCCATGGCCCGAAACTAAGACACTTCTAAGCATCGACAAGTTCGCCGATCTCGGCGTCTTCGCGCAACCCTTCGAGCGCCGCCGCCAAGCGAGCCAGCGTGAATTGCCGGAGGCTCGTGCCCGAGCTGCCAGAGCCGATCAGGAAGAAGCCGTCAGTTCGGTCGAAATAGCCTGCCCCCACGCGAATGACCGACTTCATAATGAGATTGCGCAACAGATGGAGCCAGAAGCGGCGACGCCAATCGCCGGGCAACGGGCGCACGCTTTCGTAGCCCGCCACGACTTGCATGAGAAACGGTCCGTCGTGAAAACAGCCGAGCAGGGAGAGATCGTCGAGCGGATCGCCGCTGATCGTGTCGTCCCAATCGATCCAGGCGTCGATCGTGTCGTTCGTGCCGAGAATGTTCCAGAGAGCCAGGTCTTTGTGAACCAGGCAGCCTTTGGGAAGCGCGAGCAGCGACTCATGCCCGCGGATTTCGGTGCGCATCGCGACGGCGGTCGTGGAGTCAAGAAACTGCCGTTCGACGAGAAAGCCGAGATGCCGCTCTAGGTGAAGGTGGAAGTAGTCGGCGTAGGCGGTGTGAAAGCCTTGTAGTCGCCCTTCGGCACGAAGCACCGCCGGATCGAAAGGGCCGAAGCCGGCGACCATGATCGCCTGCCAACGGGCCACGGCCGCGCCGATCTGAGCGGCGATCTTCGGCAGGTTCAAAGTGCCCCGCTTCCAAAGCTGATTGAGGTCGGGGCTACCGACCCGCTCCATCACATGCCAGGCGAACGGCACGCTTTGGCGCGACGCATCGACGGCGAGCACGCGCGGGGCCGGCAGACCGGCAGCGCGAACCTGGCCGAGCACGTGCGATTCGACGTCGAGATAGTCGTCGCGCTCCGGCCCGTCATCGACCCGAACGAAGCGCTCGACGCCGTTGATATCGGCGATGAACGTGAGGTGGTTCCCTTGCCCGCCGCCGCCGCGAAGAGCGATGCGGCTGCCGGGGAACTTCTCCGCCAACGCGCCTGTGAGCGCGGTCGCCACGTCGGCACGTTCGCCCGTGCGCGATTCGGTGCCGTGAAAGACCGCCGGGCGATCGCACTTCCAGTAGTAAATCTTGCTGCGCGGATGAGAGGGCATGGGCATCGAGGGTCGCTGGTCACCCGCCAAAACCGTTAGCCGGCTTGAGCTTGATGATACGGTCCGGCCAGGTGGCTGAACAACCGCTCGAATTCGTCGTGGTTGGCGAAGTGCACGATGATCTTGCCGCGACCTTTACCCCCTTGGCGAACGTCGACCTTGGTGCCGAGCGCCAAACGCAATTGCTGCTCCAGCGACGCGGTTTGCTTCGATTTCGTCGGCTTCCCGCGCGACGGCTTCACGGCCGGCGCCGCATCGCCGCCGAGGACGCTCAACGAGCCCGCTTCGCTCGCGTGGATCACGTCTTGCACGAGGTCTTCGACCGCACGGACGCTCAGACCTTCGTCCTGAATGCGGCGGCAGAATTCGCACTGCTCGCGATCGTCGCCCAACGGGAGCAAAGCGCGGGCATGGCCGTACGTGATCTTCTCATCGCGCACGGCTTGCTGCACTTCGCTCGGCAGTTCGAGCAAGCGAATAAAATTGGCGACGGTCGAGCGATTGACTTGAAGTCGTGCGGCCAACTCTTCCTGCGTGCAGCCGTAGCGTTCGATGTATTGACGGAACGAGAGCGCCTTCTCCAACGGGTTGAGGTCTTTGCGCTGCAAGTTTTCGACGATGGCCAACTCGGCCGCAAGCCGGTCGTCGGCTTCGATCAACCGGGCCGGAACATCCGCCCAGCCGGCCTTGGCCGCGGCGCGCAAGCGACGCTCGCCGGCGATAAGTTGATAATGCCGGCCGACGCGGCGTACGGCGATTGGTTGAATCAATCCGTGGCTGCGGATGCTCGCGGCCAACGCGTCGATTTCGGCTTCGTCGAATTCGCGGCGCGGCTGAAACGGATTCGCCTCGATTTCGTGGAACGCGAGACGAAGCAAACCGTCGCCCGACGCAATGCCCGCCGGCAGTGCCGGCGAGCCGCCGGCACTCGGCGCCGAGCCCGCATTTGCAGCTACCGGTTCGCCGGTCATTCCGAGCAGGGCTTCCAAGCCGCGACCGAGTCGACGCTCTTTACTCACGTTGCAATACCTCCAGGCAAAGTTCCGCATAGGCCCGCGCACCGCGGGCTCGGGGATCGTAATCGAGGACGGACAATCCGTGGCTCGGCGCTTCGCTCACGGCGACGTCGCGCGGGATCACGGTTTGAAAAACTATCTCGCCGAAGAAGTCGCGCACTTCGGCGTCGACTTCGTGGGTCAGCTCCAGCGTATGGTCGTACATGGTGAGCAAGATGCCGCCGAAGCGCAGGCGGCGCGGGTTGCGCCGCATCACGTCGCGGATCACTTCGATCATTTGCGTGAGCCCTTCCATGGCGAAGTATTCGCACTGGATGGGCATGAGCACTTCCGTGGCGCCGGAGAGGGCCGTACGGGTCAACTGGCCCAGCGACGGCGGACAATCGATCA
>CAZWDN010000214.1:0-9096 GCA_964633125.1 uncultured Pirellula sp. | reverse complement strand
CGGCCGTCGCCGAGATCGTACACCGCCTTCAAGACGGGCGTCGTCGCGCGCAGGCAGCCGTCGTCTTGCCAGGTCCACGAGTAGCCGAGACCGCGCAGACGTTCTTCGGCTTCGGCCGGCGTCGTCGCGCGGAGCGTGCTTTGCCAACTGCGTCCCATGCCCGAGGCCGGGTCGTTCGCGGCCGGCATCACGTTCGAGTAGCGCAGCCCTTTCGTTTCGCAATCGCGCGCAAACTGCGGACACTTCGCTTGCAGGCGTTCCCACAAGATGTCCGATCGGCAGAGCGGCGTCGCTCCCCCTTGCGCCGCCGGTTGTTCGCAGAAGAAGAACAGCCGGCTCGGGTAGATCGGCGTCTGCGCCATTTCGTGATGGAAGAAGATCGTGACGTCGGGCGGGGCTTCGTTGGCCGTGAACACGCGCGGCGTCTTGTTGATGCGCACGGCGTTCGAGAGCGAATCTTCGTAGGCGAAGTTCGGCAGCCCGAAGGCGGAGAGAAAGCGATCGAAGTCTTCGGGCGTACGGAGCGGGAAGCCGCGGAACAGAACTGTGCCGAACTTCGCGGCGTCGGCGACCAGCCGGTCGCGATGCTCGGCGGCCCAGGCACAGGCGTCGTCGAGCGTCAGGCCGGGAGTGCGGCACTCGAGCACCGGCGGAAAGACTTGGTCGCCGTAACGCTGCTGACCGGCGACGGCAATTTCGACGACTTCGATTTCACTCTTCAACATGGCGGAAGCTCCTCGCGGGCGGCGACTATTCGTAAATTGGAAAGAACGTATGGAAGGCGGCTTCACAGAAGACGCCGGGATCGTTGAAGCGGCGATTGCGATCGAGCGCGGAGATCGCCTGCAGCTCGTCCGGCGAAAGTTCGAAATCGAAGATCGCCAGATTCTCGGCGAGCCGCGCGGGCTGCGTCGTCTTCGGCACGACGGCCGTGCCGCGCTGCACGCCCCAACGCAGCACGACCTGCGCGGGCGTCTTGCCGAGCCGCTTGGCCGCGAAGAGCACGGCCGGTTGCTTGAGCACCGAGTCGTCGGCCGTGGCCATGCCGAGCTCTAAGTACGACGACGCGCCGAGCGGCGAGAAGCCGGTGACCGCGATGCGCTCCTCGCGGCAGAAGCGGAGCAACTTTTCTTGCGCGAGATACGGATGGAGCTCGATCTGCAAGACGCTCGGCCGAACGGCGGCATAGCTCAACAGATCGCGCAACAGCGAACAGCCGAAATTGCACACGCCGATGTTCCGCACGAGCCCGGCGGTTACCAGCTCCTCCATCGCGCGCCAGGTTTCGGCGAGCGGCACGGCGACGGGCTTCATCTTCGGCTCGGCTGCGGCCGGATCAAAAATCCACTCCGGCGGATAGCGAACTTCCGGCGAGACGTACTCCAGCGCGATCGGGAAGTGGATCAAATACAGATCGAGATAATCGACGCCGAGGTCGCGCAGGCTGCGCTCGCAGGCCGGCCGTACGTGCTCGGCGCGGTGGTACGTGTTCCATAGCTTCGAGGTGATCCACAAATCTTCGCGGCGGCAATCCCCCGCGGCGAGCGCTGCGCGCAGGCCTGCGCCGGTTTCCGCTTCGTTGCCGTAGTCGCAGGCCGCGTCGAAGTGGCGGTAGCCGGTCCGCACGGCCGTTTGCACGAGCGCGGCCGTGTCCGGCTTCGGGATTTTCCACAAGCCCAGGCCGACGGCCGGGAGCGCGTCGCCCGAAGCGAGCGGAATCGAAGCGGTCGGCGTCATCGCGGTCTCGGTCATCGTCGAGGTTTCCAATGTTGAAAGGCCAGGGCCGCCGCGCCGCTCGCGCCGGCGAATGGCCCGAGCGTCGAAGGCCGGAGCCGTGCGGCGGCGTCGGGCCCGCAACGCTCGGCCGCCGCGCGCAACGCCGACCAATACGTTTCGTGTTCCACCAACGGCCCGGAAACCACGATGGTCTCCGGGTCGAACAGCGCGACGAGCTGATGCGCGACCCAGCCGTGTACTTCGGCGGCCTGCCGCACGAGCGCGACCACGCGTCGGTCGCCGCGCTCGAGCGCGGCCGAAAGATCGGCCACGGTCGCCAAATCGGCCGCCGCCAGGAGCGCACTCACGGAAGAAACATCTTCGATCGTCGTCGGCCGGTCGTCCTTCGTCGGTTTCGCGCCGGGGTAAACCCAGCGGCCGATCTCGCCGGCCGTGTTATGTGCGCCGTGCAGCAGTTTGCCGTCGACGAGGATGCCGGAGCCGATGCCGCTGCGAACGCCGAGGCACACCAAGTTGCGCAGCCCCCGGCCGTGCCCGACGCAATGTTCGGCCAGCGCCATCGAGCGCAAGTTGTTTTCTACGAACGTCGGCACGCCGAACCGCTCGGCGAAGTGCGGACCGATCGGCACGTCGCGCCAGTTCGGCAAGTGCGCGTAGTAGAGCGATACGCCGCGCTCGGGATCGACCGGTCCCGGCACGCCGAGTCCGATGCCCAGTAAGTCGCGCCCCGTTCGCGCGGCCGCGCGTCGCGGTCCGGCGACTTCCTCGATCGCCTCACCGATGATCTCCAGCACGCGCTCGACTCCGGCGCGCGCCGGAATCAGACGCCGCGCCTCGGCCAGCGGCTGCTGCGCAAAGTCGACGGCCTTCGCCAGGATCTGCCGCGCGTCGAAGTCGACGCCGACGAACCGCCCCGCCTTCGGGTTCAACCGCAGCACGACCGGCGGGCGGCCCAAGCCGCGCACCGGCGAGGCCGCTTCGAGGAGGATCTTGTTATGGATCAGTCGGTCGACGTAAATCCCCGCCGTCGACGGCACCAGCTTCAAACTTCGGGCCAAATCCACCCGCGAAACGCCCCCCGCCGCGTGAATCAGCCGGACCACGGCCGATTCCAGGTTTTGTCGGGCTTGCGGTTTGCGGACGACTTGCGGCATGGGGAACACGCGAGTTTTTCTTGACGAGCGACCGACGCAGGCTTTATTATTTCGTTTTCAAAATAATAAAGCAAGCCGGAGCGAACGTCACCATGGCCGCACCCTCCGATCGTCGTCTCGCCGCGCGCCGCGCGTCCGCCGGCGCCGCGCTCCCCGCCTCGCGCCGTACGTTTCTGCAAGGCTCGGCCGTCGCCGCCGCGGCCGCTTCGCTCACGTCGCTCGTGCCGAAGGTGCATGCCGCCGGCGACGACGTGCTCAAGATCGCGCTGGTCGGTTGCGGCAATCGCGGCACCGGCGCCGCCGCCAACGCGCTGCAAACCTCCCCGGCGGTGAAGCTCTGGGCCATGGCCGACGCCTTCGCCGATCGCCTCGCGCAAAGCCGCACCGCGCTCACGACCGGCGGCAAGGTCAGTCGCGGCTCGGTGCCGCCGGAAGTCGCCGCCCGCGTCGATGTGTCGCAAGAGCGCCAATTCGTCGGGCTCGATGCCTACCGGCACGCGATCGACGCCGTCGACGTCGTGCTGCTGTGCGGCCCGCCCGGATTTCGGCCCGAGCACTTCGAGTATGCCGTGTCGCGCGGCAAGCATGTGTTCATGGAGAAGCCGGTAGCGACCGACCCGACGGGCGTTCGTCGCGTGCTCGCCGCCGCCGAGGTCGCCAAGCAAAAAGGTCTCAAGGTCGGCGTCGGCCTGCAGCGTCATCATGAAGAAAAATATCTCGAAACCATTCGCCGCCTGAAAGAGGGCGCCATCGGCGACATCCGCATGCTCCGCTGCTATTGGAACGGCGGCACCATCAAGCAGCCGGTCGATCGGGCCGGCCTCACCGAGCTTGAGTTCCAAGTGCGCAATTGGTACTTCTTCACTTGGCTCAGCGGCGATCACATCGTCGAACAACACGTCCACAATCTCGACGTCTGCAACTGGATCATGGGCGCGCCGCCCGTTTCGGCTCTCGGCATGGGGGGGCGGCAGATGCGCACCGGCCCGAGCTACGGCGACATCTTCGATCATCACGCCGTGGAATACACGTATGCCGACGGCACGAAAATGTTCGGCGTCTGCCGTCAGATGCCGGGCTGCGAACCGCTGGTCGGCGAGTTCGCCGTCGGCACGAAGGGAGAAGTCGACGTCGGCAACGGCCGCATCAAGCCGGCCGCGAAGTCCGACGCCGTCGCTTGGGAGTTTCCGCGCCCGCGCGGCGGGGCGAAAGGAACCGCCGGCCCGAATCCTTATCAGGTCGAACACGACGCGCTGTTCCGCGCCATCCGCAGCGACACGCCCCACATGGAAGCGGAAACCGGCGCGCAAGCCACGATGACGGCCATCCTCGGCCGCATGGCCACGTACACGGGCCGCACCGTCACGTGGGAAGAAGGTTTTAATAGCCCGCGCGCGCTGGGGCCGGCGCAAATCGTCGACTGGCAAACCAAGCCCCTGACGTTGCCCGACGCCGACGGCCTCTACAAACTCCCCCAGCCGGGCCTCATCCGTGAAGTGTAGAAATCCCCGCGCCGAATTTCCGCCGTCGAAGCCCGGGATTTAATCGGGGTGGAAACCTCGATCTAAACCGCATGGTAAACTTGCCTAGTTGAGGAACGAACTGATGGAGTCAACGCGGCATGATGCCCGTTTGGAAGGAGCCATTTCGACGGAATGCCGGGCGAACGCTCGCCGTCGCCGTGTTCTTGGCAAGCGTTGTCGCTTGTAGCGGCTGTAAGCTCTTTAGCTCCGGCGCAGAATGGGGTAGAGGCGAGCCGCGATACGCGCGCGTTATTCAATCCGCACGTGAGCCGTCGATCGTTCACCAAGTGCGTCGGCCGTGCGTCGACGCTGCCGCCGCCGCCGAGCTTGCCGGGCAGGCGAGCAAGCTGGAAATGCTGAACGACTCGAGGTGCGTCGACCTCTATTTTTCCGCAGTCTGTCGCCAGTGGGCGCACGTCGCCGCGCTGGGCGACTTACCGGTGCGCGACGACGTGGTCTTCGAATCGCGCACCTACAACGCCTACCTAGCCAAGTTGCTCGTCACCGCGCAACGCCACCGACGCCTCGACCCGACCTCCGGTTTACACGTCGTCTACGAGGATCGCCCGCTCACGGTGCCGGTCGAATTGCACGGGTTCTCGTGGACTGCGGAAGATTTCAACGAGTGGGAGTTGGTGGGCGAATACCGACTCAACGGCTATTCTCGGCCGGTGCGCAACGAAGGGGTCGGCGTGCCGCTGCTCGTGCGACGATGCCGAGAGGAAGACGAACGGTTCTTTCGTCGCGTGCAACCGTTTGCCGCCACGGCCGTTTTACGAACGCGCGCCATACCGGAATCGACCGAGGCAGTCGTCTTCGAGGAAGATGAAGTCGCGGACGCGGAAGTGGTGTTGGAATTCTACGATCCGGCGCATTGCCGGCACTTGGTCGGCAAGCACGAACGTTGGATCGTGGCCGGTGATCTGACGGCGCCGTGGGCCTGGACCGCGACCGTCGCGCCGAACAGTCCGATCACGGCGTTTCTCCGACCGGAAAGCCCGGACGCTACGGCACAGTTGGTCATGTTGGAACCTTATCAGCCCGGCAAGATACCGGTGGTCTTCGTGCATGGGCTCGCTTCCGATCCGACGACCTGGCTCACGACGCACAACTCGCTTCGTGCGCAAGCTTGGTTCCGGGAGCGATACCAAGTCTGGGCGTTTCGCTACCCGACCGGCATGCCCTTTCTCAAGAGTGCCGCGACGCTGCGTCGGGAACTTCAGGCGGCTCTGTCGCTCGCGCCGGGCGGCGTCGCTGATCCCGCCGCGCGGCAGATGGTCTTGATCGGACACAGCATGGGGGGCCTGGTCTCCAAGTTGCAGGTTACCGACAGCGGCACCGAGTTGTGGGATCTCGTCGCCGATCGTCCGCTGGAGGCGATCAACGCCGACGAGGCCGATCGCGAGCGCTTGCGCGAAACGTTCTTCTTTACTCCGCAGCCGTACGTCCGCAAGGTGATCTTTATTGGCACGCCGCATCGCGGCTCTTCGTTCGCCGCCGATGCCGTCGGCCGCGTGAGTTCGTGGGCGGCGAAGTTGACGACCGAAGCCGACGCGCGACATCGCAGGCTCGTGGCCGACAATCCCGGCGTCTTCAATCCGTGGATCGTGCGCAAGGTGCCGACGAGCGTCGATCTGCTCCGGCCGAATCATCCGCTGCTCCAAACGATCGAGAAACTTCCGGTCGCAAGCGACGTACAACTCCACTCGATTATCGGCGTGGCCGATACCGACCGTACCGACGGACCCGGCGACGGCGTCGTTCCTTTAACCAGTGCCCGTCACCGGGGCGTGACGTCCGAAAAGCTCGTCTCGGAAACGCATCAAGGGCTGCATGAAGCGGCGTCGACGGCGATCGAGATCGAGCGTATTCTGGAGCGACAACTGCGGGATTACGATCAACTCTTCGACGATCTGCCGAGCGCTGCGATCAGCGATCCTCTCCGACAAGCTTCCGCGAGTCCGTGACCCGCCGGTTCACCGCGCGCAGCCCCTCGCCCCTGGCGAGAGAGGGCGCCGCCTTGAGGCGGCGGGTGAGGGGGCTTTGTGCCGGAGAAGTGGTAAACTATTTGTGGCGAACGATTCCCCCCTCATCCGCCGCTGCGCGGCACCTTCTCCCGCGAGGCGAGAAGGCAGGTAACGCAGCTCCCGCTAGGGGAGAAGGACGTACGTCAATTAGGAGTGAGCATATGGTGCGCGTTTTAGGGTTGGTGATTCTGTCGTTCGTTGCGAGCGGCGCGGCGGCGGCCGACGTCGCCTTGCCGAAAACGGCCGAGAAATTTGAAGTCGACGGGCACACCGCGCATCTCTACGCCGCGCCGCGGCCGGCCGCGGGGAAGCCGTGGGTTTGGTATGCGCCGACCATCAAAGGGCTCTCGCTCGCGCTGCGGCCCGTCTATTTCGAAGGGTTCCTGAAGGCGGGCATCAGCATCGCGGGCTACGATCTCGGCGAAGTGCGCGGATCGCCCGGCAGCACCGAACAGTTCACGCGCTTCTACCACGAAATGGTCCGGCGCGGCTGGTCGCCGAAGCCGATCTTGCTCGGCCAAAGTCGCGGCGGCTTGATGATGCTCGCTTGGGCCGTGCGCCATCCGGAGCAGACCCGGGCCTTCGTGGGAATCTACCCGGTCTGCAATCTGACAAGCTGGCCGATGAAGAACGTGCCCCAGGTGCTGGCCGACTACCAGTTGAGCGAAGCCGAACTCCGCGCGCGGCTCACGGAATTCAACCCGATCGACAACTTGAACGGGCTCCTCAAGCAGAAGGTGCCGATGTACGTCGTGCACGGCGATGTCGACGCGGCGGTGCCGCTCAAAGACAACACGCAGCTTCTCAAAGAACGCTACGAAGCCGGCGGCGGCCGGATCACGGTGAAGGTGATTACCGGCGAAGGGCACAAAGGGTCGCCGTCGTTCTTCGAAGACCGGGACCTCGTGGCCTTCGTTTTGCAGCAGGCGCAGGCCCGCGTGAAGGAGAAGTAACGTCGGCCCATTTCCCCTCGCCCCTGGCGGGTGAGGGGGGCTTAGTGCCGGTGAAGTGGTCAACGACTTGGGGTGAACGTTTCCCCCTCATCCGCCGCTGCGCGGCACCTTCTCCCTCCAGGGGAGAAGGCAAGTAACACGGCTCCCTCCAGGGGAGAAGGCAATCAGCGCCGCTCCCACCTCGTGCAAGCGCCGGCAGTGCCGGCGGGCACTTGGGCGATTGTGTCGATTACCGTGGATTTTCCGTGCGTGAGGGTCGAGTAGATATCTAAGAGAGGCGCGGCTCTCGGAGCGCGCGCGCTTTCGGCAGCGGCGCCCGCCGCGCCGGTTTCGGCAAGAGCCCTCGGAATGCAACGCGGAATGCAACTCGGCAGGATGATCCGTCGCGGCTGGTCGGCGCTCGCGGTCTGTTGGCTCGCGCTGCACGTCGGCGCGGCCTGCGCGCAGGATATTTCCTTCGACGACCCGGCGAATCCGTTCACGCAAGACGAACCGCTGATTCCGCCGACGCCGTACGTCTCGCCGCTCGGCACGCTCTACTTCACCGGCGACTTCGTCGGCTTCACGCACCTCGACCCGACCGCCGCCTACGCCAAACTCAATCGAACGACGACCGTGCTGTCGGGCAACGACTTTGATTTCGCCAATCAGCCCGGCATGCGGCTGCTCCTCGGCGCCCGGCTCACCGACTACTACTCCGTGGAAGCGAGCTATCTCGGCCTGTTCGACTGGAACGACCTGCAGACCGTGCGCAACCAAGACGTGAACGAATTGGCGACCGCCGGCAATCTCTTCTCTCCCTTCACCGCGTTCGGCAATCCGGCGCAAGTCGGGCTCGACTACAACAACTTCGTCTCCATCGCCTCGGAGACGCAGCTCAATACGGGCGAGTTCAATTTCCGGCGACGGGTCGATCTGCCGTCGTCGGGCTTTCAAGCTTCGGGCATCTGGGGCTTCCGCTACATCAGCCTGGCCGATCGCTTCTCGTATCGCAGCCAGTCGGCGTCGCCGTTGCCCGGCGGTTCGGCCGTGACCGACGACGTCGTCGCTTCGAATCGCATGTTCGGCACGCAGCTCGGCGGGGCGCTGGAGATGCACGTCGAACGTCGGGCCTGGATCAACGTCGAAGCCAAGGGAATGATGTTCACGAACGACTCCAGCCAAAGCTCGGTCTTTACGAGCGGCCCGCTCGCAGGGCCCGCGACGGCGACGGTCGCCGGCGATCGTTCGCAGAATCGCGTGAGTTTCGGGGTCGACCTGCAAGCCGTGTTGTCGTGGCGCTTCTCACGATTCGTCGTCGGCCGCGTCGGCTATCAGGCGATCTTCCTGGAAGGGGTGGCGCTGGGTGCGAACAACTTCAGCCAGAACGCGCGCAACGCCCCGATCGACCCGTCGGAACTCTCGAACGACGGCCACATGACGTTCCACGGCCCGTTCACCGGCATGACGATCACTTGGTAGCCGTGCTTCATCCCTTCTCCCCTTGCGGGAGCTGCGTTACCTGCCTTCTCCCCTGGCGGGAGAAGGTGCCCGCAGGGCGGATGAGGGGGCGATTCGTTGCGCAAGAATCGCCGGAACGTTTAGCGCCGTACGTTCGTTGCTTATCTTCCGCCGGTGTCGCCAACCGCTTTGTCAACTGCCGATTTGGCCGGCCAAAAATCGCCTGGCTTTTGGGCCGGCACATTCGGGATACTGACACCTG
>CAZWDN010000213.1:0-9158 GCA_964633125.1 uncultured Pirellula sp. | reverse complement strand
GTTCGTCGGCTTTTTCGTCGCGTCCGAGGTCGCCGGGCGGGCGTCGGTCGCCACGGCCGTCGCCGCCTTCGGCGTCGCCGCGACCTCGCGCTTCTTATACGCGGCGCCGGCGCGAAACGTTTGCAACATCAGCGGCCAAAGCGCCGGGTCGGTCTGCCGTAGGTCGGCGATTAGTTGTGTTTGCGTCGCCGGATCGACCGCGCCGAGCGATTCGAGTTCCGCCAACACGGCTTGCATCGCTGCGCCGTCGCCGGTGGCTTGCGGCGCGCCGTGCGGCGTCGCCGCTTGCGCCGGAGCACTCCTAGCTTGGTCCCCCGCCCAGGCTTGTGCGGGCCCGCGAGCATAAGGACTCACCGGTGCTTGTGCGCCGGCCGCCGCGTCTTGCTCCAGCGCCGCACCGGCGGTCGTGAGATCGTCGGGGAGTTGATGCGCCGTGCAACCGAGATACGCCGTGCAGCCCAGCAGCACTGCGCCAACGCGTGCCGGCAAGCGGCACCGAGCGAGCGGCGATGGTCGACTCGGGCTTCCGTCCATTTTAGGGGCGTGCGTGGGCGACCGAAGGTGTGGGGAACGACTCGACGCGAGGGGGCGGAGAGTACGACAAACCGGTCGCCGCGGCAAGACGGACAGTCGGCGCCCCGCCGTACGAGCCGGCAGCGGTACGCACGCGAACGCGCCTTACGCTTTGCGCGGGTCGCCGGCCGTCGAAAGCCGGGCGATGAATTGTTCGAGCACCAGCCGCGCGCGGGCCGCTTGCGACGCCTTGCCCTTCAACGCCAGGTCGGTTTCCAGCAGCATGTCGTAAAGCCGGCCGGACCGTTTGCGGCCCAGTTGCTTCCACTGATCTTCAGCCTTGCGCAGCACGAACGGCTTGAAGCCGGCGAGTTCGAGAATCTGCTTGCCGGCCAGACGCTGCTTCTTTGCTTCCGTATCCTCCAAGATACGCGTGGCGGCGGCGAAACGACGGAAGGTCGACGTCATTTGTGCCAGCAGTGCAATCGGATGCTCGCCGGCGACGATCAGCCGATCGAGCTGCTTGAGCGCCGCCGGAGCGTTGCCGAAGGCGATGTCGTCAATCATTTCCCAAGCGGTACGCGAACGCCAGGAGCCGACGAATTTGTCGACCAATTCGCAACCGATCGGTTCGCCGCCGGCGGCCGCCGCGAGTTTGGCAAGTTCCTGATCGAGCAGTCCGAGCTCCGCGCCGACGAGATCGACAAGCGATTCCGCGGCGTCGGTCTGCAGCTTTGCGCCGTGCCGTTGTTTGGCCCACGCGATGAGCCATTTCACGAGCGCGGCGCCGGTCGGGGCGCGGCACTCCAGATTCAATCCGCCCGCCGCGACCGCCTTAAACAGCCGGGTGTTCGACGGCCACGTCGCGACGTCGAGCACCAGCACGCCGGCTTGCGAAGGACGGGCCACGTAGTTTTCCAACTTGTCGCGATAGCGCGTCACGAAGTCGTCGGCGTCGTCGATCACCACGACGCGCCGGCCGCCGCCGAAAAGCGAAAGCGTGCTGAGTTCGTCGAACACGTCGCGCGGCAAGGCCGTCGGGCCGGCGAGTTCCGTGGCGGCGAACTCCGGGTCGCCGCCGGCGATGCGCTGCTTGAGCTCGTGCAGGGCCAGCCGCTTCAAGAAACCGTCGTCGCCGAACAGCGCGACGACCGGCGGAACTTCGCCCGGCGCGGCTTCCGCCAGGAAGTCGACGGCGCTCACGGTGTCGGAAGTTGCTTTCGCGGCCATGACGGAGCCAAGTGCGTACGGAAGTGTCGGGGCGAATATGTTATAACGGCGAGCGTCGACCCTTTGTAGGGCGGCCATGTTGAATGGAGTCGCGGACTACTATGTCTTACCCTTCCGAATACGCCGAAGAAGAAGACTCCGGCGGGCAGCCGGTGCTCACGGTCGAGCAACTGACGCTCCAACTCAAGGACCTGCTCGAAACGGCGTTTCCGGCCGTTTGGGTCTCCGGCGAAATCTCGAATTTCTCGCGCCCGTCGTCGGGCCATTGCTACTTCACGCTCAAAGACGAAGCGGCGCAGATTCGGGCCGTGATGTGGCGCGGCACGGCGAGTCGGCTGAAGTTCGATCTGCACGACGGCATGGAAGTGGTTTGCTTCGGCGGCGTCGACGTTTACGCCCCGCGCGGCTCGTATCAACTCGTCGTCACGAAATTGGAGCCGAAGGGAATCGGCGCGCTGGAGCTCGCGCTGCGCAAGCTGAAGGAAAAACTCGCGGCCGAGGGCTTGTTCGACCGAGCGCGGAAGCGGCCGCTGCCGAAGTTTCCCCGGCGGATCGCGTTCGTCACGAGCCCGACGGGGGCGGCCGTGCGCGACTTTCTGGAAGTGATGCGCCGCCGTTGGAGCGGGGCCGACGTTTTGATCGTACCGACGCGCGTGCAGGGAGACGGCGCGGCGCGAGAAATCGCCGCGGCGATCACGCGCGTCAACCAGTCGGACCTCGACGTCGACGTGCTCGTCGTCGGACGCGGCGGCGGGAGCCTCGAAGACCTCTGGTGCTTCAACGAAGAGCCGGTCGTGCGGGCCGTCGCGGCCTCGCGCATTCCGACCGTTTCAGCGGTCGGGCACGAGATCGACGTGACGCTCTGCGACTTGGCCGCCGACGTGCGCGCCTTGACGCCGAGCGAAGCGGCCGAGCTCGTCGTGCCGTCGCAAGAAGCGATCCTCGCGTTTCTCGCCGATCGCCGGCAACGACTGCTCGGGGCATTACAGAACAAGGCGACGTCGGCGCGACATCGGCTGGTGATGCTCGGTGAGCGACGCGCGTTTCGGCAGCCGTTTGAACTGCTCCGCACGCGCGCTCAACGGGTCGACGAACTTTGGCTCCGCGCGGGACGGGCGTTGAAACATCGCCTCACGTTGCAACGAAGCCGGCTGGAAACCTGGGCCGGCAAACTCGAATCGCTCAGTCCTCTCGGAGTGCTCGCGCGCGGCTACAGCGTGACGCAACGGGCCGACGACGGCGCGGTGGTTCGATCGCCGGAGCAACTTGCCGCGGGAGACCTCCTTCGCACGCGCCTCGCGGCAGGGGAAGTGCTCAGCACCGTGCTGGAAACCGCACGCGAACCTTCGAAGTAGCCTTGCGCGCCGCTGGCAAAATCCCGCCTGTCGGGTCACAATGGCGAGTCTGGGATTTTCGTCGCGTATTGAGGTGGTGCATGACGGCATCGCGCTGCATCGGAACGATCGGACTCTGCTTGCTCGTCGGCGCCACGGCGCGCGCGGAAGAGACCGCACGTACGTTGTTCGCCTTCGACGAAGCGACGGCCGCCGACAATTGGATGGCAATCAACGGACTACCGCTGGAAATCGGCGCGCCGCCGGAAGCCGCCGCGGCGAACGCCGGCCCCACGGGAGCCGCTGCGCATCTGAAAGCGGCGACCGCCGGAGGGTTGTACGCCAAGCGCGATGCCGCGCCGCTCGATTGGACGAAAGTACGCGCGGCGACGTTTTGGGTCTACCGCTCCGCCGAAGCGGCGGCCGCCGGCGCAACCACGCCGATCGAAATGCAATTCGTCGAAGGGGACGGCAAGACGCGGTTTTGGCGCAAGATCGACTTGAACCATACCGGCTGGAAGCAATACGAGGTGCCGCTCCGCTGGTGCCGCTGGTCCGTGGGGCGCATCCCGCTGTGGAACCGCGTGGTGCGCATCGGTTTCTGGTGCCGCGAGGCGGGAGACTTTTGGATCGACGACGTCGCGGTGGTCGAGAGTACGGAGCCGGATGCCGCGGAGTTGTCAGCCGAGGAACTGCGTGACTTTGCATTTCCCGCCGCCGGCTCGAAAGCGAGAGTGGAGAAAGGAAAGAACGTCACGGTCGTTACCGACATCGCGGAGCTAGACGCGCCGCAGCTCGCCGTGCAGTTCGACAAAGCCGCGGCAGCCGTCGCCGCCGACCTGCCGTTTCTCGGCGAAACGTCGGCCGGGCGCATCGTGCTGTTCGCCGATCGCACGGCGTATCAACAGTTCACGGTGCGCACCGCCGAAATGCTCAATAGCGCCGCACAGCCGCCGACTTCCGGCGGGTTCACGTTTTGGGGAATCGCCACGTCGTATTGGGACCCGGCCTACGGCACGCTCCGGCCGGTGTATCTGCACGAGTTCGTACACTCGTATCTCGACAGCGCCCTGCAACTCGACAACAGCGGCGAATGGCTGCACGAAGGAATGGCGAGCCACTATCAGTTACGCTTCCACCCACAGGGGAACTTCGGCGAGATCGTGCGGAACGGCATTTCCGCTCCCGGCAGCTTTCAACCGCTGGAGACGTTGCTCAACGGCAAGAAAATCGAACTGAACAGCTACTGGCAAGCGGCGACGTTCGTGGACATGTTGCTGCACGACGAAGCGTACCGCGCCAAGCTTCCCGGACTGCTCACCGCCCTGCAAGAAGCCGGCTCGACCGATCTGACGCCGCACGTCGAGCCGTTCCTCGGCAAGACGTTCGAACAACTCACGGCCGATTGGCAAGCATTCTGCAAACGCACCTATTGATTGATTGCATGCATTTTTTCAGAGAAAGGGTTGTGGAGATAAGTGGAGATGCCGGAGGTGGAAGAAACAAGGTATTCCAGTGTTTGAATCAATATCTCCCATATATCCCTATTGTCTCCTTCTCTGACCGAACCGTTTTCGAATTGAAAAGAGCAGTAAGCGACAAGCCCATGACGCGACAGACGATTAGTTACCTGATGAAGCGGTTCGAAGAGGTCGGGATTCGGCCGAAGTCGCAGCACGGGCAGAACTTTTTGATCGACTTGAACTTGCTGGAGATGATCGCCGCCACGGCGAAGCTCGAGCCGACGGACGTGGTGCTCGAAGTCGGCACCGGCACGGGCTCGTTGACGGCGCTCATGGCGCCGCAGGTCGCCGAAGTCGTGACGGTCGACGTCGATCCGCAAATGCATCAATTGGCGAGCGAAGAGCTGATCGATTTCGACAACGTCACGCTCCGCCTTCACGACGCGTTGGCCGGCAAACATCGGATCGATCCGGAACTGCTGGAGGTGTTGGCGGCGAAGCTGGCCGTCGATCCTCGGCGGCGGCTCAAACTCGTGGCGAATCTACCGTATCACATCGCCACGCCGCTGATTTCCAACCTCTTGATGGGGCCGCTCGTGCCGCGCACGATGACGGTGACCATTCAGAAGGAACTTGGCGAGCGGATCTGCGCCGCTCCTTCGACGCGCGACTACAGCGCTCTGAGCGTCTGGGTGCAATGCCAATGCGAAGCGCGGATCGTGCGCGTGATGGCGCCGAGCGTGTTTTGGCCCCGCCCGAAGGTCGATTCGGCCATCGTGCAGATCGAGCTCGACGACGCCAAACGCGCGGCGGTGGGCGACCTAGCGTACTTTCACCACTTCACGCGGACGATCTTTCTCCAGCGGCGCAAGTTTCTGCGGACGGCGCTCGTGAACGCGTTCAAAGAACAACTCTCGAAGCCTCGAATCGACGCCGTGCTCGCGCGGCTCGGCTTTCACGAATCCTGCCGCGCGGAAGAGCTGCCGTGGCAAGAGTTGCTCCGCTTGAGCGTGGCGATGCAGGCCGAAGCGGCAAGCGGCCCTTCTGCCTAGGGAACGCAGCGCTTAGGGGACGAAGGGAAATAGCCGCGCGCGACCGGCGGCCGTGAGCGGGGCGGCGTACTCGCTGATCTCGTACACTTCGATCCACTCGATCTTCTTGCCGAGGTCCGGACCGTAAGTCGAGAGCACTTCCTGACGGTAGCGTTCCGCTTGCGGACGAAGCCGGGCCGCAAGTTTTTCGCGCAACCAATGCCGGCGGCCCGCTTCCCCGAGCGGCACTTCGCCGAGTTCGCTTTGGTTGTACGGCAGCCACTCGAACACTTGCGACTTGTGGCACGCCAGCATCTCGATGATACGATCGACCTGCTTCGTGACGTCGACCACGACGTCGGCCTGCAGCGGATACGGCTTGGTAAACCGGTCGGGCATAAAAGCCACGACGGGGTCCTTGCGCAAAATGGGAGCGTCGGGCACGATCGCCGGAACCGTCACCATGTATGAAGCGTCGCGCACGGCGTCGCCGACGGCGCGATGGTCGGGATGGTAGTCGTTGTTGCGATGCGTCAGAACCAGATCGGGCGCGAAGCCGCGAATCTCGCGAATGATGCGTTCGCGCACTTCCAAGGTGGGCTGCAGCTTGCCGTCGGGAAAGTCCCACACTTCCGACGTCGCGCCGATGACGCGGGCCGCCGCGGCCGCCTCGGCGCGCCGCCGAGCCGTGAGCGCCGGGCCGGAGATTTCATGATGGCCCGACTCGCCGTTGGTCACCGTCACGATTTTGACTTCATGCCCGAGTTCGCGGTAGACGGTCAACAGCCCGCCGCAGTGAAACTCGGCGTCGTCGGGATGGGCGACCAAAACAAGGAGGCGAATCGGAGCGGTTGAGGAAGCCATGACGCGACCTGAGACGACGATGTGTATTCAGCGGGATGCCGACGATCTGCGACTATTGTAATCGATCGCCGGACGGAAGCAGGTACTGCCGGCAGAAGCCGCGACGGATTATGCTGGAGGCGACTTCGCCCAACGGCGACCGCGACTTCCCCATTTGGCTGAGCGAATTTATGCAATTCATCGAACTTGCCGGCAAGACCCTGTTGGAAATGCAAGGCGTCGACGGACTCAGCGTCGACGAGCTCAAGAAGCTCGGCATGACGGATGTGAGCGTCGTGCGGATCAATCGGCAGGGCGATATTGAACTCCGCCGCGCCGATCGCTGGGACGTCATCGGGGGGCTTTTGGGAGACTACGAGCATCGGCTGCGCAGCGCCACGGGCATGGATTGGGTGTAATATCTCCGCCGGCAATAAATTAGTCGGCCAAATTCCGGCTGGGAACGCTCGGCTTGGGAAAGCGGGAAAACCGGCCGGGCAACCGCGATTTGCGGGCGTTTGTCGTACACATCGCCGCTTCCGGATGCGGGTCGCCGTACGGGCGGTCCACGCGACTCATATTGCGTCGTCGCGTTGCGCATTTAGAATGAACGGCGTCGCGCAATCGTGCAAATTACCGGACTCGATCGTTTCATTCGTTGCGGGGGTGTCGCCTTGTTGACCGAGCAAGAAGTTTCCCGAAGTTGGAACCGTCTGTTTGCCGCAGGTACGGAGGTTACGGCGGACACGTTCTCGAAGGCGGAAACTCTGTTGGAAGAGCTGCGGCCGGAGAGCCCGCTCTACCATCGCTTGCAGAACGAATTGGTGGAGATTCGCGAACTGCGCTCGCCCAAGAAAACAAAGCCTAAGAAGCGGGCCGTGAAGCTGAAGATCTAGCCGCCGCGCCGAGCGATGAGGTCGCTCCGAGAGCGCGGATCGCCGCACAAACCTGAGACGGATCAAAACAAAACGGACGGTGTCGCAATGACACCGTCCGTTTTTGTTTTCTCTTCGGGCAATCCGTTTCGGGCGAACGGCGACGTTTAGCGGTTGATGACCACGCCGAAGTTCACGCCGTTCATGAACAGCCCTTCCTTATTGTTGTCGGCGTTGATTCCCATGCCCGGCAACGTGTACTGCACCATCCGGCTGGCCCGAGCCATGTTCTCGACGTACATCGCCGTGTAACCGAGTTGCAGGTATACCGAGCGGAACACTTGGTACTTCAAGTTAAACCGCATTTCCATACCCGGGCTGAACTCGACGAGATTGACTTGCGAGCGGAACGAGGTGGGAAGCTGCATGTTGATGACGTCGTCGCGACGGGGAATCGTGTTGGCGCCGACGGCACCCGTTTGCGGCGGGACGACCGTGTCGTTGAGCGAACCAAATCCGCCGTATTGTTGCACGTTCTGGAAGTTGGCACCGGCGAAGAGACGCGTTTCCACGCTCACTTGCCACCGTTCCCGTTGGAACGACCAGCGACCGCCGAATTGTCCGGCCAAGATATTGTTCTGAGCGTCGGTATTCCAGAACGAATCACCCAGCGGGTTTTGGTAGTACGAAGGGTTCGTGTTGCGAGCGATCGCTTCGACGCTGTAGGAATCGTCGACGTTCAGGTAGCGGGGGCCGACGAACAGCTCCCACACGCCGCCGCGAGGGCTCCAATCAAGTCGATACATCCGGTTTGTTTCCACACCCCACACGCCGGTCCTGTTCGTCGTGATGAGGCTCGAGAAGATCGTCGGCAGCGTCACGGCGTCGTCCCAGTCGACCGGAATGTTCGGGAAGCCTTGCGATTCCACGTCCGGGATGCCGTCGAGCGGGTTACCGAAGCCGGGCGCCACGCCGCGGTCGCGGCCGAAGCGGCCGAAGACGCCGTCGCCGTCCAAGTCGTCGTCGAAACCGTCGCCTACGAAGCCCGAGGGGTTCACCTGGCCGGCGTTGATCGTACCGGGAGCGCCGACGATGTCGACGAAGCCGATCGGTTGATTCGCGAAGTTAATCGAGACGTTCGACAGCGTATTGTCTTGGGTTTGCGTGCCGAGCGTGAACGTGCTGACAAACCACCCTAGGCCGTCGTTGATGCGTCCGAACTCAAACCGCGAACCGCTGGTCCAGTCGGAGCTGAAGGTGTTGTCGTTGCTGTTGAATTGGCTATAGGAGTTGACCATGTTGCCGGACGTGCCGGGCACGATAGTCGACACGGTGCCGGCGGGCAAGGCCGTGCTGACGGCCACCTGGGCGTGCGTCAAAGTACCGGTGGTGGTCGTGAAGGTCGACCGACCGTAGACCTGCTGCACGGGCACGGCCGTGTTGCCGATCGCCGAGTCGCCCGGCGCACCCACCGTGAGGTTGATGAATTCCACGCTGCCGAACCACCCTTGCGGCGGCTGCACGCCCCGGCCGTAAGGGCTCAGGTCGGGCTGCTCGAAGAGCTGCAAATCTTCAACGTAGGGTACGAACTCCGGTTCCGACACGCTCGACGGCAAGCCTTGCGCCGCGGCGGACTGAACCACCGAGAGCGTAAGTCCTAAGACTGCAGCGGTTCGGCGAAGGAGGTGTTTGATCGACATCGTAGGAGTCACCTGGGCTTGGACGTGTCAGGTTCTTGGGGAAGACGTTCCACAACGGAACGCTCGTGCTGATGCCCGTGCCGTTTGTATCGGCCGTGTCGCTTGTGATGGTTTAGTAAGAACGGTAAAACTTTCCGAGTATGCGGGTCGGAACGGTCGTACTGGTTGT
>CAZWDN010000212.1:4639-9280 GCA_964633125.1 uncultured Pirellula sp. | reverse complement strand
GGTTGTGCGTACTTAGAAACCGTTATGTACGCAGTGCGTACATAACCGTCGGCGTAAGTCCCGTAAGGCAGAACAGACTTATGTAGGGTGGGTCGAGCAACGCGAAGCCCACGCGGAGTCTTCATCTCCCATCTCCCCTTCTCATCCACCCTATCTCCCTTTCTGAAGAAAGCGGAATGCGATTCCGCGGACGGCACGCCGTGGAGGGCGTGCCCTACAGAAAGCCGAGTTTTCAAAGATCCGTTCGTCACGTTAGCGACGCTCCGCCTTGAAATCCAGGCAACTTTTGGCCGGCCTGAATTGCGGACTACATTGTGACCAATGACGAAGGAACTTCCCGCACGCTCGGGCAGCCGCAAGCGACGAGCGCGTTTTGCAACTCGTCGCGCAGCAGTTCCAGCACCCGTTGCACGCCGGCCTCACCGTCGGCGGCCAAGGCCCAGGCGTACGGTCGGCCGATCAGTACCGCGCGGGCTCCCAAAGCGAGCGCTTTGAGCACGTCGGTGCCGCGGCGGATGCCGCCGTCGAGAAACACCTCGGCGCGGCCGTTCACGACGTCGACGACGTCGGGCAGCATTTCGATGGTCGCCGGCACGGTGTCGAGCCGGCGGCCGCCGTGGTTCGAGACGACGATGCCGTCGACGCCCGCTTCCACGGCGCGCAGCGCGTCTTCCGGTCGCAAGATTCCCTTCATTACCAGCGGCAGCTTCGTCACGCTGCGCAGCCAGTCGAAGAAGTCCCACGAAAACGTCAAGTCCCATGCGGAGCCGTTGAAGGCGACGAGTTCGGCGTCGCTCATCGTGTCGCGCACTTCCGGGAAGCCGACGTCGCGCAAATGCTTGAGCAACATCTCGCGCGGGAGCGTGAAGCGGTTGCGCCGGTCGGCGTCTTTCCACTCGCCGAGATCGACCGTTACGACGATCGCCTTGAATCCGGACTGCTCGGCCCGTTCGACGAGCCGGCGGGCCACGCCTCGATCTTTCGGCACGTAGAGCTGATACCACTTCGGGCCGGTCGCGGCGGCGGCAATTTCTTCGATGCTGTTGGCCGCGCTGCTGCTCACGCCGAACACGGTGCCGAGCGTTGTTGCGGCCCGCGCCGCGGCGAGCGCCCCTTGCGGATGGTACATCCGCTGCGCGGCGACCGGGGCGAGCAGGATCGGCATGGTGATCTGCTGCCCGAGCACGGTCGTCGTCAGATCCGTCGTGGCGACGCCCGAGAGAATCGGCGGCAGCAGCTTCAAGCGTTGGAATGCGGCCGTGTTTTCGCGGAGCGTCACCTGATCGGCCGAGCCGGTCTCGATGAATTCGAACGTCGGCCGCGGGAGCTTGGTTTGCGCGAGCGCACGAAAATCGGCGACGCAAACCGGATGCGCGCCGGCGGCATCCGCGACCGGCGGCGTCGGCAAGTTCGCCTCCGGTTGCGCTACGGTCGGCTTCGTCGTTTGAGTCTCGTCGGCCGCCGCCGAGCCGAACAACTCCGCGCCCACGAGCGTCGCCCCGGTGCTCCCGGCCAAGGCCTGCGCGAACGTTCGACGATTCATCATGGTTGCAGACTCCATACGCGATCACAGAATTCACCGCCGGGCGACCCGAGCGATTGTAGGCTTCGTGCCGGGCGGCCGTCTAATTGCGTCCGGTTCTACACAATCTGCGGGCCGCGGGTCGGCGACATTCGCGTTGTGACGCGCCGGCGGCCGATTTATACTTTGAGTCGAATTGTCTCGCCGCTTGCTCCCCGCTCACAGCCCCCTGCCGCCTGCCTCCTTTCCTCGGTGCCGAATGCCGCTCCCGTTGCGAGTGCGCGCGTTGGTCTTCGCCGTCGGCTGCCTGATCGGCGCCGTCGTTGCGTCGCCCGTCGCCGCCGCCGAGACGAAGGAGTCGGACCAGGCCGGCTCTGCCCGAGGGCAGGAGTTTTTCGAGGCCCGCATTCGGCCGGTGCTCGTCGAACATTGCTACAAGTGCCATTCGTCGGCGGCCGGCAAAGCCGAAGGAGGCCTGGCGCTCGACACCCGCGGCGCGATGCGCGCCGGCGGTTCCAGCGGTCCGGCCGTCGTGCCGTCGGACGAACAGCGCAGTTTGATTCTGGCCGCCATTCGCCACGAAGGTTTGGAAATGCCGCCGGAGCGGAAGTTGCCGCCGGAGGTGATCGCCGATTTTGAAAAATGGATCGCCTTGGGAGCCCCCGATCCGCGCGAAGGCTTGCCGCCTGCGACCAAGCCGGCGATCGACTACGACGCGGCCCGCAGGCATTGGGCCTTTCAACCGGTACGGCCCGTAACGCCGCCGCAAGCGGCGGGCCGCGCCGAGGTCGATCCGGTCGATCGTTTCATTCGCGCGAAGCTCGCGGAGGCCGGCTTCGCGCCGGCTCCGGCCGCCGGTCGCCGTGCGCTCTTGCGCCGGACGACGTTTCTCCTGACCGGCTTGCCGCCGACGCCGCAGGAAGCGCTTGAGTTTGTGAACGACCCGTCGCCGCAAGCGTTCCAGCGGGTCGTCGATCGCTTGCTCGCGTCGAGCGCATTCGGCGAGCGTTGGGGCCGGCACTGGCTCGACACGGCCCGTTACGCCGAAAGCAACGGCAAGAGCATGAACCTCGTGTGGCCGCACGCTTGGCGGTATCGCGACTACGTCGTCGATGCGTTGAACCGTGATCTGCCGTACGACGAATTCCTGCGCCAGCAACTCGCCGGCGACTTGTTGCCCGCCGCGAACGACGCGGCGCGAGCGTCGCAAATCGTTGCGACCGGTTTGTTGGCCCTCGGGGCGAAATCGTACGAGGAGGGGGGCGCGCGCGAGAAGTATCTACTCGAACTCGCCGACGATCAGATCGACGTCGTCGCGCGCGGCATGCTCGGGCTCACCGTCGCTTGCGCGCGGTGCCACGATCATAAGTTCGACCCGGTGCCGCAGGCCGATTATTACGCGCTGGCGGGCGTGTTTCTCAGTAGCGAAACGCTCGCAGGCCCCGGCCCGAAGCACTCCGGGTATAAAGGTTACGACGCGCCGTATCAACCGGTCGGCGCGGATGCCGAACGATTGCACGGCCCCTACGAAGCGCACGACGCGAAGTTGCGTGCGAAGAACACGGAACTCGGCGGCGCCCGATCGAGCCGGTATCGGCATGTGAAGAATAAGACGTCGCTGGGGATCGAGCTTAAGAAGGTGGCCGCCGCCGACAAGGCGAAACTTGCCGAACTCGACGCGCAACTGAAAGTGGAAGAAGCAAAGATCGCCGAGTGGGACGCCAAGATCGCCGCCATGGTCGCCGAGATCGAAACGCTTACGAAGAGTTATCCTCCCGCACCCGACTACGCCATGGCGATGCGCGAAGGGAAGCAGCCGCAGAATTGCGCCTTGCGCTACCGGGGCGATTGGAAACGGGCCGGGCCGCCGGTGCCGCGCGGCGCGCCGTCGCTCTTTGCTTCGCTCAAGTTCGGCCCTGTCGCGAAGCAGGAAAGCGGTCGCTTGCAGCTCGCCGCGTGGATCACTGATCCGCAGAATCCGCTCACGGCCCGTGTCGCCGTCAACCGTGTGTGGGCCCATCTGTTCGGCCGCGGCATCGTCACGACGCTCGACAACTTCGGCACGCTCGGCGCCGAGCCGACGCATCCGGAATTGCTTGACTATTTGGCCGGCGAATTCGTGCGCGACGGTTGGAGCGTGAAACGTTTGATTCGCCGACTCGTGCTTACGGAAACGTTTCACGCCGGGCTCGCCGAGCGTTCGCCGCTCGCGGCGGCCGACCCGGAGAATAAACTGTTCGGACGCCGCACCTATGAGCGGCTTGAAGCCGAGGCAATCCGGGATGCGATGCTCGCCGTGTCGGGCACCTTGCAGTCGTCGCGACCGGTCGGCTCGCGCATTTTGGAAGCCAAGGTCAATTCGGCCAACGCCGTGGAAACGCCGCCGTTGCAAGAGGTCGAGCGACCGGTCCGGACGCTCTATCTGACGACGGCCCGTTCGGCGGTGC
The DNA here is from genome assembly GCA_964633125.1 of uncultured Pirellula sp. Taxonomy (GTDB): domain Bacteria; phylum Planctomycetota; class Planctomycetia; order Pirellulales; family PNKZ01; genus PNKZ01. Next base: position 5,311 of record CAZWDN010000212.1, on the reverse strand, counting down.
CGGAGATGCTCACGCTCTTCGATTTCCCCGATCCGTCGCTGCCGGCAAGCGCCCGCGAGCAGCGGACGCTGCCGACGCAGGCGCTGTACCTGATGAATGCGCCGGAGGTCGTTGCGCTTGCGCACCGCTTGGCAGAACGCGTGTCGGGCGAAACCGCGAGCGACGACGCGGCGCGGTGCGATCTGCTGCACGAGTTGTGCTTCGGTCGACCGGCGACCCGGGCGGAACAATTGCGCATCGCCGAGTTTTTGAAGTCGCAAGCCGACAAATCGCCGGAGGGCCGGCTTGCCGCCTGGTCGTCGGTTTGCCAAGCGTTGTTCGCCGCGGCCGAGTTTCGCTTTCTGCCTTGAGGTCGTCGATGTCATACTCCCACCTCATCTCGCGCCGGACCGTACTTCGCACCGCGTCGACCGGCTTCGGCTATTTGGCTTTGGCCGGGTTGGCGGCGGAGCAGGCTCGTAAAGAGTCGCGGGCTGCAACGATCGGCGCAAACACGGCCCCGCACTTCACGCCGCGGGCCAAGCGCGTCGTGTTTCTGTACATGCGCGGCGGGCCGTGCCAGATGGAGACGTTCGACTACAAGCCGCGCTTGCAAGCCGACAACGGCAAGCCGTCGCCCGGGGCGAAGAACGCGAAGCTGCTCGGCTCGCAGTGGAAGTTTCAGCAATATGG
>CAZWDN010000212.1:0-4539 GCA_964633125.1 uncultured Pirellula sp. | reverse complement strand
GACGGCGTGATCCGCTCGTATGAGTCGGCGTTTCGGATGCAAATGGAACTGCCGCGCTTGCTCGACGTGCAACAAGGGGAAACGGCCGCAACGCTCGCACGCTATGGCGTGGGAAACAGCGCGACCGACGACTTCGGCCGGCAATGCCTTACGGCTCGTCGGCTGCTCGAGACCGGCGTGCGATTCGTGGAACTGACGCACGACAATTGGGACCATCATGCCGGCGTGGCGGCGAACATGCCGCTCCGTTCGCGCCAAGTTGACCAGCCGATCGGCGCGCTGTTGGAAGATTTGAAGCGTCGCGGACTGCTCGAAGATACGCTGGTCGTTTGGGGAGGCGAGTTCGGCCGCACGCCGGACGACCCCACGAACGACGGCCGGGGCCACAACAAAGACGGCTTCACGATGTGGCTGGCCGGCGGCGGCGCGCGCGGCGGCTGCTCGCACGGCACGACCGACGAACACGGCTTCCGCGCGGTCGACGGGGCGGTGCACATGCACGACCTGCACGCGACGATCCTGCACCTGCTCGGGCTCGACCACGAAAAGCTCACCTATCGCTACGGCGGCCGCGATTTCCGCCTGACCGACGTGCATGGCCGCGTGGTGCGGGAGATTCTCGCCTAGACGATTTGTCCGACCCGCACGATCGGCGGCTGAATTCAGTTCGATTTTCGCCGCTGCAACGTGCTCTTCCGCCCCTCGTATCGGGGCTCGCCGCTAGTTACAGTGGTAGGACCACTTCCTCGGGCCGCGCGGTTCGTGGGAAGTCCTGCCTTCCGTAGCCCGCCTTAAGCGGCGACTTCGACGACGCGTCGATCGCCGTCGGTCGAACTTTTTCCACGCCCCACGCCAGGGTCACGCTTTCATGAAACGCTTTGCCTTTACGTTTGCTTGCTTGGTCGCGCTGGTCGGCTCATCGCTTGCCGGCTCATCCATCTGGGCCGCTGATTCTATTTCCTATGAACCCGCCAAGGGCCCCGGTCAAGGGAAGCACGTCGTGCTGCTTGCCGGCGACGAAGAATATCGCTCCGAGGAAGGCCTGCCGATGCTCGCGAAGATTCTCGCGCGCAAGCACGGCTTCCGCACGACGGTCTGTTTCTCCATCGGCGCCGACGGCGCGATCGACCCCAACGCCGCGGCGAGCCTTTCGAACCCCGAGGCGCTCGACTCCGCCGACGCGATCGTGATGCTCCTGCGTTTCCGCAAGTACCCGGATGCGATCATGGCGAAATTCGACGCGGCCGTGCGGCGCGGCATTCCGATCATCGGTTTGCGCACCGCGACGCATGCGTTCAACGGACTGAAGGGCACGTACGCTTCGTACAACAACTTCGGCAAAGACGTGCTGGGCGAGAAGTGGGTGAGCCACTGGGGCGTGCATAAGAAAGAAGCGACGCGCGGCGTGATCGAAGCCGGTCGGACCGACGATCCGCTGCTCCGCGGCGTCGTCGACGTGTTCGGCGACAGCGACGTCTACGAAGCCCATCCGCCCGCCGATGCGCACATTCTCCTACGCGGCCGCGTGCTTAAGGGAATGAACCCGGTCGACGTCGGGGCCGATTACAAGAAGAAGCGTTCGACCGACAAGGTCGAGCAACCGGTCAACGACCCGATGATGCCGATCGCCTGGACGCGCGAGCTCCCCGTAAAGGATGCCGGCGACAAGAAGCAGCGCATCTTCTGCACGACGATGGGGGCCGCCACCGACCTGGAAAGCGAAGGCCTGCGGCGGTTGGTGGTGAACGCCGTGTACTGGGGCCTGGGCCTCGAGATTCCGAAGAAGTCCGACGTCGACTACGTCGATCCCTACACGCCCACGAAGTACGGCTTCAACGGCGGTCGGGTTGGCGTGAAGCCGGCCGATCACGCGCTGGGCAAGTCGTTGCCGCCACCGAGCTCGGCGGCAGGCGCGCATACGCCGGCTCCGCCGGTCGCGGCGTCGGCCCGCGCGCTTCCGGCGAGCAGCCTGCCGCTGGAGCTCGTGCAAGGCGAGCGCCTCGCGCTGGTCGGCAATTCCACGGCCGAGCGGATGAACCTGTTCGGCAACTTCGAAACGGCGCTCCATCTCCGTCATCCGAAATTGGAGATCGCCTTCCGCAATTTCGCCCGGCCCGCCGACGAGGTCGCCCTGCGGCAACGGGCCAGCGACTACACGAAGATCGACGATCCGATGAAGGTGTTCGGCCCGGAAACGCTCCTCTGCTTTTTCGGCTACAACGAATCGTACGCCGGTAAGCTCGGGCTCGAAAAGTTCCAAGCCGACTACGAAAAGCTGCTCGATGAATACGCCAAGACCTACCCGCGCGACGCTGCCGGGACGAAGCCGCGGTTTGTGATCGTGTCGCCGATCGCATTTGAAGCGAGCGGCAATCCGCTCCTGCCGGCCGGTAAAACCGAGAACGAAAACCTGGCGCTCTACACCGAGGCGGCCCGCGCCGTCGCCGCGAAGCGCGGTCTGGCGTTCGTCGACATCTTCACGCCGACCAGCGCGGCCTTTGCCGCCGAGCCGGGCCTGCAATACACCATCAACGGCGTGCACGTGAACGCCGCGGGCGACGCGCTAATTGCTCAAGCCCTCGACTCCGCGCTCTTCGGCTCCGGCAATCCGGCGACCGTCGACAAGGCGCTCACCGACAAAGTGCGCGCCGCGGTGAACGATAAGTCGTGGCATCACGAACAAGACTATCGCATGGTGAACGGCTGGTACGTCTACGGCGGCCGCCGCACGTGGGATACCGAAACCTTCCCGCGCGAATACAACAAGCTTCGCAACATGGTCGCCGTGCGCGATCGGCTTATTTGGGACCTCGTGCAAGGCAAACCGGCGGCGGAAAAGCCCGACGACTCGAAGACCGGCGAACTGATCGTGCCGCCGACGCGCTTCGGCGAACCGCGCCAAGCCTATAGCGAAAACCCGACCGGCGGCCCCGTTATTCTGCCGCCTGACGATTTGATTAAAACCGTCACCGTGCCGCCGGGCTTCGAGATGAAGCTCTTCGCTGATGAGAAGCGATTCCCCGAAATCGCCAAGCCGGTGCAGATGAGCTTCGACTCCAAGGGCCGGCTCTGGGTCTCGACGATGCCGAGCTATCCGCAATGGCGGCCGGGCGATGCGCCGCCGAGCGACAAACTCGTCATTCTGGAAGACACCAACGGCGACGGCCTCGCCGACAAGAGCACCGTGTTCTACGACAAGCTCCACTGCCCGACCGGCTTCGAATTCTTCGACGGCGGCGTGCTCGTGGTGAATCAGCCGCGGATTCTCTACCTGAAAGACACCGACGGCGACGACAAGGCCGACCTGGAAGTGAGCGTGCTCGACGGCTGGGCCACGGAAGATACGCATCACACGATCGGCGCGTGGGAGTCGGGCCCCGGCGGGCAGATTCACATGCTGGAAGGCGTGGCCATGAGCACGGCCGTGGAAACGCCGTGGGGTCCGTTCCGCAACTTCGGTTCGTCGGGCTGCTACGTGCTCGACCCGCGCACTTGGAAGATTCGCCATTTCAAGACGCCCGGCTACGGCAACCCGTGGTGCTACGTGTTCAACGAATGGGGCCAAGGCTTCTGCGGCGACGGCACCGGCGCCAACCAACATTGGGACACGCCCCTTTCGAGCGCGCAGTACGCGGGCCGCAAAGGCCTGAACCCCGTGTTCCCGACCGAAGGCATGCGGCCGGTCGTCGGCAGCGAGTTCCTCCTGTCGCGGCATTTCCCCGACGACGTCCAAGGCCAATTTATCTACGCCTGCGTGATCAACATGAACGGCATCCCGCGCTGGACCTTCAGCGACGACGGCGCCGGCTACAAGGGGACCCGCGTGCGGCACGACCCGAACGACCCCAAGACGCCGTACGACTTGTTGAAGTCGACCGACAAACATTTCCGGCCGGTCGATCCGCAAATCGGACCCGACGGCGCTCTCTGGTTCGGCGATTGGGCGAATCCGCTGATCGGCCACATGCAATACAGCCAGCGCGATCCGAACCGCGACCACGTGCACGGCCGCATTTATCGCCTGATCTACAAAGACAAGCCGCTGTTGACGCCGGTAACGCAATACGGCAAGCCGATCGCGGAACTCTTCGAACAGTTCCGCGAATACGAATGGCGCACCCGGGCCCGCGCTCGTCGCGAATTGCAGAGCCGGCCGCAGGCGGAAGTGCTCGCCGCGCTCAAGGATTGGGTCGCAAAGCTGAGCCCGTCGGATGCGGCGTACGACCGCTTGCGCTGCGAAGCCTTGTGGTTGCAGCAAAGTTTCCACGCCGTCGATGCGGCGCTACTGAAGGAAGTGCTCGCCGCGAAGACGCCGGAAGCCCGGGCCGCCGCGGTGCGCGTGCTGACCGAAGAGCGCGACTTCGTGCCGGAAGCCTTCGCGTGGTTGCAAACCGCCGCGACCGACGAACATCCGCGCGTCGCCGTCGAAGCGGTGCGCGGCCTGAGCTACTTCCCGACGACGCCGAGCGCGGCGGCCGCGCTGGCCGCGTTGGCGAAGTATCCGAACGATACCTACGTGCAATACACGGTCGACGCCGC
>CAZWDN010000211.1:0-9280 GCA_964633125.1 uncultured Pirellula sp. | reverse complement strand
CGCAGCGGCGTGCCGCTCATGCGGGCGCTGGAAGTACTGCGCAAGCAGGCCTCGCATCCCGGCCTCGTCGAGGTCCTGGCGCGCGTGCAAGACGACGTGCGCGACGGCAAACCGCTCGCCGAGGCGATGGCTCGACATCCGCGCGTCTTCGGCGATATGGCGGTGAGCATGGTGCGCGCCGGCACCGAAGGCGGGTTTCTAGAAGAAGCGCTCGAGCGCGTCGCGGAGTTTACGGAGAAGCAAGACGAACTCAAAGGCCGCACGCAGGGAGCCTTGGCGTATCCCGTCTTCCTCGGCATCGTCGGCTTTTTGGTCGTCGTCGTCTTGTTGGTGTTCTTCGTGCCGAAGTTCGAAGGCCTCTTCGCGCGACTTCGTCAACGCGGAGAATTGCCGGCCCTCACCGATTGGCTGCTCCTGTTCAGCGGCTTCATGCAACGCTGGTGGTGGGTGCTGCTGTTGATCGTCGGCGGCGGCGGAGGTTGGATTTATTCGCGACTCAAAACGGAGTCGGGCCGGCTCTGGTTCGACCAATTTAAACTGAAGATTCCGCTGATCGCTCCGATCGTCTTAAACTTTTCCGTTGCACGCTTCTGTCGCGTGCTCGGCACGATGCTGCACAACGGCGTGCCGATCCTGCGCTCGCTGGAGATTAGCGCCGCGGCCACGGGCAATCGCGTATTGGCGGCCGCCGTCGGTCGCGCGAGCGAGAATATCAGCGCCGGGCAGTCTTTGGCGAAGCCGCTGGCCGCCAACGGCCTGTTTCCGCCGGCGGTCGTCGAAATGATCGCCGTCGCCGAAGAATCCGCGACGCTCGACACCGTGCTCGTGCGCATCGCCGACGGCCTGGAACGCCGCACTTGGCGGCAATTAGACCTGTTCGTCCGCCTGTTGGAGCCGCTGATGCTGCTACTGTTGGCGCTCGTCGTGCTGCTCTTGGCGGTCGCCTTGCTGCTTCCGGTGATTAAAATGAGTACGGCCATTTAGCCGCCGCGCGGCAACCATTGCGGAACGATTACCCATTCAGTCGGCCCTGCGCTAGTAAACAACCGCCCACAAAATATTTAGGAGAGTCTTCGATGAACCGCCCGTTATCCGCTCGTCACGGTACTTCTCGCCGGGCCCGTCGCGCCGGCTTTACGCTCATGGAAGTGTTGCTCGTGTTGGCCATTTTGGTCATCCTCGGCTCGCTCGCCGCGGTGTCGTTCCGCGGCGTGATCAGCGACGCCGACACCAAGGCCGCCAAAAGCCAAGTCGGCTTGTTCAAGCCGGGCGTCGAGGTCTATCAACTCACGTTCAAGCAGTACCCGCCGTCGCTCGAGGCGCTCGTCCAGCCGCCGCCGGAAGTCGATCAGGACAAGTGGCAGAAGATCATCGCTCCCAGTTTTCCCTCGGGCACGCTTCCCAAGGACCCCTGGAACAACGACTACCGATTTGCGGCCCCCGGCACGCACAACCCCAACGGCTACGACATCTGGTCGATGGGCCCCGACGGCGTCGACGGCACGCCCGACGACGTGGGCAATTGGAACTAAAACCCATGCGCGGACGGCGACGCGTTCCAACACGCCAAGGTCTCACGCTGCTGGAAACCATGCTGACGTTGGCCCTCCTCGCGGGGCTGACGGCGCTGGCTTGGCCGGCATTGGAGAAGCCCTTCGCCGTCGAGCGCTTGCGTAAGTCGGCCGATCAACTTCAGGCCGACCTGACGCGCGCCCGGGCGACTGCCATCCGGAGCGGACAAACTTTGGAGTTTGTCGTTGATGCTGCAAGCGGGCACTATGCGATCGTGCCGATCGCCGGCTTTGCGGCTGCCGCGCCGGATGCGTCGACCGTAAGTGCGGTCGTGCCGCCGGTAGGTGCCGAGCACGCGCCGGGCCAAGCGCTGCCCGAAGGAATTCGCCTCGTCACGATCGAAGCGATCGACGATGTGACGCCCGCGCCGCAGCCGGTCGGCTTCGTGCAACCGGCGGCCGCCGAGGCCGCGGCGGCATCGCAAACCGTCTACTTCCATCCCGACGGGACGACTTCGACCGCCGTGTTCACGCTTGCCAACGAACACGGCATGGCTCTACGGCTCGAGCTGCGCGGGCTTACCGGCACCCTGGCCAAAGGGGAGCCGTTCGTCTATCAGGCGGGGCCCTAATCATGCGCGCCGCCAGTCGCCCCGGCCGTGCGCGCCGCGGTTTCACGCTATTGGAAGTGTTGCTCGCTCTGGCGATTCTCGTCGGCAGCTTGGCGACGATCGGCGAACTCACGCGGATGGGGCTGCAAAATGCGCATCGGGCCGCGGCCTCCGCGACGGCTCAGCTTCTGTGCGAAAGCAAGCTCGCTGAAATCACCTCCGGCATCACGGCCCCCACGTCCGCGCCGCCGACGCCGCTCGACGACACCGGCCTGTGGCAATATAGCGTTGCGGTCGAGCCGACGGCGGATGAGAGCTTGCTCGTCGTACGGGTGACCTTGTCGGAAAACCTGCCGCCGCAACAGAGCCCGGTCGAGTTTACGCTGGTTCGGTGGATGCTCGACCCGCAGGCGGTCGCCGATGCCGCAGCGGCGGCGGAAACGGAAGCCGCCAACGCCGCGAGCGGTTCCTCCGGCAGCTCGTCGACGGCGACGTCGGGAGCCGGATCATGACGCACGCCGATTATCGACCGCCGAAGCATCGCAACGCGCGGCGCGGTTACACGCTGCTCGAAGTGATGCTGGTGTTGCTCATCACGATGGTGCTCGTCACCGCCGTCGGCGCGGCGCTCAATATCTATCTCCGCAGCGTCGAGGCGGGGCGCGCCGAGGTCGAGCAAGCGCAACTCGCGCGCGCCTTGTTGCGCCGCATCGCCGACGACCTGCGCAGCGCCGTGCCGGTCGTGGTCGATAGCTCCGGAGCCGAACCTTCCACGGCCTCGTCGGCCCTCAACAGTGCGCTTAGTTCCGCCGCGGGGGGCTCCGGCGGCGGAAGCTCGAGCGGCGGCGGCTCCGGCAGTAGCGGCGGCAACTCCAGCAGCGCAAACATCACCAACATCACGGGCTCTACCGGCGTTACGAACATCGGCGGCTCCACGGGTGCGACCAGTTCCGGCACCACCTCGGCCTCGAGCGCGCAATCAGCCGGCTCCGTGAGCGGCTCCTCCGGCGGCGTTTCCGGCGGGTCGTCCGGTGGTTCGCGGAGCGGCGGCTCCAGTTCGGGCGGCGGCTCAGGCGGCGGCATGAGTTCCTCGGGCGGCTCGGGATCGTCCGGCGGTTCCGGCTCCTCTGCGGCCGGTGGTTCCTCGGGCAGCTCCGGCGGCGGCGCCGGCTCCTCGGCCGAATCAGAATCGTCCGGCGAAGCGACCATCGCGCCGCTCGGCGTGTACGGCAACCAGTACGACATCCAACTCGACGTCAGCCGGCTCCCGCGCATCGATCGCATGGATTCGCTCACCGGCACGATCACGCCCGACGGCATCGCCGCGGCCGGCGATCCGCCGAGCGACGTGAAGACGGTCACCTATTATATATCCACCTCCGCAGGGTACGCCGCGGCCGATTCCGGCAATGCCGCCGGAGCCGCGCCAAACTTGCCGGCGGGCGGATTGGTGCGTCGACAAGTCGATCGTTCGATCGTGAACTACGGCACGCTCTACGGCGGTGCGACCGACGCAGGGACGCGCGAGCAAGTGCTGGCTCCCGAAGTGACGGCGCTGGAGTTTCGCTATTTCGACGGCACCGAATGGCTGACGAGTTGGAGTTCGTCCGAACGCGGCGCCGTGCCGATGGCGATCGAGATCATGCTCACGTTGCGGGCCGCCGAAACGGCGCCGGTCGGTTCGACCTTATTACTGGCTTCGCCGACCGTTCCCCAGGAGCAGACGTATCGCCTGATGGTGCACTTGCCGGCGGGCGAACCTTCAACGGCCGGGGAAGCTTCGACGACCGAAGACGCTGCGTCCGCCGCGACGGAGGCCGCGCCATGAACCTTCACCGCGGTCGTCGCGCGTTGGCGCTCGTCATCGTGCTCGTGGTCGTGACGCTGCTTTCGCTGGCGTCGTACACCTTCACCGATATGATGCTCGCCGAATATCAGGCGGCCGACGCCCACGGACAGGCGCTGCAGGCCCGAGCGGCGTGCGATAGCGCGGTCGAAAAGCTTCTGGTGTTGCTGCAATTGGAGCAGGAGGCGCTGCGCGATCGAGGCGGTCTCTACAACAACCCGGCCGAGTTGCAAGGCATTCCGGTCGTCGACGGCGCCACGGCGGGCGAGCGCGTCAAGTTCACCATGCTCGCTCCGCTCTACGAGCCCGACGCTCCGACGACGCTCCGTTACGGCGTGGAAGACGAATCGATGCGGCTGAATCTCAACGCGATTCTCGCGCAACACGAAGACGAAACCGAGCAGCGCACGCGGCTCATGAGCGTGCCGGGCATGTCGGAAGAGACGGCCGATTCCATTCTCGACTGGCTCGACGAAGACGACGAGCTGCGCGAGTTCGGGGCCGAGGTGGAAACGTATTCGGGCTTCACTCCGCCGCGCGCGCCGAAGAACGGGCCGCTCGACACCATCGAAGAATTGCTGCTCGTCCAAGGCGTCACGCCGCAGTTGCTCTTCGGGCTCGACGCCAATCGCAACGGCTTGGTCGACGCCGAGGAGCAGGCGGCGTTGCTCCCCGAGGGGATCGACAACGCCGACGGCTCGTTCGACCGCGGCTGGTCGGGCTATTTCACGCTCTATAGCGGCGAGGGAAACACGCAAGCGAGCGGCGCTCCGAAGATCAATATCAACGGCGACGATCTGGAAACGCTCTATTCCGATTTGCAAGGACTCGGCCAAGCCGATCTGGCGACCTTCGTCATTCTCTATCGGCAAAGCGGGCCGTACACCGGCAGCGGTCAGTCGTCGACGCCGGCGGCCGTCGGCGCGCCGGACTTTACGAAGCAGGCGCGCTATACGTTTTCGACCGTGCTCGACCTGATCGGCGCGCGCACCAGCGCCACCGTGCAAGGGAGCACGCTTGCGATCGATTCGCCGATCAAGAACGATCCGCTTCAACTCGGCACGCAGTTGCCGCTGATCATGGACACGCTCACGACGTCGACGGCGACCGTCGCGCGCGGCAAGCTGAATGTGAATCAAGCGCCGCGCGCCTTGCTGTTGGGAGTGCCGGGGCTGACGGAGGAACAGGTCGATCAGATTCTCGCCGTTCGTTATCCCGAGCCGAGCGAAGAGATGCCCGGCTCCGAATATCCGACCTGGCTGCTCACGCAGAGCATACTAACGCTCGATGAAATGAAAGCCGTGTTTCCGCTGCTCACGGCTCAGGGGGACGTTTATCGCGCGCAAATTGTCGGTTATTACGAACAATCGGGCCCGGCGGCGCGGGTCGAGGTCGTGATAGACGCTACCGGCACGACTCCCCGGCGATTACTCTGGAGAGAGATCACGCATTTGGGCCGCGGTTTTCCCAACGAAACGTTGGGCGCGTTCGGCCCGTAGTTTGTTCTTGGCATTAGCGAGTGGCCGGCATGCCGCAATGGGTCGCCGTCGATTGGGATGTACGCGAGGCGCGAGTCGTCGCCGGCACGCTGCGCGGCAACCGCCTGCGCATCGAGCAGGCCTTTCGCGCGCCTTGGCCCGGGGCGGCGGTGTTTGATGCCGACGCCCTGCCCCGGCGAACGGCCGTGCTGGCCGAAGCCCTGCAGAAGCGCGGACTCGCGAAGGCGGAAGCCATCGTTCTGATCGGACGCGCCGCCGTGGAGCTCAAGCAATTGCAATTGCCTCCCGCGCCCGACGCCGAACTGCCGGATATGGTGCGGTTTCTCGCGCAGCGCGAGCTGCATGCGCTCGGCGCCGGCGGGCTTTTGGACTTTTTGCCGACGCCGGCCGGACCGGAAGAGCCGCGCTCGGTGATGGCCGCCGCGGTCGAACCGGTGCCGGCCGCGCAGGTGCGGCAGCTCATCGAGGGGGCGGGTCTCAAGCTGCGCCGTATGTTGCTGCGGCCGGTCGCCGCCGCGTCGCTGGCCCTGCGCCGCGTGGCTCGCGACGAAGAGCCGCGATTGTTGGTCGATCCCGGCGCGGACGAGGCGGAAGTCGCGGCGCTGGCGGGCGCGAATCTCGTGTTGGTCCGCAGCGCGCGCATGCCGGGCGACTTGGAATCGGCCGACTATCGTCGGGCGCTGACGACCGATTTGCGCCGGACGCTGGCCAGCGTGCAGCATCAACTCGGCGGCCGGCGCGTCGCGGCCATCGAGCTTTGCGGCGGCGTCGCGGGCCGACAAGCAATGGCGGAACAGTTGGCGGCCGATCTCGGCGTGGCGGTCGACGTCGTCGACGCTTGGGATCCGCTGCCGGCCGCGCTGGAACTTGAGGCGTCGCTGAGGCCCGAGGAAGGGCGATTCGCGGCGCTGTTGGGCGCGCTGGCCGATGAAGCGGAAGGGGCCACGCCGAAGTTTGACTTTTTGAATCCGCGGCGCGCGCCGGCGCCGCCGAACCGACGACGGCAGGTGCTCGTCGGCGCGCTTTGCGCGACGCTGGCGCTGGCCGGAATTTGGGGATTCCTGCAATGGCGGTTCGGTCGCATCGACGATGAAATCAAGCTCACTCGCGATGCCGCCAATGCGATGGCTCCGGCGGTGAAGGCGGCGCAAGATTTGGAACGCAAAGCGAAAGACATCGAAGCCTGGCGGCGCGGCAACGTCGCGTGGCTGGACGAATTGGAACGGTTGTCGCGCCGGGCTCCGTCGAACCAAACGACGATGCTCACTTCGTTGCGCCTCTCCGCCCTGCCCCAAGGAGGCGAACTGCAACTCAAGGGGGTGGCGACCGAGCCGAGCGTCGTCGACGAGTTGGAGCACGGGCTGCGCGACCCGCAGCACCTCGTCGAAGGGAAAGGCCGCCGGCATGAAGCGCTGAACCCGAGGTATCCCTGGGGTTTTTCGTCGAACGTGTTGGTAAAGCCGGACGCCCCGCCGGCCAAGCCTGCTCCGACGCCGTCGGCCGCGCCGCGAGCGAGCGCCGCGCCGCAGGCTTCCCCCTCCGCAACCGCCGGAGGCGCGCGATGAACGCACGAGAGAAAAAGCTCGCCGCGGCGGTCGGCGCCTTGGGAGTTTTGGCGCTGTTGGTGCTGGGCGTACAAGGGTATTCCAGCGCCGTCGGCACGCGCACCGCGCAACTCACGGCGGCGCGCGACGATTTATTGAAGAAGCAACTCGTCGTCGCCCAAGCGGCGGCGGCCAATTTGAAGCTAAGCGAATGGGAAGAGCAATCGCTACCGCGCGACCGCGAACTGGCTCGTTCGCTCTATCAGAATTGGCTCGTCGCGGAACTCAATCGCGTGCGTCTGAAGCAAGTGACGGTCGAGCCGGGGCGCGGCACGCAGATGCGCGACATCTTCACCAAGCAGCCGTTTACGCTCAAGGCGCGCGGCACGCTCGAGCAAGTGAGCCGTTGGTTGGCGGCCTTCTACAAGGCCGACCATCTGCATCAGATTCGCGATCTGATGTTGCAGCCGTCGCCGGACGGGAGCGAGTTGCAGATCACGGCGAGCATCGAAGCGCTCGTGCTTCACGACGCCGCGCGCCGCGACAAGCTCAACGATCGCGCGAACCCGCTGTGGAACGAAGAGGCGAGCGCCGCGGCCGTGAAGGCGATTGCGGATCGCAACTTGTTTGCTCCCTATGTTCCGCCCCCGCCTCCTCCGCCGCCGGTGGTGAAAAGTGCGCCTCCCCCGCCGCCGCCGCCGGCGTTCGACCCGTCGAAGTTTACGTTTCTGACGTCGATCATCTCGGTCGACGCCCGTCCGCAGGCCTGGCTCAACGTGCGTCCGACGAATCAACTGCTCAAGTTGTACGAGGGCGACAGCATCTCGGTCGGCCGCTTTGAAGGCAGGTTGGTGAGGATCGGCGACAAGGAAATTGAAATCGAGAGCGCCGGCAAACGGCGCGTCGTGGCGCTCGGCAAATCGCTGGAGCAAGGAATCGACCTGCCGCTCTAACGCCCCTTGCCGCGAATGCCGGCTCGTCCGGCGCTGCCGGCGTTGCTCGTGGGCGAGAAATTGCTTTTCTCGGAAATACCTCAAGCGTGCGGCGGGGTTTACCGATACCTGGGGCGAAGAGGTGCCGCGCGCATGCTGCGCACTTCACGATTGGCCGGCGGGGGGGCAATCCCGCTCAGTGACAATCGCCGTGAACTTTACACAACGGAATCGTTGCGCGACTGCCGCCGTTCTCGGCGGTGTGCTGCTGCTCGCCGCCGCGCGAGCTACGGCTCAGTTGCCCGCCGCACCGCCGACGCCTCAGCCGGCGGTCGCCGGCTATCAAGCCTTCGTGCTGCGTCATGTTCGCGCCGACGACGCCAAGCCGCAGATCGAGCGCTTTCTCGCGGGCGGACCGGAACCATTTGAGTTGGTCGTCGACGCGGCCGCGAATCGGTTGCTGGTGGGCGGTTCGGCCGGTACGCAGGCCCTTGTCGCACAATTGCTGGCGATGCTTGATCGTCCGCCCGTCGCCGCCGTACCCGTCGCCGCACCTGCCGCCGTGCCCGCTCAGCGCGTGGCCGCGTATTCCTCGCCCGCGCTCACGGCCGAGTCGCTCTCGGCGGAAATATCGCGTCGTTACGGAGCCGCCGGGGCACGCGCCGCCGCCGATGCTCGTACGGGGCAAGTGATTGTTGCGGCGTCGGACGATCTACAACGCGCCGTCGCGCAGTTCGTGGCGACTCTCTCGCAACCCGCTTCTCCGAACAGTCCGATTGTCGCGGCGCCGGCCGCAGCCGTCGCACAGCCGAGTTCCGTCCTCGGCGCGAATCGCAGCATCGCATTGCAACATATCCCGTGGACGGACCTGCAAGAGCGATTGTCGTCGCTTTACGGCAGCCGGCTTTCCACGACGACCGAAGGTAGCGGCCGCGTGTGGCTGCAATTGGCCTTGGCCGAAGCGGCTCCCTTGATGATGGCATACGATCCGGCTCGCCGACAAATCGACTTCAAGGGCGACGCCGTCACGTCGGAAGCCGCGGCGCGATTGATCGCGGCCCTCGATCGCAACGCCGCCGGCGAAGCGCGGCGCGTGGTTCCGTTCAAGTCGACCGATCGCGAGTCGATCCGCCAAGCCATGACGGTCTCGCATCGCCTGGCCGCGGAAGAGTCGCCCGCCGCCGCAGCGATTCCCCAAGCGCCGCAAGGTCCGGCGTTGCCCAAGAGCATGCCGCTCATGGCGAAGGTGTTTCAACCGAACCCGAATGCTCCGCAGACGCCGCCGGCCGCCCCTGCGCAACAACCTGCCGGGGCCGTGGCTCCGCCCGTGCCGGCCG
>CAZWDN010000210.1:0-9319 GCA_964633125.1 uncultured Pirellula sp. | reverse complement strand
CTGACCTTGCCCCCGACTTTGATCCAGTCGGGACGTTAGCAGAACAAGGTTTGACCTCACGGCGACGGTTTTCAAAGTTGCAACTCGATTAGCACGAACTCACGTTCGCCCAAATCACGCCGCCAGCCGGATCGAGTTTTCGGGAGGGACAGGCGCCGAATTGGAGATCGGCTGAGGTTGGCACCGTCGCTTCCGGTCGGTTACGTTAAAGAGACCTGCCCGCCACTCCCGCCTTCTGCCCGAGCCTGCCGATGCGCTTCTCTCCTGGTCGAATCTTCGCTGCGCTGATCGTCTGTTGGGCAGCCGCAACGGCGTGGTCTGCCGAAGCACCGCCGTCGAGCGGCACGGCACCGGTCGCCGAGCGTGAAGTCGGCGAAGAGTTCTTCGAGCGCAAAATTCGGCCCCTATTGGCGCAGCATTGCTTTTCGTGCCACGGTCGCGGGCAGAAGAAAGGCGGGCTGAGTCTCGATAGCCGCGAAGGTCTGTTGGCCGGCGGCGAAAGCGGGACCGCGGTCGTGCTTGGCAAGCCAGATGAAAGTTTGCTCATCGAAGCAGTCCGTCACACAGGCGGCGTGGAGATGCCTCCGTCGGGCAAACTGGCCGACGACGAAATCGCCGTCTTGCGGCAATGGCTGGAGTTGGGTGCCCCGTGGCCTGCGGAGAAACCGACGTCGGCCGGCGGCACGATCCGCAGCAGCGGCGGTCGCGTAACCGAGGCCGATCGTCAATTCTGGTCGTTCCAACCGATCCGTGATCACGAACCGCCGGTGACGAAGGACACCGCGTGGCCGCGCTCGTCGATCGATCGCTTCGTCCTGGCACGGCTCGAAGCGGAAGGCCTGTCTCCCGCCGCCGACGCCGATCCGGCAGCTCTCGTTCGCCGCGTGTATTTCGACCTCACCGGCCTGCCGCCGAGCGCGGAGCAAATTGAAAAGACACGAGGCGACGCGTACGAATCCCTCGTTGACCGCCTCCTCGCCTCGCCGCAGTTCGGCGAACGTTGGGCGCGGCACTGGCTTGATGTGGCGCGCTATGGCGAGGACCAGGCGCATACGTTTCAAGCGCGAATGTATCCGGCCGGCTATCGCTATCGCGATTGGGTCGTCGCGTCGCTGAATCGCGACTTGCCGTTCGATCGGTTCGTGATCGAGCAGATTGCCGGCGACTTGCTCGACGGTCCCGACGCCGAGCGGCAAGCGCGGCTTCCGGCACTCGGCTTCTTCGCGCTGGGCCCGGTGTACTACGCAGACAACGCCTGCCGCGCGAAAGCAAAGTCCGACGAATACGACGACCGCATCGACACGCTCTCGCGCGGCCTGCTGGGACTGACGGTGGCGTGTGCGCGGTGTCACGATCACAAGTTCGATCCGATCTCGACGCACGATTATTACGCGCTGGCCGGCGTCGTCGCGAGCACCGATTATTTTGAAGCACCGCTCGCGCCCGCTGATGTAGTTCGCCGCTACGACGAGGCGGCAGCGAAGCTCAAGGAGGCGGAGCAGAATCTAAAGAAGGCCGAACAGAAGTTGAAAGAGGCCAAATCCAAATCGTTGCCGACTGAGGATGCCGAGACGACGGCCAAAGCGCTTCGCAACGAAATCGCCGAGCGAAAAAAGGCACTTGGCGAAAAGTATCCGTTCGCCCATAGCCTGAAAGACGGCAAGCCGATCGACTTAGCCGTCCACCGCCGCGGCAACCACAAGGACCTGGGCGACGTCGTGCCGCGCGGCTTCCTCGAAGTCCTCTCGCGCGAGGGCGATCGACGATTCACCACCGGGAGCGGCCGCTTGGAACTGGCCCGCGCGATTGCCTCGCCCGAGAATCCGCTGACCGCGCGGGTCTTTGTGAACCGGGTCTGGCAACAGATGTTTGGCCGCGGACTAGTCGGCACGCCGAGCAATTTCGGCCTGCTCGGCGAGCGGCCGACGCATCCTGAGTTGCTCGACCATCTGGCGGCGCGGTTCATTGCCTCGGGCTGGTCCGTCAAAACGCTGATTCGCGAGATCGCGCTGTCTTCGACCTATCGGCAAGCGTCGACGTTCCGTGCCGCGAACTTCGCACATGATCCTGATAACCGTCTGCTGTGGCGAGGGAATCGGCGAAGGCTCGACGTCGAGTCGTGGCGCGACGCCGTGCTGGCGGTCTGCGGCACGCTCGACCCAGCGATCGGCGGGCCGTCGCAGAATTTGGACAACGCGAAGAATCGTCGCCGCACGCTCTATGCGGCCGTGAGTCGTCACGAGTTGAACCCGATGCTGCGGTTGTTCGACTTTCCCGATCCGAACCTGACGAGCGAACGGCGGGTGCTGACGACCGTGCCGATGCAACAGTTGTTTGTGCTGAACAGCGAATTCATGATCGGCCAGGCCCGGGCGCTAGCCGCGACGTTGGCCGCTGAGAAGGCCGCCGACGACGCGGTCCGCATTACGTCCGCCTATCGCCGCATCTTCGGTCGCACGCCCACGCCGGACGAACAACATTGGGCCGCCGAGTTCTTGGCCGCCGCGGCGACCGAGACCGGCAAGAGCGACGTGAAGCTTTCGCCGTGGGAGCAATACGTGCAAGCGCTTTTGAGTACGAATGAGTTTACGTTTGTGGATTGAGATTTGAGATCGGCAATTATGGTCCGCAGTGAGGATCAAGAAAATGATGGACAAAACGCCGCACCCCGCACTTACCCTGACTCGTCGCCGCTGGCTCTCGCGCATGGGAACCGGCTTCGGCACGCTCGGCTTGGCCGGGGTGTTGAACGATGCGGGACTGTTGAGTAACGGCTCTGCGCTCGCGGCGGCGTCGCAGGCCGCCGAAAGCCCGCTCGCGCCGAAGGCCCCGCATTTTGCTCCGCGGGCCAAGCGGGTCATCTTCTTGTTCATGAATGGCGGGCCGTCGCATGTCGACACGTTCGACCCCAAGCCCTCGTTGGAAAAATATGCCGGGCAGTTGCCGGGAGACCTGGGCAAGGATTACCCGCGATCGATCGGCAAGCTCTTCCCCTCGCCGTTTAAGTTTGCGAAGCACGGACGCAATGGCGTCGACGTCAGCGAGCTTTATCCACACACGGCCCGCGTGATCGATGAGGTGTGCGTCATCCGCTCGATGCACTCGGACATTCCGAACCACGAGCCGGGCCTGTTGATGATGAACTCGGGCAATTCGCAGCCGACGCGGCCCTGCCTCGGTTCCTGGCTCACCTACGGTCTGGGGACCGAGAATCAGAATCTGCCCGGCTTTGTCGTGCTGTGTCCCGGCAAGCCGGTGGTCGGGCCGCAATTGTGGGGCAACAGTTTCTTGCCCGGCATCTTTCAGGGCTGCCACATCAACAACGGCAAGATCGATCCGCAGGCGGTGATCCAGCATGTTCACAACAATTATTTACCGGCGACGGCCCAGAGGAAGCAACTTGACTTGCTGCAACGACTGAATCGCGCGCACCTCGACGAGCGCGAGCAAGACGCGCAGCTTGAGGCCCGCATTGAATCGCTCGAGATGGCCTTCCGCCTGCAA
The DNA here is from genome assembly GCA_964633125.1 of uncultured Pirellula sp. GTDB lineage: Bacteria > Planctomycetota > Planctomycetia > Pirellulales > PNKZ01 > PNKZ01. The sequence goes on along the minus strand of CAZWDN010000210.1, from coordinate 5,815 downwards.
TTCGCGGCGCAAGACGTGTTCGATCTGGCTCGCGAGACGGCGACGACGCGCGAGGCGTACGGCACGGGCCAATTCGCCGACGCCTGCCTCGTGTCGCGTCGACTCGTCGAGCGCGGCGTTCGCATGGTCCAGGTCTATTACGGCGGCGGGCAGCCGTGGGACGACCACGGCGACATCATGAACCATGCGAAACATGCCGGACAAAGCGACCGCCCGATCGCCGCGTTGATTACCGACCTGAAACAACGCGGCCTGCTCGACGACACGCTGATCGTCTGGAGCGGGGAGTTCGGCCGCACGCCGTGGTCGCAAGGGGCGAAAGGTCGCGACCACCATAGCCGCGGGTTCACGTCGTGGTTGGCCGGCGGCGGTGTGAAGGGAGGCTACGTCCACGGCGCGACCGACGAGTTCGGCGACGCCGCGATCGACAAGCCGGTGCACGTGCACGACCTGCACGCCACGATCTTGCACCTGCTGGGCATCGACCACGAACGGCTCACCTATCGCTACAGCGGCCGCGACTTCCGCCTGACCGACGTCCACGGCCGCGTGGCGACGGAAATCTTAGCGTAGCCGAACGCTACGGCACGACTTCGACGTCGATCAGCAGCGTTCCCGCCGGTTCGCCGTCGACTTGCACGACGACCGACGCCGACGGATCAAGCGCGTCGACGTGAATCCACGGGGCTCGGTGCGCTGGTCCACCGATTTTTCGTTCAGCGGTTTTGCGGTGGATTTTGGAAAAACGGCGAAGTTTCCGAGGCGTTCGGTTGAGCGAACACCGTGGCGCGCTGGTTCACCGATCTTCGTGCCGTCGGCTTTTGACCGTAACCCGTCTCGAACAGGGAGTTTAAGCTAACTTTTCAGGAAGACGAATCGCCGCGTTTCCTGGGAACTGATCATGCCTCGGCCGAACACGATTCAGCAGATCCCGCTCGCCAAGGCATCGTCTCCCAAGCCGGGACGGGCGGAGACTAAAATGGCGGGAACTCGCGCAGAAAACTCCAGAAGTTCATGACCCACAGCAGCGTCACGTATTCCCGCTCAGGAGCACGACCATGAAGATCCGACTCTTCGCCTTTATCGCCCTCGCGCTGTTGAACATCGCCAGCGTCCTTGCCGCCGATAAGTCGTCCTCGCTAATCGAACCTGGCGCCGAAGTGAAGAAACTCGCCGGCGGCATGAAGTTCACCGAAGGACCGGCTTGGTTCCCGGCGACGAAGACTCTCGTCTTCTCCGACATTCCGAATTCAAAGCTCATGCAATACCGCGACGGAAAAGGACTCTCTGAGTTCCGTACAAGCGAAAGCTCGAACGGCAACATTCTCGATCTCGACGGCCGGCTCATCACCTGCCAACATGCCGGCCGCAACCTCGTCCGCACCGAAATCGACGGCTCGATCACGGTGCTCGCCGACAAGTTTGACGGCAAGAAACTCAACTCGCCGAATGATGTGGCCGTCCGCTCCGACGGCACGCTCTGGTTTACCGATCCATCGTGGGGTTTGAGCGGTCCCGGCGAATTGCCGGGCTGCTACGTTTATAAATTCGACCCCAAGACTAAGACGGTCGAAGCCGTTATCAAAAACCTCTCGATGCCCAACGGCATCAACTTCTCGCCGGATGAGTCGCGGCTCTACGTCGCCGACACCGGCGGCAACAAGAAGAATCCCGACGCCGCGACTCACGGCCTTAAAGGCACTATCACCTGCTATGAAGTGAGCAAAGAGGGCATGCTCGGCAAAAAGTTGTTCGCCATCGAACACGGCAGCGACGGTATGGCCGTCGACGTGAAGGGAAATCTATACACCACCAACGGCACGCTGAAGATACACGACGCCGACGGCAAGCTCGTCGAAGAGGTCAAGCTCCCCGAAGGCCCTGCTAACTGCACCTTCGGCGGCGACGACATGAAGACCCTCTTCATCACCGCCAAGACGTCGCTCTATAGCATTCGCACGAAGAACCCTGGTGCAATGCCGGTCGGAGCAAAGTGGTGAACTCCGCTCTGCTGTTTGTCACGACATTTCGGCATATTTTTTCCGAGTTCTCGACGTTCAGGCAACTCGTTGAACACCTGATCGCTCGCTGCGTTTGAGGTTCACGGCGCCGCGGAGACTCCCTACGGCTCCCGATTTCGAATGGAGTTTCTCGTAAAACATCTACGACCGTGATTCGCATCGCCGAAAGTAGAGCACGGACGTCAACATGCAATCGTTCGGCCTCCGTCGGCAAAATGGGCGCCACCAATTCGATGAGACCTCACTACGCCATGAAACGTCCGCTCACCGGCATCCTTCTCACCATTCTGTTGTTCGCTTCGCGCGCGTTTTGTGCGGCGGCCGAACGTTATATCGTCGAAAACGGTCGACCGCGGGCTGAGATCGTCCTCGCGGACCAACCGCCGCGAATGGCGCGTTTGGCCGCAGAAGAGTTGCGGCGGCAGATCGAAAAGATCAGCGGCGCGCGGCTCCCGATCGTCACGCAGCCTTCGGATACGGCGGTGAAGATCTACATCGGCGAGAGCGACTCCTGTCCGATCAAGGCCGTAGGGCCGGCCGACGGCGCGTTCCGCATCGTGTCCGGCGCGGATTGGCTGGCGCTCGTCGGCAATGACGACGACTTCGTGCCGAAGGAGCCGTTTGCGCAACACAACGGCGACATCCCTCGTGCGCAGGCCGCGTGGGAACGCATCGTCGGCGCACCGTACGGGATGCCGAACGCCGGCCTGTACAAATATCGCCTCAAACTGCCCGGCAATACCGGCAAGCCCGACGGCGCCGTCACCGCGAAGAACGAATCGCTCGAAATCTGGGGCCTCGACGAACACGGCAGCTTCAACGCCGTCAGCGCTTTTCTGCACCGCCTCGGTGCGCGGTGGTATTTGCCCGGCGAGTTGGGCGAGGTATTGCCTTCGTTGAAAACCATCGAGCTGCCGCAGCTCGACGAAACCGTGCGACCCGACTTTCGTCTGCGACAGTTCAATTTCCGCCCCGCCGTCGTCGGGCCCGATACGACGTTGTGGACGCTGCGCCTCGGCATGCGCAACGACGAGCGCATCCAGATCGCGCACGGCATGGCCACGATGACCAACCGCGAGGAGGTCTTCGCGCAGCATCCCGACTGGTTCGCGCTCTACGGCGGCAAGCGCCACTTTATTCCCGGCTCTTCGAAGTGCCAGCTCTGTTACTCGAACGACGAGCTCTTTCGGGAGACCGTGCGTTGGGCGCGGGCGCAGCTCGACACTTACCGATTTGAAGCCGTCTCCGTCATGCCGCCGGACGGCTACACCGCCATCTGTCAGTGTGAGAAGTGCCGCGGGAAAGACTCGCCCGATCGTCACGAGCGCGGCCTGCTAAGCAACTACGTATGGGACTTCGTGAACCGCGTGGCGAAGGAAATCGCCAAATCGCACCCGCAGGCGAAAGTACTGAACTGCGCGTATGGCGCCTACACGCTGCCGCCGTCGACGATCGACAAGCTGGAACCGAACGTGCAGGTCTGCATCGTCGGCGGCCGGCGGCCGCTGAACGCCGCCGGCGCGAAAGCCGAGGGAGAAGCCGCACCGGACGCCCTACGCGCCGCCTGGGGCGAGAAGTCCGACAATCCGCTGCTGATCTTCGAAAACTACCCGTTCATCGACCGCGGCTGGTATTTGCCCGCCTTCGACGCTCCCGCGCTCGTGAACAGCGTGAACGCCACCAAGGGTAAATCACTCGGCGAGGACATCTGGCTGAGCGTGCGGCAGGACTTCAACCAAGTCGGCATCGGCTTCAACCACTTCCTGGTGTATTTCACCGCCCGAGCCTACTGGGGAGGCCCTGACACGGACGTCGACGCGATGCTGCGCGAGTACTGCCGTCTCTTTTACGGACCTGCCGAGACCCGAATGCTCGCATTTTTCAAATACTGTGCGGCAAACTGGTCGGCGATGGAAAAGGACAAAGCCAAGTCGGATGCGGCGCTCGCACTCTTCGACGAGGCGAAGGCCGCCGCCGATGCCTCGAGCGTTTACGGTCGCCGCCTCGCGCTCGTCGACGACTTCCTGAAAGGCCTGCGCATGAAATCCGTACAACTCGGCCAGAAGCGCGGCCCCGTGCCCACGTTGCGCCTCGTCGGCGATGCGGAAGGCATTGTGATCGACGGCAAACTCGACGACGACTATTGGCAAAATTGCCCCGTAGCCTCGACCGGTCGCCTGCGTGAACTGCAGACCGGCCGGGTGCCCGCCTTCGGCACCTCGTTCAAGGCCGGCAGGCAGGGAAACAACATCGTGTTCGCCATACGTTGCGAAGAACGCCGCGGCGACAAGCCGCTTTCCACCACGACGCGCGACGACGACCAGGCCGCCTGGCACGGCGACTTGATCGAACTCGAAATTGCCACCGAGTCGCACTCCTACTACCAGATCGCCGTCACTCCCGCAGGTCACGTCGTCGATCTCGACCGCGGAGCGCCGCGCGACCGCTGGTTCGGCTGGGATTCGAAGGCGGAGGTCGGCGTGCACGTCGCCGACGACCATTGGACCGTCGAGATCGGTCTGCCGATTACCGAAGATGAGAACGATCCGTTGCACCAGATTATCGGCCGTAAGCCGACGCAGAGTCTGCCGTGGCACATTAACGTTTGTCGTCAGCGCATTCGCGACGACGGTCAAGAACACAGCGCCTTTTCCCCCACGGGCACGGATAACTTCCACGTGCCGATGAAGTTCGCGCACTTCTATGACGGTCGCTCGCATCAGTTTGAGGCTGATCCGAGCGTGACCGACTTCGCGCTCGGATTCACCGCCGCCCGGCAGCGCCGCGATTCCGCCGCTTTCCTCGCTCTCGTCACCGGCAAGGTCACCGACTTCCAAAAGTCCGCCGCGCTCGAACAAGCCGCGGTGATTGACAACGACGCGGCAATCATCGACCGGATCCCCATGGAAGCCGTCCGCAAAAACGCACAGATGCACCACCTGCTCGCCAACTTCCAAGCGTCCGAGGTCGTGAAGCGATTCGCGGCCGAAGATTTCTCGAAGTGGCCGTTCTGGAAACGCGGCGATGGATTGTTGGCGCGCGGTCGCGCCTACTCAATCCTCAAGGACGGCCCCAAGGCCGAGAAAGACCTAAGCACCGCGCTGGAATGGATCGGTGAACCCAAGATACGCGAGAGCGCGCTGCTCGCGCTGGCTCAAAACCGAGAGTTACAACTCAAGAACGACGATACGGCTCTCGAAGCCTACGAAGCCGTCGTTCAGGGAAAGACGCGCATCGGCGGCTCGGACGAGTATGCGGCGCTGCAGGGCATCGCCCGCATTCAACAACGTCGCGGACAGTTTGACGAAGCGCTGCGGACCTTGAACCGGGCCGATCCCGACGAGCTCCAAGGCGTATGGCGAACGAACATTCTGAAATCCATCGAGGATGTCAAGAAAGCCCGGACCGTGCCGTGAGCTACACCGATCCGATGATTTTCCTTTCGGCGGAATCGGCCGGCATGGCTTGTACGATCGCCGGCTTTCGTGCGCCAACCACGCCGTCCCAGCTGACGTCCTCCCCATTTCTTGGCCCGTCGGGAATGTTGGATTTTTTGAAATCTGGCATTTGCGAAGTAAGGATTTTGGACGATGGGAAAGAAGCATTTTAGCGAGGAGCGGATTGCGTTTGCTTTGCGGCAGGCCGAGTCCGGAACGGCGGTAGCCGAGATCGTGCGGAAGCTGGGGATCAGCGAGCAGACGTTCTATCGTTGGAAGAAGCAGTTCGCCGGCCTGGGGATCGCCGAGCTGCGGAAGCTCAGGACCTTGGAAGAAGAGAATCGCAAGCTCAAGCAG
>CAZWDN010000209.1:0-9324 GCA_964633125.1 uncultured Pirellula sp. | reverse complement strand
TAGACCGGCGATCGGCTTATCCGACGCGCCGCAAAGTTGCGTGTGGTTCGATTCGATCTTCGAATGCGCGTCCCATTTACTGCCGGCTCCGTGATAGATTTGCACGAAGCGCACGCCGCGTTCCACCATGCGCCGGGCCAGCAAACAGTTGCGTCCCATCACGGCCGTGTCTTTGTGATCGAGCCCGTACATCTTTTCGGTCTCGGCCGTTTCCATCGTCAGGTCGACCGCTTCGGGCGCTTCGGCCTGCATCCGAAAGGCCAGTTCGTATCCCAACATTCGGGCATCGAGTTCGGTTTGCAGCGGGCGTTCCAAGGCATGCCGGCGATTCAGCCGATTGAGAAACTCCAACTTGCCGCGCTGCTGATCTTCCGACACGCCGACCGGCGTCTTCAGGTTCGGAATCGGTTCGTTGCCGAGCGAAAATCGCACGCCTTGATATACGGCCGGCATGAACCCGGCTCCCCAATTGCGCGTGCCGTTCACCACGCTCGAAGCGTTGTCCTGCATCACGACGAACGACGGCAGGTCTTCGTTCTCGGTGCCGAGACCATACGAAACCCACGAACCCAACGACGGCCGGCCCGCGAGGATGCTGCCGGTATTCATCTGGCAGACGCCGGCCGAGTGGTTGATGCCGTCGGCCCAGCAGGAGCGTAGGACGGCAATGTCATCGACATGCTCGGCGATGTGCGGATACCAATCGCTGACCCAGGTCCCTCCCTTGCCGTACTGCTTCCACTTCCGCTTCGATTCCAACAGCGGCGAGCCGTATTCGCCCATCGCCGTGATCACCTTGCCGAAGCTCTCGGGAATCGGCTTGCCGGCCAACTTGTTCAAGAGCGGCTTCGGGTCGAACGTATCGATATGGCTCGGCCCCCCCTCCATGAAGAGGAAAATCACGCTCTTGGCCTTCGCCGTATGATGCGGCTTCTTAGACGCCAGCGGATTACTCGAAGCGGCAAACGCTTGATGATCGCGCAACAAATGCGCCAGCGCAAGCGCGCCGAAACCGGCGCCGCCGCGCAGCAGAGCGTCGCGGCGCGAAATACGCGAGTATTGCGAGTCGAAGCTATTCATTATTCAGCCGCGTCGCTTGTCGACGCGCTCCATCGCTCAATCCACATACAAAAACTCATTCGCATTCAGCAGCACATGGCAGAAGTCGAGCCAGGCTTGTCGTTCGGGCGGAATTTCCGCTTTGTTTTTGGGGGCCTTGAATTGGATGTCGAGCTTGTTGGCGGATGTGTCTTTGAACACGCCGGCTTGCGGCTCGAACTCCCAGAAACCGACGGTCTTCGGGCCCAATTGTTCGGCGGTTAGCAGCAACTGCTCCCCGCGCAGCGCCGTCGCCGACAGACGCACATCGTCGACCAAGCCGTCCCAAACTTTGCTATACGCCCGATCGCCGCAGCCGCCGATCGTGAACATCCCCCGCTCCTCGGGAATCTTCACGACTCGATGCGAGTTCTGCGAAATGAGCATCGGCTCATCGTCATTGGAAAGATCTTTGGCGTAGAACGTAACGCCGGTCGGCTCCGTGTCGCTCAGCTTCACGCTCACCGCCACGAAATACGGTTTGTTCAATTGCACGTTGAGGCTGGAGAAGATCGGCTCGTAAGCCTTCTCGCCTTCGGAGTCTTCGCCCCAGAGCTGCAACACGAGCATTTGCGGCTTGAATTGCGATTTGCGACTCGTCACCCCGAGCGACCAGCCGGGGCTCGCCTTGTCGCCGTTCCAATGCGCGGCGATCGTGCGAACCGAGGCATCGTCGTAGGTGCTGCGCAGGACGACGAACGCCTCGAGCGTAAAGTCGCCGGTAGGCAACTTCTTGCTCTCCGGTACTTCGGCGCGGCGCATCGGTCCGTTCGGCTGCATCACCGCGGCGCTGCCGTCGCGGAAGGGGATCTTTTCGAGTTGGACGACCGGCGGCGGAGGGTCATCCGGATGAATTTGCGCGGCTTGGCGCGTAAGAAACTCGGCGGCCAGCGAACGTTCGTCGTCGCGCGGTAGACGTCCGAAGACCAACCGGAACGCCGCGTCGATCTTGCCGGTCACGTCGTTTGACGGATGTTCGCGGTCGATCCGTTCCGCCAGTTCGGCCGCTTGATCGAGCATGTAATTGCTGTTGATCATCAAGAGCGCTTGGGTCGGCGTCGTCGTCACATTGCGCCCCGCGGCGCTCTGGAACCCTTCGGGCGCGTCAAACACTTCCAGGAGCGGGTCTTTGGAATTCCGCAGTACGCGGCCGTAGATTGAACGGCGCGGCTTGGAAAAGTCGGCAGAGGGGCCCCCTTCGGTTAGGTCGAGCTTGCCCGTGGCCGCGAGCAACGCATCGCGCACCTGCTCCGCATCGAGCCGGCGATTCGCCATCCGCCACAGCAAGCGATTCTCCGGATCCTTCAAGAGCGCCGCCTTCGGCGCGGGATCTAAAGCCGACTGTCGATACGTTTGCGACAGCACGATTTGCCGATGAAGCGGCTTTAATCGCCAGCCCCCTGCGACGAATTCCGAGGTGAGCCAATCGAGTAAGTCCGGATGCGACGGCTTTTCGCCCAGCCGGCCAAAGTCGCTTGAGGTCGGAACGATGCCTCGGCCGAAGTGATACTGCCAAACGCGATTTACCATCACGCGCGCCGTGAGCGGATTATCGGCTCGCGTGAGCCACTCGGCCAGCGCCGTACGTCGTCCCGTCGACTTCTCCCCGAGCCTCGTCACGGCGGTCGGCGGCGCTATTTTCGGCGGCGCGTGTCCCAGCACCGTCAAAAAGGCCGGCTCGATCGAATCGTTTCCTTTCTTCGGAATGGTCACCGGCGGGGCTTCGGCGTCCACGTCGCGCACCGTCCAGGCGGTCGGCAGCGGTTCGGGCTTCTTCGCGGCATGTGCCGAAAGCTGCTTGCGCAACGCCACAAGCTTCTGCTTCTGCGCGTCTTTAAACACGCGATCCAAGCGATCGTAGTCGTACTGCACTTGGCGATAGGCTAACGCACCGATCTGCTTTTCCAACGGCGTTCGCTTCTCGATCGGACGATGCAAAATCTCTTGAATGTCCGCCGGAAACTTTTCAATCGCCGACTTCGCGGCCTTCTCGCGGGCAGGCGCTTCGATAGCCTCGATCTCCGCAAGAATCTTCGCGGCATCCTTCTCCCACGCCGCCAAGCGCTTCCGGTACTCGGCTTGCTCCGCGCGCGTCGCCAGCGGCAGTTCGTACGTCGGTTGCATCGGAGCGAGAAACGCCTGCAGAGCGAAATAGTCTTTCTGCAAGATCGGGTCGAACTTATGGTCGTGGCAACGCGCACAGCCCAATCCGAGCCCCATGAAGACGTCCGACGTCACGTCGGTCACGTCGTTGAGCATGTTCGACCATTGCGTGCGAACATCGCGATTGTTGTATTCGTAGATGCCGAGCGTTAGGTAGTTGGTCGCCAAGAGCGCTTCCGGATCGTCGGGCGCCAACTCGTCACCGGCGAGTTGCTCGCGCACGAACTGATCATACGGCTTATCGGCATTGAACGAGCGAATGACGTAATCCCGGTAACGCCAAGCGTCGGGCCGATAGTCGTCGATGCGATAGCCGTCTGATTCGGCATAGCGCACCAAATCGAGCCAGTGCCGCGCCCAACGTTCGCCGTAGCGAGGGCTTGCCAAGAGTCGATCGACGGCCTTTTCATACGCATCCGGCGCGTCGTCGCGTTCAAAATCGTCGATCTCCTCGGCCGACGGCGGCAGTCCGATCAGGTCGAAATACACGCGACGCAAGAGCGCCCCCTTCTCCGCGACAGGCGACGGCTGCAATCCCTCGGCATCGAGCCGGGCGCGAATGAAGCGATCGATCGGGTTCGCGCGCCAGGCGGCGTCGGCAACTTCCGGCGGCTTGGGATGCTTCACCGGCTGGAAAGCCCAATACCGGCGATCTTCATCCGTAATTTTTTCGCGCGGCTTGGCGGCGACGGCGTCGTCCGAACCGGGCCACGGCGCACCGATGCGCACCCATTCCACAAGCGCCTTCACATCGGCCTCGGGAATCTTTCCCTTCGGCGGCATCCGCGGATAGTCTTCCTCGAACTTCACCGCGGTGATCAGCAGGCTCTCTTCCGGTTTGCCCGGCACCAGGGCGGCGCCGCTATCGCCGCCGACGAGCATCGAGCCGCGGGCGTCGAGCATCAGGCCGCCGTTGTCTTTACCGGCCGCGTGGCTGTGGCATTGAAAACAATGTCGCGCGAGAATCGGCTTGATCTGACTTTCGAACAACTTCGCGTGTTCCGGAGAGACGGTCGGCGCGACCTCGGTCGACTTCGGAGCGTCGGCGCAGAGAGCCGTTGACGCCGAAGTTGACAAAACGGCGGCCGCTAACAGAAAGAGATGTCGCATAGGCGAGAGTGTTTCGCGGGGATGCGGAAGCGAAGCGTAAGGTGGGAATTCGCCGCGCAAGGCCCTGATGCCGAGCCCGACGAACGAACACCTGATTATAGCCGGAGTCGTGAGGAAATTCGCCGGCCGAAGCCCCCGCCTTTCAGGCAGGTGAATGCATTTCTTCCGGGCGCGACAGATCGACGCAAACGTGCGGACGACCGCTCAGCGGACGCACAGTTAGCGACGTGCAGGAATCTTGCAACTACCGTCGGTACAGCTTTCGATGCGTCCGAAGCGATACCGGTGCTTCGCAAACGCGCGATAAAAAACCTGCCAGAGGGGCATCAGGCCGGGAACGTACAAGACCGGAGCCAGTAGATAGAACTGCGGCAGTCGCGTACTCAAGTATTTGAAGACCTCGGCCCCGTGAAATTTTCTGCCGTCGACGGTGCAGAGATAGATGTACTGCATCAGATCGTCGTAGGAAAGCTCGGGCCAACGGCGTGCCACTTCGGTATCGTGCAACGAGAGAAACGACAACCGTCCTTCACGATCGAACCGCGCCAAACGTTCAACCGAAGCCGTGCAGAACTTGCATTCGCCATCGTAGATCACCACATCGGCCGACGGACGTTCCGCCGGCGACGGGAGGACTACGGATTGGGTTGCGACGTCATGCATCACAGTCACGACAAAAATCTGGGGAACAACGACGAGGAGCCCGCTTCTCGGGCTTTGCCGGCCCGGTAACGCTCGTGGCCCGACAGTCTATTATACGGCGCAACGGCAACCGTGCGGAGAGCGGTGTTTCGACCCCTGATTCCGCGGCGATACGCGTGCTTCTCGCGCGCCGACGGTTACTTTCGGCGGGAACCGGCTACAATCTAGAAGAACACTTCCACCACCGCCGGGAGGCCGTATGCCGTCGTCGCTCGATCTCCGGATCGCCGCCGCACAACGTCGCTGGATGCTCGTGAGCTTCGTGCGCGCGTTGCCGTGGTGCGTGACGATTGCACTCGTCGCGACGGCGGTCGCGATCACGGCGGGAAAATACACGGCGAGTTGGCCGGCTTGGTCGACTTTGCTCGGCGTCGCTATCGGCGCTTCGCTCGTTGTCGCGTTGGGTTGGAGTATCGCCACACGTCCGGCCGACTTGGCAACGGCCGTCGAACTCGACAAGCGTTGCGGCCTGCAAGAGCGGCTCTCGAGCGCTTTGTCGACGCGCTCTATTGCGGCGCACGATCCTGCACAGAGTCCCATGGCCGAAGCCGTGTACGCCGATGCCGAGCGCGCGGCGGCGCGCATCGATACCAACCAAGCCTTCCCGCTGATGCCGCCTCGCCGGGGCGCATGGTCTCTCGTGCCCGCGGCGATTGCCGTCGGCATCGCCATTTGGTTCACTCCGCAAATCACGACGAATCCGGCCGGCGAAACCTTGGACGCCGCCCCGACCGCGCAGGTTCAAGAACACGTCAAGGAACTCGCCAGGAAGCTCGACGAACGGCGTAAGGAAGCCGAAATGATGAAGCTCGCCGAGACGCAGCGATTGCTCGACAAGCTGCGCGAAGAAGCGCTGAAGCTGCAGAGCGCCGACAAGGTCGATCAGAAAGACGCCCTGCTACAACTCAGCGACATGGCGAGCGAGTTGGCGGAGCGACGGAAAGACGTCGGTGCGGCACAACAACTGCAAAAAGAACTCAGCAAGCTCCGTTCGAAAAAGAAAGGTCCGGCCGACGAATTCTCCGAAGCGTTAAGCCAAGGCAATTATCGTGACGCAGCGGAGAAGCTCGAGAAACTGCGCAAAGAGGTCGCGGCTAGGCAACTCGACCCCGAAAAGAAAAAGCAACTCGAGCAACAGCTTGAGCAACTGCAAAAGCAATTGGAGCAAATGGCCGACGCGCGCAAGGAAATTCAGAAAGACCTGGAACAAAAGGCGCGCGACGCGGCCGAAGGCGCGGGCAAAAGCGGCGAACGGAAGAGCTCCGGCTCACAAGGAGGCGACTTCGACAACCCGTCCGGCGCGCCGAACCCGGGCGAACGGGCCGGCGATGATCCGGCGGCGCTCGCCGAAAGCCTGTCGCAGCTGGCTGCGGAAAATAGCGAACTAGAAACGCTGAGGAACGCGTTCGAGCAAGCGTCTCAAAGTATGCAGGCCGGCGACGAGGCTCATGCGGAAAAATCGCTCCAGTCGCTCCAAGAACAACTCGAACAAATGGCGCAGCAAGCCGGTGAAAGCGAACTCTTACAAAAGAGCCTCGACGACTTGGCGGAATGCAAGTCGGGCATGTGTGCCGGCGGTAAGCCGGGCGAGGCGCAACAAGGTCAACAAGGAGGCAAAGAACAACGCCCCGGCGCGGGTCAACAAGGCTTGGCGCAAGGCAACGGGCAACAAGGGCGCCGGCCGGGCGGATTACAACCGGGGCGCGGCGTCGGGCCGGGGCTCGGCAAAGAGAACGCAAATACGGATGTCGCCGGCGGATTTGATTCGCGCGTCCGCGGCGACGTCGGCGCAGGCCCGATGCGCGCGGTCGGCCCGACCGACGGCCCCAACGCGAAGGGCAAGGTGCTCGACGCGATCCGCCGCCAAGCCGATGCGATCGCGGGCGACGCGGAATCGCAAAAGCTCGAACACCAATCGCTCGATCGTTCGCGCCGCGATCAAAAGAAGCAATACTTCGACGCGCTGCGCCAACCGTAGTCGGGCGCCGACCGTATCGAAGTGCGAGTGTCTAACGTCCCGCCGAAGTCTTAGCCCATGCCGCGGCGCGGCAAGCTAAACGAATAGAGAACCGTTACGGCGCCGGTCGACATCAGGCTCCACGGAGCCCAATCCGGCGGGACGAATTCGCGATTGCGCCCGACGGATTCCTGCATTCCAGGGGCGGGCGCTTCGCGTCGCGCGAGAACCGCCTTATCAATGAGAAGGCACTCCACCCCCAAAAGAACGGCTGAAATGCCGACCGCGATAAACAACGAGCGCCACATTTCATTCAACTCCGACCGATTCGTGGAGACGCACGCCGGCATGCAACGACGAAGTCGCGGCATCGCCCCGCTTTAGAGCGCGTCCGACATCGTTGAATCAATCGGAGTTTGATGACTGATTACACGAGAAACCCGCGCCGATTGCCGTTCGTAACGGTCGATACGGGGAAGCCCGGGGGGTTCGCCGGTACTCTGCGTGTGCGGATCCTGCATGAACTTCAGGCCCTTATCCGGTTGCGGGAATCGCGCGGCTGCGATTACGTTAGCAGTCACATCGATCGTCGCACTCTTCGACATAAACGGAAAAGTTAGCCCATCGCGCGAAGCTTCCAAAGTGTCCGCGTCCGGCAGTCGATGGAATGGTTGAGGCCGCGCAAATTCGTTGTTCGTCGCAAACTCTACCCCTATAATCCTTTGTACGGGGTTCGGTGACGACGACTCAGCCGATAGGCGGCCGTCGGGCGTGCGGAGTTCGCTCCCGCATGCGCGGCGATCTGCGGCGGCCCGGTCCCTGCGGAGTATTTGTAAATTGAGTGCCCACACCAAAACGGCGAAACCATCGGTGGCCCCTGAGATCGGTGCCGCCGATTCGGTATCGTCCGACGACGTCGTCGGTCCGTGTGCCGAACCCCGGCGCTATGAAGTCGTCGGCGAGACGCATCCGGAGCAGGTGCCGTCGGCGCCGGCCGCGACGACGGTACCCGTCACCGTCGTGCCGGTGGCCGTGGTGCCGGACCTGACCGCCGACGGCTTGAACATAGCCGAAGCCGGTTGCACTCCCGAGCAAATGCTTCGCTCGATGCCCGACGGCGTCGTCGTGCTCGACGGCGACAATCGCATCGTGTGGGCCAATCAACGCCTCAGCGATTGGACGCACCTCACGTCGCTCGTCGGCATGGGCTTCTACAGCGCGCTGCAAGGGCCGGAAATTCTCGGCCCCGACATGTGCCCCTTCAACACCGCACGGGCCTCGGGCAAGGCCAGCAGTTCCACGCTGCATTCCAAAGAGAGCTTCTATCGCGTGCATGCCGCTCCCATGGGAGAAGGCGCCGCGAAGCGATTGATCGTTACGCTCCGCGACGTGACGCAAGAAGTCGTGCAACAGCAAAAACTCGCCGCCATCCACAAGGCGGGAGTCGAACTCGCGAACCTGTCGCCGGAAGAACTCTTCCGCATGTCGATCGACGAGCGGATCGAACTGCTTAAGCTCAACATTTTGCACTACGCGCGGCAGTTGCTGAATTTCGACATCATTGAGATTCGCCTGCTCGACGCGAAGACCGGACGACTGGAACCGCTCTTGGCCGTCGGCATGTCGCCCGAGGCGGCGCAACGCGAACTCTTCGCCGAACCGAAAGGCAACGGCGTCACCGGCTTCGTCGCCGCCACGCGTAAGAGCTACCTCTGCGAAGACACGACCTCCGATCCGCTCTATATCGAAGGGGCGCACGGCGGCCGCAGTTCGCTCACCGTGCCGCTGCTCCTGCATGAAGAAGTGATCGGCACGTTCAACGTCGAAAGCCCCGAGCCGCGGGCCTTCGGCGACAATGACCAGCAGTTCTTGGAAATCTTCGCTCGCGACGTCGCCGTGGCGCTCAATACGCTGGAATTGCTCGTCGTCGAACGAGCCGGCGCCGCCGCGATGAGCGTCGAAGCGATTCATAGCGCCGTGGCGTTGCCCGTCGATGATATTCTGAACGACGCCGTAAACATCATGGAACGCTACATCGGGCACGAGCCCGACGTGGCGGAACGTCTGCAACGCATTCTGCGCAACGCCCGCGACATCAAGCAGGTGATCCAGAAGGTCGGGCAGAAAATGGCCCCGAGCCAAGCCCTGCCGCAAGGAACGATGGGGCCCGACCGGCCTCGTTTGCGCGGCCGCCAGGTGCTCGTGGTCGACGCGGATGAAACGGTCCGCACCGCCGCACACCAACTGCTCGAACGCTACGGCTGCGTCGTCGAAACCGCGCACGACGGCGCCGA